>NZ_JBFIIH010000113.1:0-13630 GCF_041601355.1 Neptunomonas sp.
AATGCAAACCGTCAATGACGAACCGACCTTAACCGCGACCGGCAGCGATCCGACCTTTACGGAAGGCGGAGCCGCGGCCAGCCTGTTCAGTGGTGCCAGCGCCGATACCATTGAGTCTGGCCAAACCCTGAGTGCGCTAACCCTGACGGTCACCAATGTTAACGATGGTGCCAGTGAAATTCTCAATGCCGACGGCAGCGCCATTGGGCTGACTAACGGCAACAGCGGCACCACCGCAACCAACAGCCTTAGCTACAGCGTCAGCGTCACTGGCAGCACCGCGACACTGACCCTCAGCGGCGGTACGCTGAGCGAGGCGGCAACGCAGACGCTGATCGATGCTATCAGCTATCAGAACAACAGCAATGATCCGAACAGCAGTGACCGGGTGGTGACGATCACCAGCCTTCAGGACAATGGCGGCACCGCCAACGGCGGTGACGATACGGCAACCCTGAGCATCGCCTCCACCGTTACAATGCAAACCGTCAATGACGAACCGACATTAACCGCGACCGGCAGCGATCCGACCTTTACCGAAGGTGGTGCGGCCGTATCACTATTTAGCGGGACGAGTGTTGATCCTATAGAAAGTGGACAGAATGTAATTGAAATGTGGATATCTGTAGGGGGTGAGGCAGATGACGCAGATGAAGTTATCAATTTTGATGGCCGTAGCATTGCGTTGCAGAATAGCAACTCCGGAAGTACCGATAATTTCAGTGGGTTCCTTGTTTACACGAGTGGCGGTGATAAATTCATTTACCTGACAACAGGAGTTGGCAGCGTAACGCCAACAGTACTGGAAGGTTTGATTGATAACATGAGTTATCAAAACAACAGCAGTAATCCGACCGAAGGGACACGCACAATAACAATCAGAGGCTTGACCGATGATGGTGGCATAGCCAACGGCGGAGATGACTTTAATGCTGCGCTGTCGGTTAGCTCCGAAGTGGCTGTCATCGCTGCTAATACAGCGCCATCATTAAGCAGTAATAATTTTGTTCTTTCTGAAGGAGTAACCACCACGATTACACCGGCTATGCTGGCTGCGACCGATGCTGATGATGCTAATGCAGGGCTTACCTTCACAATGAGTGGTATTTCTGGTGGACAGTTTGCCTTAAGCGGTAACCCAGCTGTTGCCATTACCTCTTTTACTCAGAGCCAGATAACATCAGGTGTGGTTGTCTTTGTAGACAATGGAGATGAAACGGCTCCGGCGTTTTCACTATCGGTATCAGATGGTGTTAATTCAACAGTAGCCGTGCTGGCGACTATCAATTTCTCCAACGTCAATGATGCACCAACACTGTCAGCTACCGCCAGCAACCCGACCTTTACCGAAGGTGGCTCGCCGGTGTCGCTATTCAGCGGTAGCAGTGCCGATCCGATTGAAGCAAGCCAGAGGTTTATAAGCTTTACTGTGACGGTCAGCAATGTGTTGGATGCTTCCGAGGAAACGCTTAGCCTCGACGGTGAAGATATAGAACTAACCCACGGTGAGAGTGACGACACCGACAACTTCAACTACACAGTCAGCGTCACCGGCAATACCGCCACGTTGAGCTTCAGCGGTGGGTCGGTCACGGCCACGCAGCTTGAGAGCCTTATTAATGGCATGCGTTACGAAAACGACAGTGAAAGTCCAAGCACAGGCAATCGAGTGATCACCATCACTGAATTGCAGGACAATGGCGGGATCGCCAACAGCGGTGACGATACGGCCACCCTGAGTATTGCTTCCACGGTTTCTGTCGGAACAAGCAATGACGATCCGACTCTGAATAACGCCATAAGCGATCAGAATGCTACCGAAGACAGTTTCTTCAGCTTTACTTTCGCAGCAGGCACCTTTGGTGATGTGGATGCCGGTGACACGTTAAGCTACAGCGCCGCTTTACCTGGTGGCGTAGCACTGCCCGCCTGGCTTACTTTTGACGATGCGACCCGTACCTTTAGCGGTACACCGCTGAATGCTAACGTCGGTTCTATCAGCGTGACAGTCTCCGCCGATGATGGCAACGGCGGCACTCCTGCTACTGATACCTTCGATATTGTGGTGGCGAACAGTAATGATGTGCCGACCGTCGCCAATCTCATCCCTGACCAAAATGTGACAGAAGACAGTTTCTTTAGTTTTCAATTTGCCGCAAACACCTTCACGGATATGGATGGCGATACGCTGATTTACAGCGCCACTTTGAGTGGCGGCGTAGCACTGCCCGCCTGGTTAACCTTTGACGATGCTACCCGTACCTTCAGCGGTACACCGCTTAACGCCGATGTCGGCACCACCACAGTGATCGTCACGGCCAATGATAGCAATGGTGGTAGCGTGATCGACCGCTTTGATATCGTCATCATTAACAGCAACGATGCGCCCAGCGGCAGCGTGACGATAAACACGGACGGCACGCCTGCTGAAAATGAAACGCTTTCCGTGAGCAACGCGATCACCGATGACGATGGCTTAGGTGCGATTACCTATCACTGGCAACGTAACGGCAGTGATATCGGCAGCACCGGCAGTAACTACACCCTGGTAGATGCAGATGTCGGACAGACCATCACGGTAGAAGCGCGTTACACCGATGCTAGCGGCACTAATGAAGCCGTTTTAAGTAACAGCATCAGTGGCATAACCAATGTCAACGATGCGCCCAGCGGTGCGGTGCTGATTAGTGGCATATTTGCTGAGAATGAAACACTGACAGCAAGCAACACCCTTGCCGATGAGGATGGTTTGGGCACTATTACCTATCACTGGCAGCGTGACGGCAGTGATATCGGCAGCACCGGCAGCAGTTACCTGTTAACCGATGCGGATATGGGTAAGAAGATTACAGTCGAAGCGCGTTATACGGATCTTACGGGCGTGGCCGAGCGGGTGTCTAGTTCACCGGTAATGGCCACTGTAATTGTCGATGATATCGAGTCAGGTTCCAGCGCTCCGCTCGCTGAGAAGGTTTTAGTTCCGGCTGAAGTTAAAGAGATTGAAAACAAGGTAGCGGAAGAGAAAGCACCGCCGGTCACCATCAAAGTGGAAGCGGACAATCCACCAGAAGTGGTTGCGTCAACAGCGGTGAAGTTTGTAGCCCCCCCTGAACTGCCATCATTCGAACCCAATGAGATTAATTCAAATAATATTAAGCCGTTAGCGTTAGCCATCGGCAATCAGACATCGGTCATGACAGATTTAAAGGTCAGCTGGCTGCAACTTTCTGATCCGTTAATAATGGTTAATTCAAGTGGTTTGATGCAGGGATTAGATCAGATGGAAAAAGAGTTCCAACAACGCATAGGTTTAGACCAGATGGTGGTAGGAAGCAGTATAGCTATGTCAACGAGTTTGTCCGTTGGTTATGTCGCCTGGTTGCTGCGCAGTGGTGTTTTACTCTCAAGTGTATTGACGTCATTACCTGCCTGGCGGTTTATTGATCCATTGCCTATCTTATCAACCTTGGGGTCAGAAGAGGGTGGGCTTGATGTGTATGCTAGCGGCGAAGAATCACTTGAAGAGTTAGTACAAAAAGATAATACCGACGAAACATCAGATACCAGGGATCTATAAGTGTTAGAACGATTATTTGGTAAACACAGCTCCAAAGCCAGAATTGCCATAGGGCAAGCCAGCATCATTGTGAGTTTGGTGCTTATCGCGGCCATACTTGGTTTGTTACCTAATGAAAGCAATATTTCACGCCAGGCGCGTTTGACGTTAGCCGAAACGATTGCAACGAATGCCTCGTTGTTCATCACGCGTGCCGATATTAAGCGTATGCATGCCACGCTAGAAGTGACGGTTAAACGCAATCCGGAACTGCTATCGGCGGGGGTTCGTCGCAGAGATGACGCACTACTCGCTGATATTGCCGATCACTCTCTGACGTGGGTTCCCAGAGAAGGAGAGGGATCAACGGACACAGATGTTGTGGTACCTGTATGGGAAGGTGAGCAGCAGTGGGGGCAGGTTGAGCTAAGGTTCTCGCCTATACAAGCATCAGGCATCTGGGGCTTCATAACTAACCCGGTATCCATCTTTGTACTGTTTCTCAGCAGCAGTAGCTTTATTATTTTCTTCTGGTATCTGGGGAAAATGTTAAAACAACTGGATCCCTCTCAAGCAATTCCTGACCGGGTGAGGTCGGCACTGGATACCATGGCTGAGAGTTTAATCGTCATGGATGTGAAGCAGAATATTGTGCTGGCAAATCAGGCATTTGCCACCTTAGTGGATCGACCTGCAGAAAAATTGGTTGGGCTTAAAGCATCCAGTTTCCCGTGGAAAGATCATGAGGATGATGACTCTGTTGAAAAGTACCCCTGGAAAATCGCAATGGACAGCGGTAAGCCTATTACTAACCACATTGTTCGCTTGCAGTTATCAGATGATATTAAAAAATCCTTTATGGTTAACTGTTCACCGGTGTTACTTCCCGGGGGGAAAGTGGGCGGTGTCCTGGTCAGTTTGGATGATGTGACAGAGCTTGAAGAGAAAGATATTGAGCTGCGTCGTTCAAAAGATGAGGCTGAAATGGCCAATCGGGCTAAAAGTGAGTTCCTGGCCAATATGAGTCATGAAATTCGCACGCCGATGAATGCCATTTTAGGCTTTACCGAATTATTACGCCGGGACCGCGGCGGGCTGCAGCCAGAGCAACGTAAACACCTGAATACTATTTCCTCAAGTGGCCAGCATTTGCTGGATCTTATCAATGATATTCTGGATTTATCGAAGGTAGAAGCCGGGCATCTGGATGTAGAGACCATTGACTGTAAACCTGTGCAACTTATTCAGCAGGTGATGCAGACCATGAAGGTTAAGGCCGATGAAAAAGGACTTGAACTGAATTTTGTTGCTGATTCAGACTTGCCGGATGTGATCAGTACTGACCCGGGTCGGGTACGCCAGATTTTAACAAACTTAATAGGTAACTCTATTAAGTTTACGGATAAGGGCGCTGTGACGGTGCGTGTCTGTGTGCCTGATCGATCTGACCCTCAATTACATATAGATGTGGTAGATACAGGTATCGGTATGACGGAGCAGCAGGTGAACTCTGTTTTTGATCCGTTTGTGCAGGCCGATAGCTCAATTACCCGGCGCTTTGGTGGAACGGGTCTGGGGCTCTCTATCAGCCAGAAGTTCGCTCACGCGCTAGGCGGTGATATTTTGGTTAAAAGCACCGCGGGCCAGGGGAGTACTTTTTCTCTTGTATTAGATGTTGATGATTCAGCAGAGACATCCTGGCTGACGGCAGAAGAGTTGTTCTTTAAATTTGAACAGGATGAATCCCCGGAGAAGTTTAGTTGGCGTCTACCCAAAGCGAGCATTCTGGTGGTTGATGATGGTAATGAAAACAGAGAACTGGTGAGGCTGGTTCTTGAAGACCTCGGATTAGATGTTGTTACTGGCGTGCATGGTCAGGATGGTTTAGAGAAAGTGGCTGCCAGCCACTTCGATATAATCCTGATGGATGTTCAGATGCCCGTGATGGACGGCTATGCGGCTGTCAAAGCAATGAGAGAGATGGGTATAAAACAGCCTGTCGTTGCATTAACGGCACATGCGATGAAAGGGATAGAAATGCGCTGCATGGAGGCGGGTTATAGCCACTATATGACTAAGCCGATTGATATTGAGGCGTTAATCAGCTTGTTGGCGGAGTTGCTCGGCGGTGAAAAAATCATCGGCGTTCACACAGAAAAGCATGCGGATGTTGACAGCGTCAGTAAACCCGCCCTGTCTCATCCAGACAAACGTGCCTCGCTTGAGCCGTTAGTCTCCGGCCTTGCCGTCAATGTTAAGTTTAGCGAAATCATCGAACGTTTTGTCAGTAAGTTAGGTTTGCAGATTGAAGCGATGGACGCGGCGCTTGAAACACAGCGTTTTGCAGATCTTGCCGATTTAGCACATTGGCTTAAAGGCTCGGCGGGGAGTGTCGGTTACGGCATGTTTACTGAGGTAGCACAAGAGCTTGAAGAGGCGGCAAAAGCATCTGATGCCTCTGCGGTGAGTGAAAACCTGGCAGTCGTTAAGCAGTATCATCAGCGCGCTTGTCTGGGGCTTGAAACGCTCAATGACCCTGGTTATAAGGCCGATGTTGAAAAAAGTGCCGAGAAGTTCATAGCCACGAGCCCCGAAACGAATAGCGGAAAGAGTGCCGAAACCAAAACAGAAAATAGCCGCGGTATTCCGCCGATTCTAACAACGCCGGCTAAGATAGTTCTGCAATCTACACTCAGTAGCAGTAATGCTAAGTATGAAGCAATCGTACAGCGTTTCGTTGAGCGTTTGCAGGAACAGATTGTCGAGATGCAGCGCACTATTCTGGTGGCTGATTATCCAGCCCTTGCTGATCTTGGGCATTGGTTGAAAGGGTCAGCAGGGAGTTTGGGTTTTGCCGATTTGACAGAGCCTGCGTTAGAGCTTGAAACCGCGGCCAAACGTGCTGATAAAGCAGCGGTCACTGCATCTTTTGAAAAAGTGATGGCATTGATATTTCGTATCAAAAATATTGATGCTGAGCTGCTGCTATCAAAGCTTCAGGGCTTGAGTGGTCCGTCAACTGCTCTGGTTGAGCAGCCGAAAATACGCTCCAAACTACTCGTTAAAAATGAAAAATTCCGCCCGATTGTTGAACGATTTGTCACCCGGTTGCATGAGCAGGTGGATGCAATGAGTAGTGCACATGAAAATATGGAGTTTGAGGCGTTAGCTGAGTTGGCGCATTGGCTAAAAGGTGCGGCCGGCAGTGTTGGGCTTGATGAGTTTACTAAGCCAGCGGATGATTTGGAGCAATTTTCTAAGGTGAAAAACTTGAAGCGCTGTGAAAGTGTCTTACACTTAATTAAGACAATGGTTCAACAGATTGAAATATAGATTTTTTATAACGCTATATCCTGAAAAGCGGATGTGTAATAGGTGGGTGGCACTGTGAGCTTGAATGATTCGCTGATTATGATGGTTGATGATGAACCGATCATGATTGATTTAATTCAGTTTTTTCTTGAAGATGCGGGTTATCGGAACTTTTTAGGACAAAGTGATTCTGTTTGTGCTGTCGAGTTAGTGCAGACGCGCAAACCCGATATTCTTTTACTCGATTTAGTCATGCCTGATGTTAATGGCTTTGAGGTGCTGGAATCTCTCAGAAGTATCGAGTCCACCCAGCATCTTCCTATTGTTGTTTTAACCTCTTCCAGTGATGCTGAAACCAAACTGAAAGCATTAGAGCTTGGCGCGACTGATTTTTTGGCCAAACCGGTGGATCCGAGTGAGCTGGTGCTCAGGGTTAGAAATATTCTGACGGTTAAGGCGTATCAGGATCGTTTGACATATACCGATACGTTAACCGGGTTGCCCAATCGTAAATTTTGTATCGAACGTTTATCTGACGCCATGTTATCGGCACAGGAAAATCAGACAGAGCTAGCGGTCATTGGCATTAAGTTGACCAGTTTTAAAACATTAAATGATAGTTATGGGCCCAGTGTAGGCGATGCTATTTTAAAAGAGGCGGCCTCAAGGTTGCTTGATTGTATTCGCGTTTCGGATCTTGGTGGTCATCAGGATACGTCAGAATCGATGAAAATCATTTTTAAAACATCAGGAGATGAATTTTCAGTTCTACTCAGTGATAAGCAATCAGATGATGAAGTAACTTTTGTTGCTGAGCAGCTTATTAAAGCATTCGTTGCCCCATTTGAGCTTGAGCAACATAGTTTGTATATCAGCATTAGTATGGGGATAGCTGTGTATCCCGGGGATGGCGATTCAGCTGAAATTATTATAAAAAATGCCAGTTACGCGGCGAATAGCTCTGCAGATGATATACAGGGGGGGCTACAATTTTATTCTCAGGAAGCGAATCAGCATTTGCAAGACAGAATGCAGATGCAGCAGGATTTAAAGAAAGCGATCGAAAATGATGATTTTTATTTAGTTTATCAGCCACAAGTAGATGTTGTGACTGGCAGGGTCAGGGGTGCCGAGACTTTATTAAGGTGGACACATCCGAGTCAACGCGATATCTCTCCTGGTATATTTGTCCCGGTGGCTGAACAATGTGGTTTGATGGAAGAAATAGGCTCGTGGGTTTTTAAGCATGCTTGTCGTCAGGCCGCTGCCTGGCAGAAACAAGGTATGGATGATTTTTCCGTTTCGGTGAATGTGTCCAGTCAGCAGTTCCAGGCTCCCGGGTTTGTTGAATTTGTCACGGCTTGTCTTGAAGAGACTCAGGTGATCCCGGAAACGATCATTGTCGAGTTGACTGAAAGTCTGGCGATGAGTGATCTTAGTAAAACAGATCATGTTTTGCGTCAGTTAAAGGCACTGAACGTGAAGATCTCCGTTGATGATTTTGGTACCGGCTATTCATCATTAAGTTATTTAAAAAGCTTCCCTTTGGATGAATTAAAGGTTGATAAGGCTTTTGTTGATGGCCTTCCTGATAATAAAGGTGATCAGGCGATTACATCAGCTATTATTACCATGGCTAAGAAACTCAATTTTTTGGTGGTCGCGGAAGGTATAGAAAACCAACGACAAGCCGATTACTTGCGGGTGGCGGGATGCGATCTGTTTCAGGGATTTCATTTTTCCCGTCCTTTAAAAGTTGATGATTTTAATGCCTATCACAAGCAGCACAGTCAGGTAGCCGAAGTGTATTTAGCTGAGGGTTGATCTGGTTAACAGGTAGTTAGTTAAGTTAGTTTATTAAGTTAATTAGTTAAACAGGACGATTAATTCGTCCTGCTTACTTCTCTTGTTTAAAAGGTAAGCCTTTTGCCAGCTCTGCCATGTGACTCTTCATCAAGGGTGTTTCTTCATCGAGAAAATGAGCGATGGCGTTACTAAAAGACGGGTTGCTAATATAGTGGCTTGACCAGGTTTTAATGGGCTCAAAGCCACGTTGTATCTTGTGCTCGCCTTGAGCACCAGGATCAAAACGTTTCAGTCCATGCCTGATGCAGTATTCAATGCCTGTATAGAAACAGGTTTCAAAATGCAGGCTATCAAACTCTTCAAGGCAGCCCCAGTATCGTCCATAGAGTGTTTCGTCATCCTTCAGGCACAACGCTGTTGCGACATACTCCGCGTTATATTCTGCTGCAAACAGCACCAATTGTTCCGGCATCGAGTGAATCAGACGCATAAAAAAATCCTGATTCAGATAGCCTTGCCTGCCGCGCTTTAAATAGGTCAGGTGGTAACAGCGATAAAAAGTTTTTAACAGTGTTTCTGTGATCTCTGGGCCTTCAAAACAGCGAATGATAACCCCTTGATCCGTGACTTTACGGCGTTCACGTTTCACATTTTTTCTTTTGCGTGAGCTGAAGCTCTGCAGGAAATGCTCAAAGCTTGTGTAATCTCTGTTAAACCAGTGAAACTGGGTCCCTAAGCGGCTTTGGAACCCCTCATTTTCGAAAAGTATCTGTTGGTTTTGTTCAAGAAAAAGGCCGTGCCAGGACGAGGTTTTCTTTTCTGTGGATATTTGTTTGATGATCTGGGTTAGTATCGGCACTATCTCTGAGACAGGCTTATGTGTCGCAATACGCGGGCCGGATACAGGAGAAAAAGGTATTGATGTTAATAGTTTAGGGTAATAGTCTAACCCATGTCGTTGGTAGGCATCTGCCCAGGCCCAATCAAAAACGTACTCGCCATAAGAGTGGCTTTTTAAATACAAAGGTAAAATGGCGATACAGTTATTGTCTTCAAAAAGGCGCAGATGCAGAGGTTGCCAGCCGGTCTGTGAAGAGACAGCACCGCTGGACTCTAACGCTTCAAGAAACTCATAACGAAGAAAGGGGTTGGATGTGCCTGCCAGCCGATTCCACCCCTCTAAGCCGATATGGGATATGCTCTGTGATAGATCAAAACTATATGTCATGTTTTATACTGTTATTCATGGCTGCTACTTTCAATGTAATTAAGCGACTTATTTTAGGGGATTACAATGGACGAATTAGAATTGGAATTTGAGCTTGATTCTCGTTTAGCGAATGATTGTATCGTATTAGGTGACTTTCCGCTGAGTCGATTGTTACTGATGAACGATGCTAATTATCCTTGGTTTATCCTGGTTCCGCGCCGCGCGGGGGCCACAGAAATTTATCATCTTTCACCCCAGGACCAGCATCAGTTAATAGACGAGTCCTCTGAACTGGCCGAAATCATGGCGGACAGCTTTTCTGCAAGGAAAATGAATATTGCAAATCTGGGTAACATGGTTCCTCAGTTGCACCTGCATCATGTCGCTCGTCATGAAGGTGATCCTGCATGGCCGGGCCCTGTCTGGGGTAAACAGCCGGCAGTGCCCTACAGCGCAGAGCAGATTGCACAGATCCGCAAACGAGTTGAGTCCATGTTAGTTGGTGAAGTGAGTTTCGTTGCAGGGAAAAAATAGGCGTGTATAGTCGCTGTAACGCTGCATTAAATCAGGTATAATCCGGCGCTTTGTTTAGACCTGATTTTTGGTGATGCTGTCAGGCAGCAGCCGCTATTTAGTATTCAGTATATAGCCAGTAAATAGATAGGAACAGTAAACTATGCGCAGCCATTATTGCGGCGATCTGAGAAAAGAACACATCGGCGAAGAAATTACATTGATGGGGTGGGTGCACCGTCGCCGCGACCATGGTGGGGTCATCTTTCTTGACGTACGCGATCGCCAAGGCATCGCTCAGGTCGTTTTTGATCCAGAGCGTGAAAAAAGTTTTGCTATCGCTGACAGTGTACGTAGCGAATATGTTATTGAAATTAAAGGCCTGGTGCGTCACCGTCCGGATGGAACAGTCAACAGTGACATGCCTACCGGCGAAATTGAGGTGATGGGGCTTGAGCTGACTATTCTGAATAAAGCTGAAACGCCTCCATTCCCATTGGATGATCATCAGAAAGTCGGTGAAGATGTTCGCTTGCGTAACCGCTTTATCGACCTGCGTCGTCCGGAAATGCAGGAAAAACTGCGTTTCCGTTCCAAAGTAACCTCCGAGATTCGTCGTTATCTGGATGAGAACGGTTTTCTGGATATTGAAACACCGATTCTGACCCGTGCTACCCCTGAAGGTGCGCGTGATTATCTGGTGCCCAGCCGCACACATGAAGGTTCATTCTTTGCGTTGCCGCAGTCGCCACAGCTGTTTAAGCAGCTACTGATGGTGTCGGGTTTTGATCGTTATTACCAGGTTGCAAAATGCTTCCGTGATGAAGATTTGCGTGCCGACCGTCAGCCCGAATTTACCCAGATAGATATTGAAACTTCGTTCATGAATGAAGTTGAGATTATGGGTATAGCTGAAACTATGATTCGCAAGCTCTTTAATGAATTGATGGCTGTGGATCTGGGTGATTTCCCACAGATGCCATATGCTGAAGCAATGCGACGTTATGGTTCAGATAAACCAGATTTGCGTATTCCAATGGAGTTGGTTGATGTCGCTGACCTGATGGCGAATATCGAGTTTAAAGTATTTGCCGGCCCGGCAAACGACCCTAATGGTCGTGTTGCTGCGCTAAAAGTAACGGGTGGTGCGTCATTAACCCGTAAGCAGATAGACGAGTACACCAAGTTTGTCGGTATTTACGGTGCTAAAGGTCTGGCATACATCAAGGTTAATGAAGTAGAGAAAGGCGCTGAAGGACTGCAGTCTCCTATCGTTAAATTCCTTGGTGAAGAGGTGGCGATGCAGATCGTTGAACGTCTGCAAGCGCAGAATGGCGATCTGATCTTCTTCGGTGCGGATTCAGAAAAAATTGTTAATGAAGCAATTGGTGCTTTACGTATTAAGGTCGGTGTTGATCTGGATATGCTGGTTTCTGAATGGGCGCCACTGTGGGTGATTGACTTCCCAATGTTTGAAACGAATAGCGATGGTAGTCTGTCGGCATTGCATCATCCGTTTACAGCGCCTAGCTGTTCAGCACAAGAGTTGGAAGCAAACCCTACAAAGGCACTCTCGCGTGCTTATGATATGGTATTGAACGGTACTGAGTTGGGTGGTGGTTCCATCCGTATTCATGCACAGGATATGCAGCGTACGGTTTTCCGTACCTTGGGTATCAGTGATGAAGAAGCGGAAGAAAAGTTTGGCTTCCTGCTGAATGCATTGAAATATGGTGCGCCTCCGCATGGTGGTTTGGCATTTGGTCTGGATCGTCTGATTATGCTGATGACAGGCACGGACTCCATTCGTGAAGTAATTGCCTTCCCGAAAACACAGAGTGCTGCTTGTCTGTTGACGGATGCGCCCGGAGTAGTCAGTGCTGCTCAGTTACATGAGTTGAACATCAAGCTACGCAGAACACCGTAAATTCCTGCAGCGAAATTTCTGCTCGTGACGCCTGTGGCTATGAAAGTAGCTACAGGCAGTGTTTTAAATAATACGAATCACAAAAAATACGCCATCCGTTATCGGTTTGTTATTGAGGTATTCTATGGCTGGTCATTCTAAATTTGCTAACATCAAGCACCGAAAAGCGGCGCAGGATGCAAAGCGCGGCAAGATCTTTACGAAATTGATTCGCGAACTGGTAGTGGCAGCTAAAGAGGGCGGCGGTAATCCTGATGATAACCCGCGACTGCGGGCTGCCATAGATAAAGGCCTTGGCGCTAATATGAAGCGCGACACTATTGATAAAGCTATTCAGCGAGGCGCTGGTGGTGCAGAAGGCGAGAACTATGATGAGCTTACCTATGAAGGCTATGGCTCGGGTGGTGTCGCTATTCTTGTTGAAACCATGACCGATAATGTCAACCGTACCGTTTCTCAGGTGCGTGCTGCTTTTTCCAAAGCGGGTGGAAATTTGGGCACCAGTGGCTCAGTTTCTTATCTGTTTGAGAAAAAAGGACAGCTTTCATTTGAAGCGGGTGCTGATGAAGAAACCATTATGGACGTCGCGCTTGAATTGGGCGCGGATGATGTAGTGACTAATGACGACGGATCAATTGATGTGTTCACAGCACCTGCTGACTTCCTTGATGTAAAAGCAGGATTGATAAAAGCGGGTCTTGAGCCTGCTCATGCCGAAGTCACTATGATTGCGTCGATCACCGCTGAACTGGATGTAGAGGGCGGACGTAAAATACTACGTTTGCTCGATACACTGGAAGATCTCGATGATGTACAAAATGTATATCACAATGCCGGGATTCCTGAAGAGTCTATGCAAGAGTAGTGATGGACTTAATCCATCGACATGAAAGCCGAGGCTCTGCTAACCACAGTGCATCGGCTTTTCTAATTGAGCGCTGATGCTTCAGTCGACTGAAGAATCTTTGCCGGTCGCTGGCGGAGATGTTGCTCAGTCTGTTCTACACCACTGAGTGCTCGGTCATCATTAATCAACTTGGTTTAGTCAGTAATAACGGAACGATTGGATGATAATTCTGGGAATAGATCCGGGGTCACGTATCACTGGCTACGGTCTGATTAATATTGTGGGTGCACGAAATGAATATATCGCCAGTGGCTGTATTCGTATTAAGGGAGATGATCTACCGGATCGTCTTAATCAGGTGTTTGCCGGTGTTAGCGAAGTGATCCGTCAGTTTATGCCGCAGGAGATGGCGATTGAGCAGGTGTTCATGTCTCGTAATGCGGATTCTGCTCTCAAGCT
>NZ_JBFIIH010000114.1:0-13354 GCF_041601355.1 Neptunomonas sp.
ATTTTTGTTGATGAGGCACTATCTCACCGTGCTTACGAAGATACCGCATTACCTATCGGCTTTAATCAGACGATTTCCCAGCCCTATATAGTGGCGAAAATGACAGAGTTACTGCTTGCTGCAGGTCCTCTGAAGCGTGTTTTGGAAGTCGGAACAGGTTCTGGTTATCAAACCGCGGTGATTGCGCAACTGGTAGATCAGGTTTATTCAGTGGAGCGGATTAAGCAGTTACAAGATAAGTCGAAGGAGCGCTTTCAGCAGATGGGATTGAAAAATATCTATCTGCAACATTCGGATGGAGGTATGGGCTGGCCATCTAAAGCCCCTTTTGATGGCATCATCGTAACGGCTGCGCCGGAAAAGATCCCTGAAGAGCTGTTAGCTCAGTTAGCTATTGGCGGAAGGTTAGTGATTCCCGTGGGTCAGTCTCAGCAACAATTAAAGCTGGTCATTCGGGTAAGTGAGATGGGTTTTGACACCCATATTATTGAGAATGTTAAGTTCGTGCCTTTATTGGCCGGAACAATACGATAAGGAGATAGATATTGTGGGCCAACAGCGTCGCTTAAAAGATTATTTTATCTTGGCTTGCAAAGGCGTATTGATGGGCGCTGCCGATGCCGTTCCGGGTGTGTCAGGTGGAACCATTGCTTTTATTACGGGTATTTATGAAGAGCTGATCGGCAGTATTCGCCGCTTTGATCTTGATGCAGTCAGGGTGTTGTTTTACCAAGGACCGCGGGCTTTCTGGAAGCATGTTAATGGTAATTTTCTACTGACGTTGCTCAGCGGAATTATTATCAGCCTGGTGATGTTTGCCAATATCGTATTGTTTATGCTGGCCAGTTATCCCGTTATGCTCTGGTCGTTCTTTTTTGGGCTGATTCTGGCGTCAACATGGGTGATATCAAGGCATATTCCCCATTGGGATTCTACCTATATTACATTGTTTCTGACGGGGGCAGTACTCGCCTATCTAATTACCAGTTTAACCCCTACAGAGGTTCCGGTGAGTTCTCTGACGGTATTTTTATCAGGCAGCATTGCTATTTGTGCAATGATTCTTCCTGGGATATCGGGTTCGTTTATTTTATTGTTATTAGGCATGTATGCTCCGGTACTGCAAGCAGTTAAAGATGCTGAATTAGCCTTCATTGGGTTATTCGGCGCTGGGTGTGTTATCGGTTTATTAAGCTTTTCCCGATTACTGAATTGGTTATTTACAACACACAGAATGCCAACATTGGCTGTGATGTCTGGTTTTCTTCTGGGGTCATTAAACAAAGTCTGGCCTTGGAAATATACGACGGCCTACACATTAAATAGTCATGGTAAACAAGTACCGTTAGCCCAGGATAACGTGTCCCCTTTTGTCTATGAGGCGTTAAGTGGTCAGGACTCTTTCATGCTGGCATCCATTGCATTATTGGTATTAGGTGTAGTAATTGTACTCTGGATGGAAAGAGGTCAGTCAACGAACAGATAAATCGTGTATATCCGACAGAATAGCCAAGAGATAAAAATAAAAATCATTCTGATAAGCGTGATGCTTCTGATGTTGGTAGGGTGCGCCTCGGGATATGCTCCCGTGAGTGACCGTTCCAGTGCTCTTGATAATAAAGTGGAGCTGGTCAGGTCTTCCAGGTATCGGAACGCACCGGCAGCGTATCGTGTTAAACGAGGCGATACACTGTATTCAATCGCATGGCGCTACGGGTTAGATTACCGTGAGTTGGCTCGTGCTAATAATATAGACCAGCGTTTCAGAATTAATGCGGGTCAGACACTGTATTTAAAAGGCCCCGGTACTGCCGCTGCAACAGTGGCTCCTGTCTTAGCGGCATCTGTGAAGACTGAGGGGGAGTCGAATGCAAAGCAGACCGCGCCTCCAGCCGTCGCTCCTGCTACTCAAACTGAAAAAATTCAGCCGTCCACAACAATAGCTCATCAAAAAGAACCTGTATCAGCACCCGTAGCGAGTAAAGATCTGATTTGGCAATGGCCGGCAAAAGGTAAAGTCATTAGTAATTATTCAGATAAGGGTAATGTTAATAAAGGTATTAATATGGAAGGGCAGCGAGGTGAACCAGTATATGCCGCCGCTGCCGGAAAAGTCGTGTATGCGGGAAGTGGTTTACTCGGTTATGGAAATCTCATAATCATTAATCATAACCAGGAATACCTCAGTGCTTATGCTCACAATAGTAATATTTTAGTAAAAGAGAACGAAAATGTTAATGCTGGAGCGAAAGTTGCCGAAATAGGTAATAGTGGTACAACACGCACGATGCTTCATTTTGAAATCCGCAAGGATGGTAAGCCAGTTAATCCGCTACGATATCTACCCAAAAGGTAGACCATATTAATTTTGATAGTGCTAGATAGGTGATGACGGTGATGACGATTCTCGAAAAAAGTAAGCAGAAAAAAGAAGAGCTGTTACTCGATTCTGATGATGGCGATAATCTGGATATGGATACAGACGCGACTGCTGATGACGAACCTGAGTTTCTCAACAGTGGGCGGGGACGGGGTAGTCTGGCACATAAAGATTTAATGAATGCCAAATCTTTAGATGCTACTCAGCTGTATCTTAATGAGATTGGGTTTTCACCCCTGCTCAGTGCTGAAGAAGAGGTCTACTTTTCCAGACTTGCGTTAAAAGGTGATATGAAGGCGCGTAAGCGAATGATCGAAAGTAACCTCCGTTTGGTGGTTAAAATCTCGCGACGTTATATCAATCGTGGTCTGACTTTATTGGATCTGATTGAAGAGGGTAACCTTGGCCTGATTCGTGCCGTTGAAAAATTTGATCCTGAGCGTGGTTTCAGATTTTCAACGTATGCCACCTGGTGGATCAGACAAACGATTGAACGTGCGATCATGAACCAAACACGTACGATTCGATTACCTATTCATGTAGTTAAAGAGCTGAATGTGTATCTGCGCGCTGCACGTGAACTCTCTCAGAAGCTCGATCATGAGCCTACGGCAGAAGAAATTGCTGAGTTGGTGAGTAAGCCTGTAGAGAAAGTTCAGAAAGTTCTCAGGCTGAATGAGCGGGTGACATCCATGGATATACCTATGGGTGATTCCGATAAGTCTGCCATTGAAACTATCGCTGATACAGAAACCTCGGATCCTGAAGTGCTGCTTCAGAATACCAATATTAGTGGTAATCTCGACAAGTGGTTGGATATGTTGCCAGACAAGCATGCTGAAGTTTTATCACGACGTTTTGGCTTGCGTAATTATGAAATGAGTACGTTGGAAGAGGTGGGTACAGAAATCGGTCTGACACGTGAACGTGTCAGACAAATTCAGGTTGAAGCGTTACGCAAGCTACGTGAAATTGTTGAGAAAAACGGCCTGAGCAGCGAAGACTTACTTGCATAGTCGCTGCCAGTTATTTTATCCAATCCTGATTACTTAATGAGAAGGGCAAGCTTGTTGGGCTTGTCTTTCCATTCCTCCGCATCTTCCATAGGTTCAATACGCTCGGTAATATTGGGCCACTTTTCCGCCAGTTGAGCATTTATCTCAATAAATATCTGCTGATCTTCCGGGACATCGTCATCTAAGAAAATCGCTTCCGCAGGGCATTCCGGCTCACATAAACCGCAATCTATGCATTCATCAGGATGGATGACTAGAAAGTTCTCGCCTGCGTAAAAGCAATCTACCGGGCAGACTTCCACACAATCCGTATATTTACAGCGTATACAGTTTTGCGTCACTACATAGGTCATTATTCACCTCCGCACATATATTTTAGGCTGGCTATTAGGTTGCCATGGGTTGGTTGCTTTATTATGGAGCGTGCCATCAGAGTTTACTTTTTAATGAATATAGCAGCTCAAGTGCCTCACGTGGAGAGAGATTGTCCACATCCAGCTGTTTTAGTTGCTCAATGGCCGGGTGGGTATGTGAGTTGAACATATCATCCTGAATAGGCGGTGGCGGGGCCGCACGTTTGCCTGATACAACAGACTCGGCTTCCAGCTGAAATAGTTTTTGTTTTGCCTGAGCGATCACGTGGTCAGGAACCCCGGCCAGTTGTGCCACTTGTAAACCGTAACTCTGGCTTGCCGGTCCGTCATGGACTTCATGCATGAAAACGATGCTGTCCTGGTGTTCCAGAGCGTTAAGGTGAACGTTAAAGACGCCTTCCTGCTGTTCCGGAAGCGCGGTAAGCTCAAAATAATGCGTGGCGAATAAGGTAAAGGCTTTGATCTGTAACGCCAGAAATTCTGCAGCAGACCACGCCAGAGATAAACCATCGAAGGTACTGGTTCCTCTGCCCACTTCATCCATCAGCACCAGACTGTTTTCAGTGGCATTGTGTAAAATGTTAGCCGTTTCTGTCATCTCTACCATAAAGGTAGATCGCCCGCCGGCTAAATCATCTGAAGAACCCATCCGCGTGAAGATGCGATCCATAATGCCAATGTTGACCTCTTCAGCAGGAACATAACTGCCAATGTGTGCCAGCAAGCTTATCAGTGCCGCCTGGCGCATGTAGGTAGATTTACCGCCCATGTTTGGGCCGGTGATAATCAGCATGCGTCGCTCAGGATCCAGTGACAGATCATTGGCAACAAAAGGTGACTCCAGTACCGACTCAACGACCGGGTGGCGTCCCGCAATGATATGCAGTTGCGGCGTATCATGCAGGTGAGGGGCGTTGAAGTTAAGTGTATCGGCCCGCTCGGCCAGGTTGTTGAGTGTGTCCAGTTCTGCCAATGCCTGAGCGCAATCCTGCAATGCAGGAAGATGTTCTGCTAACAGGGCTATGAGTGCTTCATACAAGGATTTTTCACGTGCGAGAGCACGGCTTTTAGCACTGAGTGCTTTATCTTCAAAACTTTTAAGTTCGGGCGTGATAAAACGTTCGGCATTTTTCAGTGTCTGGCGGCGAATGTAATCAGCGGGAGCGGCATCTGCCTGGCCTTTGCTGATCTCGATAAAGTAGCCATGTACACGGTTGTAACCCACCTTAAGTGTGGATATCCCCGAGCGTTCCCGTTCTTGTTGCTCTAATTTGATCAGATAGTCGCCGGCGTTTTCACTGATATTACGCAGCTCGTCTAACTCTTCGTCATAACCTTCAGCAATAACACCGCCATCCCGAATCACCACGGGAGGGTTATCCATAATGGCTTTTTTCAGTAAGCTGGCTTGTTCCGGGAATTCACTGATCGACTCTGCCAGTAGATTGATATGAGGGGCACGATGTTCATCGACGAGTGATGCTTGCAGTTCAGGTAGATGCTGCAAGGCGTCTTTTAAGCGCTCGAGGTCCCGGGGACGTGCAGAACTCAGCCCAACACGTGATAAAATACGCTCAATATCTCCTATCCCCTTGAGTGTTTCTGCCAGGGATTCATAGCGATAGTTTTGCTGCAACCAGCGAATCGAGCTTTGGCGTTCTAGTAATGTATTTTTGTCCCTGAGCGGCTGGTTTAACCAGCGTCGCAACAGCCGGCTACCCATCGACGTGGCGGTGTTATCCATCACGCTTAATAAAGTATTTTCGCGCCCGCCCGCCAGGTTCTGATCTATTTCCAGATTGCGGCGTGTTGCGGCATCCAGAATAACGGTCTCGGAACGTTGTTCTATCTGTAGTCGGCGGATATGCGGTAAAGCAGAGCGTTGCGTGTCTTTTGCGTATTGCAGCAGGCATCCTGCCGCACCAATGGCGATGTGCATCTGCGCACAACCGAAACCTTCAAGATCCTGCGTGTTGAACTGTTGGCACAATAAACGCTGTGAGGTTTCCGGTTCGAAATTCCAGGGGGCTTGCGGGCGTATACCTTTACGACCTTTGAGTAGAGAGCCCAGATTACTGTCGTCGTTATAGAGCACTTCTGCCGGTTTAAGGCGCTCTAATTCAGCGAGTAATGACTCGTCATCCTCAAGCTCCATCAGGCTAAAACGCCCGGTGCTGATATCGACTAAAGAAACGCCATAGCGTGACTGGGAGGAGTAGATCGCCAATAATATGTTATCGCGGGATTCATCTAAAAAAGCTTCGTCACTTAAGGTGCCTGGTGTAACGATACGTGCAACCTTGCGCTCCATGGGGCCTTTGCTTGCGGCAGGATCACCAAACTGTTCACAAATAACGACAGACTCGCCGGCGCTGACAATTTTGGCAATGTAACCTTCGGCCGCATGATAAGGCAGACCTGCCATAGGGATCGGATTGCCGCCTGATTTTCCCCGTGCCGTCAGTGAAATGTTGAGCAACGCTGATGCGCGCTTAGCGTCATCATAAAATAGCTCATAAAAATCCCCCATCCGATAAAAAACCAGCTGATCCGGATGTTCAGCTTTAATTTTAAAATACTGCTGCATCATCGGTGTGTGTTCAGGCTTTGAAGCTATTGCTGTAGCTGTCTTTTTACTCATTATAAATCTGTTATGCCTATATAAAACAATTGGTTAGCTATCAACTTGTTGAGTCAGACTGTTTCTGCTGTGTTTATGGTGTTTCATGTGTATTCATTAAAAAGTTACACTTTTTTGTTCAGCCAGCCCCGGCGCTTGATCATAATTTCATGGAAATCCAGTGCTGGTAAAGGAGATCAAAACAAGTGGTGCAGGTTACCAAATCAGCCGCTAAACCGCTATCGCCAAGGGCTATCGACGCAATGAAGCCTGATACCAGGGTCTAGGCAGTTTCAATGAATTACAGCTGCCTGTCCTTCCCCTTCCCCTTCGCAAAAAAGCAGGTAAACGAATTCAGCAGGAGTCATTAACAGAACCGTCTTGGCGTCTTCCTTAAATAAAAAATGCTTGATATTGAAGATTGGCCACCACATGATCTGAGAAGAATTCATGGATTATGCAGAATATAAAGATCGTATAGGCTTATTCAGGACTTCATTCTTGCGATTTATTCTCAGGGCCTTGGCTATGGGGGTTTAATGGTAAGACCAGTTACTTTGTATATCTGCTGTTGCTTTTGAATAGGCGTTATTGTTATCTAGTAAGTTTTAAATAATTATTTGTATTAGATTAAAAGTCATATGGAGAAGTTGGGTAAATGCCTGAACTTATTCATAACAAAATAAGAATAGCGACATCTTCGTGACAAGGCCGGGTAAATGTCTCCAAAAATTAGTAATACTGATCAAACGCAATCTAATGGAATTGATTGCCTTAATATCTCCGAAAAGAAAGTAGGGCTGTTTGTTACCTGCTTAGTCAATACAATGCGCCCCTCTGTAGGCTTCGCTTCAATAACATTACTTGAGCAAGCCGGGTGCAATGTTGAGGTTCCAGAACTTCAGTCTTGTTGTGGACAGCCCGCATTTAATTCAGGTGATGATGAAGGGACACGTCAGATTGCCTATCAAACGATTAAACAATTTGAAAATTTTGATTACGTTGTTGTCCCTTCCGGGTCATGTGCAGCAATGATCAAAAAGAATTTTGTAGAAGTCTTTAAAGATCAGCCAGAATGGCTCGCAAGGGCGCAGCATTTGGCAGATATAACGCATGAGCTCCTTTCTTTTCTGGTCGATGTTTGTAACTTCGTACCCACAGGTATTGAGCTTGAGGGGTCATATACTTATCACGATAGCTGCTCAGGATATCGTTCTCTTCATGTTTATGAACAGCCCAGAAAGATGTTGTCAAAAGTGAAAGGGTTAGAGCATAACCCTCTTAATGGTCATGCTGAATGCTGCGGTTTTGGTGGAACATTTTGTGTGAAATATTCAAATATTTCTAATGAGATCGTCGCTGAAAAAATTGAAAATGTATTAGCTACTGAGGCAGATTACCTGCTCGGTGGTGATATGGGCTGCTTAATGAATATGGCGGGTAAGCTCAATCGGGAAGGGCACAAGAAAATAAAGGCATTGCATACCGCTGAAGTTCTGGCTGGTTTAGCGCCGCAGCTTTCAGGAGGCAAAGATGCAAGTTAACAAGCCTGAAGATTTTTACAATAACGTTAGCAAGGCGTTAGCGCAGCCTGATTTGAAAATGATTATTCGGCGCACGACTGATAAAGCCGAAAAGAAGCGAGCCGAAGCGATTGCTGACTTCCCCGAGTTTGAGAATGCACGTGCGCAGGGGCAAAAAGTCAAAGATCATACGATTAAGTATATGGATCATTATTTGGCTGAGTTCGAGAAGAATGCGTTGGCTCAAGGCACGATTGTCCACTGGGCGAGTACTGGTGAAGAAGCGTCGAAGATTGTTCTGGATATTTGTCGTCAGCACAAGGCTAAAAAAGTCACCCGCAGTAAGTCTATGCTGGGTGAAGAAATTGGCTTAACACATGCTTTTGATAATTCAGAAATCGAACGAATCGAAACGGATTTGGCAGAACATATCATTCAGCTTGCGGGTGATCCACCTTCTCATATTGTCTGGCCAGCGATGCACCGAAGCAGAGAAGATGTCGTCAGGCTCTTTAGGGAGTTTCACGCAGACCCAACCTACTCCGAAGAGATTACTGATCTTGTGAGAAGTGCCCGTCGGGATCTTCGTACTAAATTCTTAACGTCAGATATAGGTATCAGTGGTTCTAACTTTTTGCTGGCTGATAGTGGTTCAACGTGCACAGTAACGAATGAAGGGAACGCTGAACTCACGATAACGCCGCCTAAAGTTCATATAGTGACCGCAGGCATTGAAAAGTTAGTCCCTTCAATGGCCCATGCTGTACCTTTATTGCGATTGTTGACCCGCTCGGCTACCGGGGCAGAAATCACGCAATACATCACCTTCCATAACGGGCCTAAAAGGTCTGATGATGCAGACGGGCCTGAAGAATGCCATATTGTCCTGGTCGATAACGGGCGTACCAAAATGTTAGCTGATGGCATGGAGGAGATGTTGCGTTGCATCCGTTGCGGAGCATGCATGAACCACTGTGTGGTCTACAAACATATTGGTGGTCATGCATATGGCTCAGTTTATCCCGGGCCGATGGGATCGGTTCTGACGCCTCATTTAGACAGCCTTGAAGTGGCCAACAAACAGACTCATGCCTGCACACTCAATGGGCGCTGTGAAGAGGTTTGCCCGGTTAATATCCCACTCCCTAAATTATTACGCTCGCTGCGCGCACGGTCCTGGCAGAAAAAATATGAACCGTTAACCAACCGTTTTGTTGTGCAAGCTTTTGCCGCGTTGGCTAAAAGGCCGAGGGTGTTTCAATTGCTTTGTTCTTGCGGAGTTGTCTTTATGAAACTGTTCAGCCGTCAGGGGTGGATTAAATATATGCCTCTGACGTCGGGTTGGACCCGTAACCGTGATTTGATTGAACCAGAATCAAAAACGTTTATGCAGCAATATAAAAAGATGAAAAAAGCCAAAAGTAGTGGTGTATAAATAATGAATAATCAAAAAAGTGATATGAGTAGAGCCAGTATTTTTAGTGCGATTAAAAATGCGACACCAACCGTCACAATGGATGCAGAGACCATTCAGCAAGAAGCTCTTGAAATCCTAAAAGAAAGTGAGTTCGCCCGCCCCAGGCTTTTATCTGACGATGCAACTGAAGCATTAGTGCTTCGCATTAAAGCGGGTTTGGTTATCGGCACCAGCTGTGAAAAGATCTCTACACTCGATGACTTGCCTGCTTCGGTCAATCAATTTCTTGGTAAATATTCTTTACCTCAAGAGCTTAAAGTACAGGGTATCGATAGATTGCAAAAGCTGAATTGGCAGGGTATCTCTACGGACATAGATATTCAAAAAGATAACACGGTTGGTTTATGCTGGGCCGAGTACGGTATTGCAGAAACGGGGTCGTTTGTTGTTCACTCAAGCCCAGAAATGCCCATCCTGCTCAACTTTTTACCCTTGTACCTTATTGCCGTAATTCCAGAATCAAAAATACTCCACTATATGGATGACTATGCCCTGATAGCAAATGAGATTGCTAAAAAGGGAGAGACTCCGCGAAATATGTGTCTGATATCGGGTGTGAGTGGCACAACCGATATAGAAGGAGTGTTAGTTCAGGGAGCTCATGGACCTGAAGTTTTGCATATTATTCTTGTCGAAGATCAGTAAAAATTGATTAGGTCTATACGAATAAAATGAGCAGTTGGCCTTATTGATGGCAGGGGAAATTCCAAGAAGGACAGGTTTTGGTCTCTGCCCCTTGTGCGAGCGCGAAACCTTTCTCACTTTTCATCACTTGATCCCAAAGAAAATGCATCGTCGTACGTTTTTCAAAAAACACTACAGCAAATCTGAACTTGCTGCGGGTATTAATATCTGTCGACAATGCCACATCGGCCTGCATAAACGCTTTAGTGAAATGGAGCTGGCTAAACGACTCAACAACCTGAGCGCTATTCAAAATCAACCTGCGTTGATGGATTATTTTAAATGGGTTAGCAAGCAAAAAGTCCAATGAATACGCGCCTGATCAGAACAAAAGCTGTATATAAAAACAGTTATTTAGTATGCTCGTCTTTGAGATGATGACGTTTACATAGAGCATACTGACATTGCGATCTTTACCTGCATTCTACTATTGGAGCCATTTCCATGAATTTTTAAAATTTGTGATGGGTCCGTGTGAGGTGCTGTTAAGTAGCGCTGATAAACAATTCATCCAGGACTTTATGGCGCTGTCGAAACCACAGCAATGCCTGATTGTTCGTTTTATTAATCGTAAATCTATATTTGTAAAGCCGACGTCTTATACCTACCAAGAGGTTGACGATATTCCTGGTAATTTTAAATTTCTATTTCAGGAACAATGGTTTAAGCCCATCGAATCAAGCAATGTATGCTCGTTTATTGAGCACCTCACCAAAGGTGAGATTATTCAAATTATCGACGAATTGAATGAAACGGGGTTTACTGAAAAGCCTGCGCTGGTATATAAAAAATCACAAGCTAAATCGATATTAGTCACCTCTATAGTAGAGTCAGCTAAGCTGGACGCAGTCGTCACAACTAGCGTTGCACAGTCTTACTGGCAAGGAAATTTTGAAACACATATTAGCTACTTCCTTTATTTGTACTTTGGCAATTTCCGCTCCACATTGAATCAATTTTCCATGCGCGACCTGGGCGTTATGCGTACCCGAAAGGAGCAAGCACAGGTAATGGCACGATTCGTTGACATTGACAGCGCTAAATCTGCTTTTGAATTGCACTCTTTATTAGATGAATTGCGAACACAGCGTCATTCACTGAATCATTCGCTTATTGTAAATCATCTTGAAAGTTTACCTCGCCCGATAGGCACTAAAGCTAATGAGCTAGACGCCAAAGTAAAATTTTTATTGGCTTGCGCGCTGCTCAAAGAAGATGCCATTCATGCCATTGATGTTTTAAAAACAATTAACACGAGCGTAGCGCAAGAAAAATGGGCACGCGAGGCTTATAAACTAGGTTTAACAGACGAAGTAGAAACCGAACTCAATCGTATGATCGACGCACCATTGTCTGAAGATTTACTGGCCTTTGCAGAAGACTTTTTGGCGCGTAAATATCATAAAAAGCGTACCAGTGTTCTCACCGATATGTTGCGTGAAAACAGTCAAACTCTGCTCATTGATGAAATGCATAAAGGCGCGGTCGAACGGGGCGTTATTGCCTATTATGAGCAACGAGAGTGCAAAGCCTTTCGTACCGAAAATGAAATTTGGCGAGCGTTATTTGGCTTATATTTCTGGCATGAAATATTCGAGCTAGAGGGGTTAGGCTTAACTAACGAGTTTGAGCATGTGCCGTCCTCACTGAAAACGAATCAGTTTTATCAACTCGCCTCAGTCCACATTGAAAGGCGACTTAACAGCACGGACTCGAAAGAAAAATTGATTCAACAAATCTCTCAGTCGGCAGCAAAATACTATGGCCAGGGCAACATTATATTCAGATGGCGCAAAAATATATTAGAGCGCCTTATATTGCTTATTAATCACAGTAATCCAGACGCACTGTTATCACTGCTGAAAGCCATGACTCAGGACTGGAAAAATTTGAGCGATGGATTTCCCGATTTAATGCTGATTGAAAATGAAAGACTGCGTTTTGAAGAAGTAAAATCAGAAGGTGATCAGCTGCGTCGCAATCAACTCCTCAGCATTCAAAAGCTTCAGAGCGTCGGCTTTGATGTACGCATTACGAATGTGAATTGGACTATCGACCCAATGCAGCCCTATGCGGTTGTCGACATAGAGGCAACCGGCGGCAGGGCGCAACATCATCGTATTACCGAGGTAGGTATAGTTAAAATGATTGGCGGCGAAGTCGTGGCACAGTGGCAATCTTTAATTAATCCCCAGCGGCGCATCCCGCAAAATATCACAGCACTCACGGGTATTAATAACAACATGGTCGCTGATGCACCATTATTCGCTGAAGTAGCCGATGATATTGATGAGTTCACTAAGGGATGTGTATTTGTCGCTCACAATGTTAATTTCGATTATGGCTTTATAAAAGAGGAGTTTGCTCGCGTAGAGCGGCATTACCGACGACCAAAACTTTGTACGGTACGAGAGATGCGAAAACACTATAAAGGCTTGCCCTCTTATTCTTTGGCAAACCTAACGAGGCATTTTGGTATTGATATGCAGTGTCATCATCGCGCAATGTCAGATGCTATTGCTGCGGGTGAATTGTTAAACATGGTGAACGAAAAACGACTTAACAATAAAAGCTGACCATAGCAGGAAATGCTGATCCGATTCATTAATGCAAACGTACGAATTTATAGTAATTGTTTGCCTTGAGGAAAGTGTATGCAACAGACTAAATTTTGGATCAAGGATATTAAGTCGCAACCCACCACGGTAGATATGCTGACAGTCTATTCTTATGAGATGAACGTTTACCTTATTAAACTTAGCGTAGGTGATAGCACAGGCTGGGTATATGAGGGCAACAGTCCTAAGCGTTTTACCAGCTCGCAACAGATCCGGGATGTCTTTGAAGGCCTGAATATATTGGCTTCGCAAATGTTACATGAATCGCCATATGATGAGATGATCGGTAATCCAACGTCTGTACAAAGCACAAGTATGCTACCTTTTTCTATGAGACAGCCATACTAGCTAAAGTATGAATCGCCCTGATAACCTTTAGGCTTGTATCTTTATTTTGCGGATGAGAGTTAACGCCCGACTTATTTAAAAACGGAAGTTCTGATGAAAATATACAGAATAATAAGTTTTGCAGCTCTTATGCTTACTGTGGCGTCAGTCAATGCCAATGTCATGGTAAATTATATAGAAGGTGCGCCTAAAGATCGCTTTGTTATAACCAATACCGGTGAATGCTCGTTACAGACTGTTCGGGTCGATATTGACTTAACCAATACAATGGGGGGCTTGATCTTCGACACTACGGCAAGCGGTGCCGGAGTGGA
>NZ_JBFIIH010000115.1:0-12850 GCF_041601355.1 Neptunomonas sp.
CCTTTGATCTGTATAGAGTCACCACCGGCTTCTTGTCTTTGCAAGAAGTCATAATGCAAGCCATCAGGCAGGACTCTTACTAATTCATCAAAATTACGAACGATAATAGGTCTATTGCCCTGCAGCTCCTGAATAGCGTTGAGCCGCTCCAGCAGACGCTCACGCTGGCGCTTCAGATCTTCAATCTCCTTAATTCTTTCATCAAGCTTAGATATATTGGTCTTCAAGAAACCATTGCGGGTATTTTGCCGATCCATCTGCACGTCGTAGTAGTAGCCCATCATCAGTACAAGAGCGGCCGCACATATGGCAGAAGCAATCAGATTTGTAATGAAATCTTTTTGCCTGGCTGCCGCACGCTCCTCCCGCCATGGTCGTAAATTAATTTTTGCCATCACTATTCCCTATTGATCAAATGATCTAAGTGCCAGCCCACAGGCCTTCACCAATGCGGGTGTATCTTTCACTAATCTTTCTTTGTTTACTTTCACACCAATATCCATTTGCTCAAACGGATTAGCGATGCTCACAGGAATACCTAATTCTTCACCGATAATATCAACCAAGCCATCAATAGAAGCGACGCCACCACATAAATAAATTTTGGTTAATTGATGTTGCACACCGGATGAATAAAAGAACTGTAATGCACGAGAAACTTGCTGAGATACGGTTAAACGGAAAGGCTGAATGACGGTTTCTTGTACTTCCTCGCTAATCTCGCCCAGCCTCAACGCCTGCTCTACCTCGTCAATGGCCATGCCATACTGATGATGGATGTTGGTGGTAAGATCATTACCCCCAAAAGACTGTTCTCGATTATAAATTATTTTATGATCACGCATCACATTGAGCGTCAGCGTCGCCGCCCCAACGTCGATTATGGCAACCATCTCATCGCTTTTAAGATTGTCATTCAGCAACATGGGGAAAACACGCTCTATCGCATAGGTATCAACATCGACAACCTCACACTTAAGGCCTGCTGCATTTATTGCATCTTCGCGCTGATCCACATCATCACGCCGACAAGCCACCAGCAATAGATCATTCAATTCCGGACGACTACGTGACTCGCCCAGAATTTCAAAATCAAGGGCCACCTCGTCGAGGGGATAGGGAATAAATTGATCAGCTTCAACTTTCACCTGATCTTCCAGTTCAACTTCAGAAAAGGCACTGCTGAGCTCCATCCGCTTAATAATAACGGCAGATGAAGGAACGGCGGCAATCGCATTACCTTGTTTGATACCACAGATTTTGATAGCACGCCCAATCGCTTCTGTTACTGCCTGAACCTCCTGGAGATTACCATCTACAACCGCCGTCGGAGGCAGTGATACGACTGCATAAGCATCCAGTCCGATCAGACTCCCGTGCCTGGACAAGACAACCAACTTAACCGACGACGAACCTATATCTACACCGACCCAGCTGGCCGTTTTCTTCCCGAAAAAGCTGACCACTTAATTTTTCCTTTGAATATATAAATTTAGCTTCTACCTAATGACTTTAGACACAAAATCGAAAAAATTAAACTCTAATTCAGCTAGAGAGGGTATATTAGCGCCGATATGATGTATTTTATTGATTAAAAACTTCCACAGGGTCAGTATGCGCGTGCTTAAATCGCTTTTCCGCTTCTTTATAATTCTTCTGTTTGTCGGCCTTATATTAGGGGCAATTGCGGCAATAGGCCTTTACCAACACTTTGCGCCGACGCTCCCTGATGTGGAAACCTTGCGTGATATTAAGTTGCAAACTCCGCTTAAAGTTTTATCCGCTGATGGCAAACTAATAGCAGAGTTTGGTGAGAAAAAGCGCATCCCTATCACATACGAAAAGATCCCTGAAAGATTTGTTCACGCACTCCAATCAGCAGAAGACAGCCGATTTTTTGAACACTATGGCATCGATCCACTCGGCCTATCGCGTGCGGCATTTGAACTCGTGTCAACCGGAAAAATACAGAGCGGCGGCTCCACCATTACGATGCAGGTTGCCAAAAACTTTTTCCTGACAAGAGAACGCACCTTTGAACGTAAATTCAGCGAGATTCTCTTAGCATTAAAAATAGAACAATCCCTTTCCAAAGAAGAAATATTTGAGCTATATGTCAACAAGATATATCTGGGACATCGCTCCTACGGCATTCAATCTGCATCAAATGTATATTACGGTAAAAATATTGATGAACTGACATTAGCTCAACTGGCCATGATTGCCGGACTTCCCAAAGCCCCGTCCGCTTTCAACCCCATTACCAATCCTGACCGAGCCATTGAACGTAGAAACTGGATTCTGGGACGTATGCACAGCCTGTCCTTCATCACCAAAGATGAGCTCGACACCGCGTTGCTTGCTCCTGTTACTGCGGCATACCATAGTACCGAAATAGAGCTATACGCCCCCTATATCGCCGAGATGGTCAGGGGCGAGTTATACGACCAGTACGGTGAAGAGTTATACACTGACGGATTTAGTGTCTATACAACACTCGATAGTAACATGCAGACAGCTGCCAATGTGGCGGTACGTGACGGCCTGATCAATTACGTCAAACGGCATGGCTACCAGGGCGCCGAAAAACAGCATGCAATCCAAGGCCTTTCAGCCATGGAAGTAACATCGCTACTTCAAAACGAAACCGCCTTCGCTCAGCTTGAACCTGCAATCATTGTTAGTGTGGAAGAAAAAAGTGCCACCGCGCAGCGAAAAAACGGAGAACTGATTACACTGCCATGGGAAGGTTTACGCTGGGCAAAAGCCTTCAAAACCGTTAACTACTATGGTGCCATGCCGAAAAAAGCCAGCGATGTTGTAACAGCGGGGGACCTGGTGCGAATCCTCGACACAGGTGAGTTCTGGGAACTCAGTCAAATCCCACAAGTTCAGGGTGCTTTGATCGCCATGACACCGCAAACAGGCGCTATTCGCTCACTCGTGGGCGGATTCAGCTTCACGCACAACAAGTTCAACCGCGCCATTCAGGCACACCGCCAGCCTGGTTCTAATATCAAACCCTTTATTTACGCGGCCGCCATGGAAAATGGATTTACGCCCGCCTCCATCATTAATGACGCGCCTATCGTATTACAAGACAAAGGCCTTGATGGCAATTGGCGCCCGGAAAACTCCAGCAGAGAGTTCTCAGGCCCCACCCGACTGAGAGTCGGCTTGTACAAATCCCGCAACCTGGTCTCTATTCGCCTGCTACGCTCGCTGGGTTTCGAAAAAGGGATCGAGTATTTATCGCGATTTGGTTTTGACCCTGAAAGACTACCGGCTAATTTATCACTGGCTCTGGGCAGCGCTGATGTCACACCACTCGAACTGGTAACCGGCTATGCGGCGCTTGCCAATGGCGGCTACAAAATCACACCTTACTTCATTGAACGCATTAACGACCAATATGGCGAAACTATTTTTGCTACTAAAACCCCCGTTGTCTGTCCCGATTGCTCCACAAATAATGACAATACAGAGCAAAGCATCGCACAGCGCATCATGGACCAACGCACCAACTTTTTACTGTATAGCATCATGCAGGATGTTATCCGTCGCGGCACAGGAACAAAAGCAAAAGCGCTAAACAGAAACGACCTGGCAGGCAAAACCGGCACAACCAATGAGCAAAAAGACGCCTGGTTCACAGGCTTTAACAGCAAACTGGTTACCACGTCCTGGGTTGGTTTCGACCAGCCAGCACCGTTGGGACGTTCAGAATTTGGCGGCACAGCGGCCCTACCCATCTGGATCGATTTCATGAGAGCCGCCCTGGCAGATACACCCGAGTCTCCACTACCGACTCCCGATGGCATTGTTCAGGTTCGCATCGACCCCAATACAGGCATGCGCGCAAGCCGGAATCAAAGTAATGCTATTTTTGAATACTTTAAGGCTGAAGATACACCGCGCAGCGGCGCCTCCGAAAGAGGACAAGGTAGTGGAAAATCTACTGAAGAGATTTTTTAGAAGCCTTGCTCAGAACCGTGCGCGCATAAAAAAACCGGCAATGCCGGTTTTTTTATGCTGGAGAAACGAAGCGAGATATTACTTCATATCAGCCAGGGTTGTCAGCGGATAGTGAGCAGGTAGTGGCAAGCGAGCAACACCAGTATCAATCGCTGCCTGAGCAACAGCCATAGACAACGCACCGAACAAACGTGTATCCGTTGGCTTTGGAATGATGTACTCAGGACCAAATTCCAGAGACTCCAGACCGTATGCATCCAAAACATCCTGAGGAACAGGCTCTTTAGCTAGTTTAACCAAGGCATACACAGCCGCTTCTTTCATCTCTTCATTGATAGCAGATGCACGTACATCCAGTGCCCCACGGAAGATGAACGGGAAGCCCAACACGTTGTTCACCTGGTTAGGATAGTCAGAACGACCTGTTGCCATAATCACATCATTACGCGCCGCATGAGCAACCGCTGGTGCAATTTCAGGATCCGGATTTGCACAAGCAAACACAACCGGCGTAGCTGCCATTTTTTTCAACTGATCAGCTGATAGCAGGTTTGGCCCCGATAGACCAACAAATACGTCAGCGCCATCAATAGCATCGTCCAACGTCCGTTTATCTGTTTCAGTAGCAAAAATTGCTTTCTCTGGTGTTAAATCTTCACGACCGGAATGAATGACACCCTTACGGTCAAGCATGTAGATGTTTTCAACTTTAGCACCCAGGTTGATCAACAGCTTCATGCACGCAGATGCAGCCGCACCAGCACCCAAAGTAACAATGACAGCTTCTTCAAGTTTTTTACCGGCAATTTCCAGCGCACTGATCATGCCTGCAGCCGTAACAATAGCAGTACCGTGCTGATCATCGTGGAACACAGGAATATTACAACGCTCAATCAACGCACGCTCAATTTCAAAACACTCAGGTGCTTTAATATCTTCAAGATTAATGCCACCAAACGTTTCGGCTATACGTGCAACGGTGTCGATGAAAGCCTGTGGACTTTCTGCATCTACTTCAATATCAACAGAATCGATGCCGGCAAACTTTTTAAATAACAGCGCCTTTCCTTCCATCACTGGCTTAGAGGCCAATGGACCCAAATCACCCAGCCCAAGAATCGCCGTACCATTTGTAATTACTGCCACTAAATTCCCTTTAGCGGTATATCGATATGCATTGTCAGGATCGCGCGCGATTTCACGGACAGGCTCCGCAACACCCGGGCTATAAGCCAAAGCAAGATCACGAGCCGTTGCTGCTGATGTAGTCAGCTCAACACTGATTTTGCCTGGACGAGGAAATTCATGGTAATCCAGTGCCGCTTGTTTCAGATCTTCAGACATGATTGCTGTTCCAATTTATAACAAATTTTATAACAAAAGATGGACGATCAATCATATAGAAAAGACTGTAACCGAACAACTCCCCCCCCAACTAAGGACGTAATAATCTTAACCCCAGCAGGATATATAATCAGAGTATTTCAACGTTAGCCATATGGTTCAGATAAACCGTAAAGCGGGTGGAAAAAGCATCACGGGTGAATTTTCTAGCCTGAATCCAGCCTCTCACCCGAACTTCTTTACCGGCAAGAGATGGCAAACGAGAGACACCCTTTAGCATGACGACGAGATTATCATCCAGAACGACAGCCTCAGAGGTTTTAAAGTGATACTGACGTGTTACTTTCCCCTGAACCAACGAAAATCCAGTAAGTGTTTTATTGAGATTTTTCGCTCGAATAACGGCAGCGTGCGCCCAAACGCCCACATCCGCGAGGCGCGCCTTCTCCTCTGCGGCAAAGTAACATCCCTGCTTTTGAATATTCGGGGCAATCACCACGGCGTAAGCCAGGCCCTTTTCAAGCAAAGCAATAGCCGGATCTTCTCCCTTAGCATTAACCAGATAACCCAACATGCGACCATAATCATCACGCGCATCCTGCTCTATCTGAAGATAAACATTCTGTTGTAATGATACCCATTGCTGTAAAGACGATTTTGCCTGCTTTGCAACAGAGCGGGACCAGGCAGATCCCTCTTTCAGCTCCGGCGTATTTAAGCCAACCAAACGGACTTTTCGACGATCCGACAATTGCAATGTATCGCCGTCGTAGACATAGCGCACCGAAACCTTCTCTTTTTTAAGGGTCGACTCACACCGCTCAGATGCCTGCAGAGGTGATACAAAAGGTGACATAAAAGATGAAATAACGGACACAAAAAAGGCACTCATAAAGAGTGCCTTTTTCAACAACTGCCTGATCATTCAGCCGCTTTTTTAGTACCGATAGCACCAAAACGCTTGTTAAAGCGATCGATACGGCCACCAGTAGTCGCTTCTTTCTGCTTACCAGTGTAGAAAGGATGGCACTGGCTGCATACATCTACGTGCATATCATGGCACATAGCTGAACGTGTCTTCATTTCGTTACCACAAGAACAAGTGATAGTAACGTCTTCATACTTCGGATGGATGTCCGCTTTCATAGTAAACCTCAGGAGTTGTTTCTGCACCGCCACCTGATCTACATGCCAGGCACCGTACAAATAAAAATAACCGATACCCGACCGGCTAATAATGATTAGGCGGCAGATTATACGGACAGATACCTTATGTCGCAAGCATGTATACCATTTAAACCAACAACAAAAGCACATACACTAAAGCATTCAAAATTCAGTAAAGCGTAAATTCATGATTTTTCTTCGCGTGGCTATTCCCTCTCCACTCAGACGTTATTTTGATTACCTGCCCCCCGACCACGCAGAGATCGGAACATACCAACCAGGCATTCGCGTCAAAGTACCCTTTGGCCGACGTGAACTGGTCGGTTTATTACTCGAAGTCGTCACAGAAACGGATGTCCCTCTCAACAAATTAAAGCCTGTGACTGAAATACTCGATAGCACCCCACTGCAACCACAATATATCCGCGATCTGGCGCTGTGGGCAGCAGATTATTATCAACATCCAATCGGGGATGCGCTACTTCAGTCACTTCCTGTATTCCTGCGCAAAGGCGGCGAAGGCGTGGCTTCGCATACCTATCTATGGCAAGTAATGCCTGACACCTCGGCGGCAAACCTATCTGATAAAGCACATCAGCAGCAAGCCCTATACCAGTTGATTGCCGAGCACCCTCAAGGTATCAGCAAAGAAGCCATACGGGCAGAAGGAGGGCAAACCTCCCTGCTCACCACACTGGAAAACAAAAACCTGATCATCAAATTCAAACAAACTCATAGTCTTCCTGAAGCAGAACACCTCATCAAAGAGGCACCATTACCGTTACACCCTGAACAACAAAACGCGTTGCAGCAGATTACACAGCAAAAAGGCTTCAATACCTTCCTGCTTGACGGCATTACCGGCTCAGGCAAAACTGAAGTTTACCTTCAGGCAATCCATGAAGTGCTGAAGAAAGGCTTGCAGGCACTGATCCTTGTGCCCGAGATAGGTTTGACTCCGCAGACCCTGCAGCGTTTCAAAAGTCGCTTCCGCGTGCCTGTGGTTGCTTTGCACTCGAGCCTGACGGACAAACAACGCTTCGACGCCTGGATGCAAGCAGCTCAGGGCGAAGCACCTATTGTCATTGGCACACGCTCTGCCATTTTCACACCGCTGAAATCGCCAGGTATTATCATTATCGATGAAGAGCACGACAGCTCCTTCAAGCAACAGGAAGGGTTTCGTTATTCAGCCAGAGATCTGGCCGTTGTGCGCGCCCACGCAGAACAAGTACCTATTGTTCTGGGCAGCGCCACCCCGTCACTCGAGTCTTTACATAACTGTGCACAACAACGCTACCAACATCTGACGATTCGCGCGCGTGCGGGTAATGCCAGCGCTCCACAATTCCAGCTAATGGATATCAAGAGACTCTCGCTGAATAACGGCCTCTCTTCTGAACTGATCACACAGATACAACAACACCTGCAACAAGGCACACAAGTGCTGGTTTTCATCAACCGCCGCGGCTTTGCTCCTAGTTTAATATGCCATGACTGCGGCGCACTGGCTGAATGCAAACGCTGCGACGCCCGGATGACACTGCATCAAAAACCAGCGCACTTGCATTGCCACCATTGCGACAGCCAACGCCCCATTCCTGTGTGCTGCGACCAATGCGGTAGTCACGCGCTAAAACCCGTAGGCGCCGGCACAGAGAGAACCGAGCAAACACTGAATAAACTCTTTCCTGACACTCCTATCCTCAGAGTTGACCGCGACAGCACAGCGCGAAAAGGGTCAATGGCAAAAATAATGGATCAGGTACACAAAGGATCGCCCTGCATTCTGGTGGGCACACAAATGCTGGCAAAAGGACACCATTTCCCTAAAGTCACGCTGGTCGCCATTCTGGATGCCGATTCAGGCCTTTTCAGCACCGATTTCAGAGGCATGGAGCGGACCGCCCAAATGATTATACAGGTAGCAGGAAGAGCCGGGCGGGCAGACCACCCGGGCAAAGTCATATTACAAACTCACCACGCAGAACACCCCTTGCTCACTTTACTGGCGACAAAAGGCTATGAAGTTTTTGCTCAGGAGGAGCTTAAACTGCGCCAGCAATATCAACTCCCGCCCTACCAGCATATTGCCATCATCCGGGCAGAAGCTCCCCACTCAGGACGAGCAGAAGGATTTTTGCACTCAATTAAAGAGCAGCAAAGCGCTTTTTTTTCTCAAATACAATGGTCAGGCCCGTTCCCCTCACCCATGGAAAAACGTGCAGGCGTATTTCGTTCACAGCTAATTCTATCCAGCCAATCCCGCCCGTTGCTTCAACACTCGTTAAGCCACCTGTGCCCGGGCATAGAAGATCATCCGCTGGCAAGCAGGATACGCTGGAGCATAGATGTAGACCCTTACGACATGCATTAATTTTTTTTAATTAACACAACATTATTAAAAATCGCACTGATTCAGCGCGAATTGATCCGCCGCCTCAGAATCTCGCAGACTGCCGGACAAAAACCTTAAATCTTCTGTTAGCAAGGGGTTAACTTCCCTTCGCCAACAAGGGATAATAGCCGGTTCGTCCTAAGTCGTTTAATTCTCGAATCATTGGCGCTTAAAAAATACTCAAACCGAACCGGTAGCAACAGGCAAATGAAACAGCATATTGCAGATCTGATCAGTGCAGCACTTAATACACTGAGCGAAAACGGCATCATTGCCGCCGATGTCCAACCTAGTATCATGGTTGAAAACACCCGCGATAAATCCCACGGTGATTTTGCCACGAATATCGCCCTTGCTCTGGCAAAACCGGCACGACGAAACCCTCGGGAATTAGCCCAACTGATCATCGATGCTTTACCCGTTTCTGCTAATCTTGAAAAAACCGAAATTGCCGGCCCCGGGTTTATTAATTTCTTTGTCACTCAGGCATCAACGGCAGCTGTTATCGGCCAGATCATCGAGCAAAAAGAACAATTCGGTCGCGGTTTAGCCAGCAGCGCTGAACGCACCCAGGTTGAATTCGTTTCAGCCAATCCAACAGGCCCTCTACATGTAGGCCATGGTCGTGGAGCTGCATACGGCGCATCTGTTGCCGATCTCCTCGAAGCCGCCGGTGTACCGGTCGAACGCGAGTATTATGTCAATGACGCGGGTCGTCAGATGAATATACTGGCCACCAGTGTCTGGCTGCGCTATCTGGAACAGCTCGGCGTGGCCATTACATTCCCAAGCAATGCCTACAAAGGCGATTATATTCAGGATATCGCTACCTCTGTGTCGAATGCCCATGCTGACACATTCAAACGCACGCTTGATGAGATTATGCTCGACATTCCTGCAGATGAGCCTCAAGGCGGCGATAAAGATGCACATATTGATGCCCTGACTGAAAGAGCACAAGCGCTGCTGACAGCGGAAGGTTATGCCGTTTTCTTCAATGCTGCTCTGGACTCCATCCTGTCCGATATCCGTGATGACCTATCAAGTTTTGGCGTTAGCTATCAGAAGTGGTTTTCTGAACTCAGCCTAACCACTGATGGCGATGTTGAAAGTGCACTCAATACACTTCAGGAAAACGGCTACCTGTTTGAAGAAGAGGGTAACCTCTGGTTCCGTTCCACCGACTTTGGTGATGATAAAGACCGTGTGGTTCGCCGCGCTAATGGCCTGACAACTTATTTCGCGTCAGATATTGCCTACCTGAAAAACAAATTCGAACGGGGTTTTGATAAAGTTCTGTACATCTGGGGCGCAGACCATCACGGCTATATTGCCCGCATGAAAGCCGCCTGCCAGGCCCTTGGTTACGATCCTGAGCGCTTACTGGTGCGTCTGGTACAGTTTGCCATTCTCTACCGCGGCGAAGAGCGGATACAGATGTCCACACGTTCCGGCTCCTTTGTTACGCTGCGCGAACTTCGCGATGAAGTGGGCAAAGATGCCTGTCGTTTCTTCTATGTCTCCCGCAAAGCCGATCAGCATATGGACTTTGACCTGGAGTTAGCCAAAACACAGTCCAAAGACAACCCGATATACTACATTCAGTATGCCCACGCGCGGGTTTGCTCTGTTCATCGCAAACTGGCTGAACACGACTGGACATGGAATCAGGACGCAGGCCTTTCTCACCTGGACAGACTCGATACAGAGTATGAAAAAGACCTGATTACCCGCTTATCCAAATACCCGGAAGTGCTGACGCATGCGGCGGTTAACTATGAGCCACATTTATTAGCCAACTACCTGAAAGAACTGGCAAATGACTTTCACTCATACTACAACGCCAACAAAATGCTGATAGAGGATAGCGATCTTCGCAATGCTCGCATCACACTGAGCGAAGCGACCCGTCAAATCCTCAATAATGGCCTAAGCTTATTGGGTGTTGATTCACCCGAACAGATGTAAGCATATATTCACAACAGGAACACCTATGGCTTCGCGTAAGGATTTTGTACAGCGCTCACGAAAGCAGTCTTCTGCCAGCCCTAACCGGCCGGCAGCAGCCAAGCCTCGGACTAAAGCAACACCGCCACCTAAACGCAAGCCATGGGCACTGGCCCTGTTCAGCCTGGTCGCCCTTGCCGGATTAGTTTTTATACTCAACCAGCTATTGAATGTTGATGCAACACATAGGCCCGGCAACGCCGGGGCATCGAAAAACACCAACCATTCAAACAGCAACGTAAACAAGACCACAGCAGAAAACAAACCAGCGCCAGCAAAACTAACACCGGCAAAGCCATCAGCAGAAAAGAATTCGCCTGCTGTCGCCGGCCAGACAGACAACAGCAAAAAATCTTCAGCTAATCCAGCCTTACCAAAAGTGGTGGATAAGTCGACTGAAGCGCAAGCCGCGGCAAAACAAAGTAAGTATGAGTTTTATGAACTACTCCCCAAAAGCGAGATAAAGCCCGCCACCGTAGAAGAATACAAATCAACACCACGAGATGCCAAACTCGACAAACAATACGCGCTTCAAGCGGGTTCATTTCGCAATGCTGCCGATGCAGAGAAGATGCGCGCACAATTACTTCTTTCAGGCCTGAGCAATGTTCACACCAGCCAGTCAAATGGCGCTAATGGCTTGTGGTACCGGGTTCGTCTCGGCCCCTTTGATAACCGTTCAGCTATGAACAAAGCTCACGATAAACTGGCGCGTATGAATATTAACGCGATGACCATACGTATCGATTAGCCATCAATTTACGCCCTACCCCTTGAAATTCTTCCGTGAGCATCCCATATCAGGAAGTATCCGAACCGCAACAGGGTCAAACTCCCATGACAACAATTGTTTCAGTACGCCGTGGCGATCAAGTCGTCGTTGGTGGCGATGGACAAGTATCTCTTGGCAACACTGTCATGAAAGGTACCGCCAAAAAAGTAAACCTTTTACCTAAACATAACGTCATTACCGGGTTTGCCGGCAGTACAGCAGACGCTATTACACTACGCGACCTTTTTGAACAGCAGCTGGACAAACATCACGGCAACATTGTTAACGCGGTTATTCACCTGGCCCGCGAATGGCGCAGCGATCGGGTTTTACGTCGCTTAGAAGCACTTATGCTGGTCGCCAACGAAGAGAAAACCTACCTTCTTTCCGGTACCGGCGATGTTATAGAACCGGAAGATGGCGTGATTGCTATTGGTTCTGGCGGCAACTATGCATTGGCCGCTGCTAAAGCACTGGTAGCCAATACAGATTTCTCAGCTAAAGAAATTGTTGAAAAAAGCCTCAATATTGCCGCTGATATCTGCGTATTTACCAACCACAATTTAACGATTGAAACGCTGCCAGCAAAAGTCTGAGTCGTTTTCAGGAGTCTTAACATGTCAAACATGACACCCCGTGAAATTGTTCATGAGCTGGATCGCCATATTATTGGCCAGCAAGATGCAAAACGCTCAGTTGCCATTGCGTTGCGAAACCGCTGGCGCAGGATGCAGCTGCCCGAAGATCTGCGCGTAGAAGTCACCCCAAAAAACATCCTGATGATTGGCCCGACCGGTGTCGGTAAAACCGAGATCGCCCGCCGTTTGGCTAAATTAGCCAATGCTCCTTTCATAAAAGTAGAAGCCACCAAATTTACTGAAGTCGGCTATGTGGGCCGCGATGTCGAAACTATCGTACGCGACCTGATCGACATGGCGGTAAAAATGATTCGTGAACAGGAAACTGAAAAAGTCCGTTTCCGCGCAGAAGATGCCGCTGAAGATCGCATTCTGGATGCCTTACTACCGCAAGCACGCCCGACAGACAACACCAATAGTGCTCCGGAATCCAAAACAGATAATGCGACACGCCAGATTTTCCGCAAAAAACTGCGTGAAGGACAGCTTGACGATAAAGAGATCGACATTGACATCGCTCAACCCAAAGCCAATGTTGAAATCATGGCA
>NZ_JBFIIH010000116.1:0-12307 GCF_041601355.1 Neptunomonas sp.
CAACCCGGGCGTCACATCAATATCCAGTTGTGGTGAGATCCAGGCTTTCAGCTCCTCCGTAGCCACGGCCTGGAAGCGCTCTCCCTGAATACTCACCTGGCCGGCAGAGTTAAGCGGATCCAGCAAACCACTCAGCTGCAGCACCCCTTCGCCTGATCGGAGCGCTCCATTTAACAAGAGTACTGAGCTCGCCGGCTGATCACGAATATCCAGTTCAATCGCATCCAGCTTAAGCCCTAATGCCGGCAACTCTGCGCTGGCATTTGCTAATTGCAGATACCCCATCACCTGCGGTTTTTCCAGATTACCGCTGATGTTAAGCTGAGACTCCACTTTACCGCCCACGGCCTGCAGCTGAGGCGTAAACAATGAGATAAACTTTAAGTCACTGAGTTCAGTTTGCACTTTTCCTGTCAACGTCCCTACGCCATAAGCATCATCAATCGTCAGATCAGCCTGCATCTGCCCGACGGGCTCAGTCAAAGGCAGCTGAAAATCTGCTTTGATCTGCCCTTGTCTGCCACTGGCATTCAACCGGATGTCACCGGCGCTGACCTTCATGTCCGCATCCTGCAGCACCAACTGACTGTCGCTAATGCGTGCTACTAACGAAAAGTCTGGCTGTTTTCCAGCAGGCTGTCGAAACCTAGTTTGTGCCTCAAACTGCCCATCGAGTTTTGTGCCCGGTGGCATGAAGTGCTCAAACATAGCCAACGCCAACTGACGCACGTTCAGCTCCCCCTGGCTGCCTCCCACTGAAGACCAGCCACCCTGGCCACATAGCTCGCCACTCCCCAGCGGCGTTCGCTGCCAGCAAAAACTGGCCAGGTCTGCCTTCGCAGCACTGGCGGTTATGTCGACAGGACGCTGCAACTGCCACGCCCCCAACAGTTCATTATCAACGTCCGCACGGGTCATCGCACCCCGCCATTGAGGCGCTTGCCAGCCCCCCTCTACCGCTAGTTTCAAATCGACCGCCCCCTGCTCCAGCGTTAGCGCTAACTGATGCTGTGCGGGCTTGCCCTGGCCATTCAACGTCAGCGTTTGCCAGCGCTGTCCGGCTAAGTTCAACTCTGTCGCCTGCAGCTGCAGATGCGAGCTTTGTTCAGCACTCAGGTCGATATCCAGATCGGCATTCAGATCTTCAATCTGATTTTGCGCAAACATTAAGCCTTTGCCTTGTAGTGCAGCCACCAGATGCAACTGATCTTTAGGACCGCGCAAGGTTCCTTTTCCGCTGAGCACTCCCTCAGCGCCGGGCAGTACTTTTGCCAATGCCGGGGCATTCAGCATCCAATCCAGGTTCATCTGCTCACCGACGACACCCGAGGCCTGAAGTTCTGCGCTGGCGACATTCAGGTGCAACTGTTTAATCGCCAGCTCACTCCCCGTCAACGAAACGCTCGCACTGCCCTTAAGCGGCTCGTTGCGCAACGTGCCCGTCAATGCAGTCAGATCCGCCTGCAACTGCAACGGTTTTTGCTCTTGCAGCGCACCATTGCTGTGCAATACAAAATCGAGTTTGCCAGGCCATTCGCTCCACTCTTTACCCGGATTAATCTGCTCACCGGAGAGTACGGCCTGCCAGCTCAGGTATGGCTGCCAGCTGACTTTTCCATTGCCTCGCAGCTCACCGCCCAGCGTGTCTGCCGATAAGGCAAACGATGTCAGCGCCTCTGCATTACCATCAGCATTGAGGAGCCACTGCCCCGCAGGAATATCTATACCGTCAAGCGCACTTTTAAGTGTCAACTGGTATTTTTCCATGCTACCGCTTAATTTAACCGAACCATGACTACTGCTATAAACAGCATCAGTGTGCAGCGGATAACCCAGATTTTTCCAGCTACCGGTCAGCGCCACATTAGGCGTTGTCTCTAAGGCGGTTATCTCGCCGCTGAATAACAGCTCAGCTTTTTTTGCCGGCTGTAAAATCTGTAGTTTGTCGAGAGTAAGCGTATCAGCCGATAATCTAATCGATGTAAAGACGTTAAGATCAAGCATGCCAGACAACTGCTGATCCATAACCAGCTCAGCCAAATTTCCTCGTAAAAGGCCTTTCCCTTTCAGGTCTGGCTGATCCGGCTGCTGCATACTCCACTCTGTCGAAAAGTTGAATGGATAATTACCAACAGGCTGGAGCCGCCCCGCGAGGTTAATTTTTCCTTGCGGTGCAACAAGCTGCAGCTGCTCCACTATCAAACTTGACCCTTTGCTATACGCCTGCAACAGGAACTGATCCAGCAGCAACGGCTCAGATGGATTTTCGGCGATGGGTGGCTGATAAAAGGCCAGCTGACTAATGTTAAGATGATCTATCTGAACCCTGAGCGGCAATTTAAGATCGGGGAATACCAGAGGAAACAGAGGTTTTTCAGCTGTGGTGTCAGGAATGGGCTCCGGTGCGACAGACAACAGCCGGATAACAGGCTGCTCTAACGTCAGCGAGCGGATATGCGCACTACCGTTGAGTAATGCGGCAGGATCCCACGCCAGGCGGAATTGCTGAAACGCGATACTGATACTCTCGTTCTGATAGCTCAACTGTTGCAGCGAAACGCTATCCAACAGAGTGCCTTCAATCTGTTCCACCTTTAGCTCACCCGGCAACCAGCGCTGTCCAGCCGCAACCAGCTGTTTCAGGCCACTTGTTGTCGTTGTTACATAGACAACTGTCGTCACCACAAGCACCAACAACAGCGCAATAACGGCAAATATTCCCCAACCAACTCGTTTGTAGGTTAATCTCACAAATCTGGCCCCAGGTTCAGATGCAGACGAATACCATTCTCATCACCGCTTTGCGGTATTGCCAGGTCTATACGTACCGGCCCGATCGGTGAAAACCAACGTAATCCGACACCCACCCCTATGTGCAGATCGGTGTCCGTCCCTTCAAAAGCGTTACCCGCATCAATAAACGTAGCAACACCCCAGTTACCTTTCAGACGGTAATCAACTTCCAGACTCCCTACTAATAAATTCTGACCACCAAGACCGTCACCACTATCATCCTTCGGGCTGAGGCTCTGATATTCATAGCCTCGTACACTGTTATCGCCCCCGGCAAAAAACCGCTGCGAAACCGGCAATTTATCAAAATCATCGACGAACGTTAACCCCACATCTGCGCGCCCCAATAAACGTAACTTCGGAGTAAAACTGTGCACCGCCTTAGCGCCTAATCTTAACTGCACAAAGTTGGTATCGGACAAGAGAACATCACTGCCGCCCAATGCCTGCAGCGTCAATCGGTAACCGTTTTGAACATTCAGCCGGTCCTTAGTAGACACCATCGATAGACTAATACGGGGTATAAGAAAGGTGGTTTGAGTGGTTTCGCTGCCAATCGTGAAATCTTCCTGCTGAAAACCCAGGGCAGCCACTTGCTGCCACCGACCTTGCTGCTTTTGCCACGATACCCCCAGAAGACGATTACTGGTCTCCACATTATCTGAGTTTTCTTCATTCAGACTCAGATTCACCGCATAACGATCTTGTTGGGGACGTAATCCCGGAATCGAATATTCAGCGGCCAGATTATTGCGGATCTCGGATGCCCGCAGCTGGGTATTAAACTGATGCCCTTGCTTATTGACCCAACGGCGCGTCACTCCCAGAGTCGTTCTGGCTCCGGTATCCGTTCCATAACCAATACCGGCCCGATATTTAGTACGCTTATTTGCATCCAGCGTGACTTCAACAGGTACTTGAGCGCCAACCGCCTGGCCCCATAGAGGCCGCACCTCAACACGTTGAAAATAATCACTATCGACCAGTGCCCCCTGTAAATCAAGCAGCTTACCACTTTGTACAGGATCACCTTTTTTGAAGGGCAGGTAACGCATCAGGAAATCATCCGACAACGGACTTTCAGAAAAGACAACCTCGCCGATTCTAAAGCGAGGGCCGCTATCATAATGCAACACTATATTGGCTTGATAAGTAACCAAATCAACTTCAACACGGTGCTCAGTAAACTCCCCCTGGTAAAACCCCCGCTCAGCCGCCAATGAGTTGACTTTCTTTTTCATATCTTCATAAACACTGTGAATCAGCGGTGTTCCATTACGCAAAGGAGAGCCAGAAAACAGCTTATTAAAGGCATCATCTTGTAAGGCTTCTCCAAGCAACTGCATGTCCAGCGTATTGATGAGCAAGACCGGGCCTGGAGTGATGTTAAATTGGGCGACCCAGCCTTGCTCACCTTCTGTCAGCTGCGAGCTGATTTCAGGGCGGTATAACCCGAAGGGCTGTAACGCTTTACTAATTTCATTTTCAGCTTTGCCATATAAATAGCGAAGACGACTATCACTGGCCACTGCTTTGCTTTGTAATGACTCAAGACTCAGCATCGAGCGAATGTTTTGCTCCTGCTCCTTACTCACTCCATCAATTTTCACGACCAGCGTAGCCGCCATCAGATTCATCGCAAGACTCATCAATAGCAATAGGACAGGTATCTTCAGTGCCCAGCGTTTCAACATCAAACTATCCTCACCTGCCCATCTGCATTCACTAGCTAACTATTGTTATAAGCTAAATTTTATCTGCTGAGTTGTATGCACTAAATTCCATGTAACATAATCCATGTATCGAACTCCAGGCATTGAAATCTCTGCTAGAGCCTATGCGCAAAAAAAGCAGCCCGATAACACCGTATTCTGACGACTTATTCTAAATAATAGGCACCACTGATCAGACAGAAACACCCTGCTAATGTTCATACAATATTTATACAAGTTTCACGCCACCTTCACAGTACAATCTTCGGATAAGATATCGCATTAACATACCAGACTTTCTCTCCTTTAGGAGTAGAGACGATTACCTCATCATCAATCGCTTTTTTCAGGAGGGCCCGCGCCATTGGTGAATCGATCGATATGTAATCATTACGGCCGTAGATTTCATCTCCTCCGACGATGCGAAACCTTTTCAGCTCATCATCTTCATTGATAATCTCAACCCATGCACCGAAAAAGACTTTGCCATCCTGCTGAGGTGAGTAATCCACAATTTTTAACTGATCCAGGCACTTACGCAGATATCTCACGCGCCGGTCAATTTCTCTCAGGATTTTTTTATTGTACTGGTAGTCAGCATTTTCACTACGATCTCCCAGACTCGCCGCCCAGGTCACCTTTTTGGTAATATCAGGCCGATGCTCCCGCCACAGGTAATTCAGCTCCTTCTGTAAGGCCTCATAGCCTTCACGGGTTATCAAATTTGTTTTCATAAGATTCTGACCATATCCGAATATCAATAACGCTATCAAGCGTATAACAAGATGGCATTGTTCTTTATAAATTAACAGAAAGACGAAGGCAGAATAATGCTCTTGACGAGAGTATTTCAGTGCGTATGGAAATATAGATGTATGAAGCTACAGATATGAAGATAAAGCAAAGGGTTGAGAATTTATTCGGGAGTATTGCGCAGATAATCAGACCTTCAGGATGGTGGGGCGTATAGGATTTGAACCTATGACCAATTGGTTAAAAGCCAACTGCTCTACCAACTGAGCTAACGCCCCGTCCTGAGGTAGATCTGTAAAAAATGGTGGGGCGTATAGGATTTGAACCTATGACCAATTGGTTAAAAGCCAACTGCTCTACCAACTGAGCTAACGCCCCGCCTGAAGTGGCTCCTCGAGCTGGACTCGAACCAGCGACCAATAGATTAACAGTCTACTGCTCTACCAACTGAGCTATCGAGGAACTTCAGTATCCAATGGCGGAGGGGCAGGGATTCGAACCCTGGGAGCCTCGCGACTCGTCGGTTTTCAAGACCGGTGCTTTCGACCACTCAGCCACCCCTCCTCTTGGATGGGCGCAGATTCTATAGTGTTGAGAAAAAGTGTCAACCCTCTGACCGGATGTTTTTGCATAAAACGTAAAAATAATCGTTATTTGAGTTTTTTTGATCATGAAACAAACAACTAAGGGACAGTTTGCTCACGATTTATACACATCTTCAGCCAGTTGTTAATTCCGGCGCTACGGAATTTTTGCTTATGCAGAACCAGATAAAATTGCCGGTGCATGTCCCGACCCGCAACATTTAACTCAACCAGACTTTGATTAACGAAAGATTCCTGCAAAGTGATTCTCGATAGACAAGAGATACCCACGCCGGCTTTGACTGATCGCTTAATCGCTTCAGTATGTTGTAACTCCAACAGCACATTAAGACTAGGGAGCAATCCATGCATGGCCCAATCAAATGCCTGACGTGTACCTGATCCCTGTTCTCGCAGAATCCAGCCTGCACTTTGCAAATCCTGGTCAGATAACACCGTTTTTTTTGCTAACGGGTGAGAGGGAGCACAGAATACCACCAGCTCATCTTCCAGCCAGGGGATAAACTCCAGAGAAGCATCATTGGATTCTCCCTCTATCAAACCGATGTCCAGTTCGAAATTTGCAACTTTTTCAACAATCACCGAGGTATTCGCCACATCCAGTGTTACCTTTCTACCCGGATGGTTAGCCATATATTTAGCCATTAGCTCTACGGCCAGGTAATTACCGATTGTCAACGTAGCCCCTAACTTAAGATGCCCGGGCGTCTGATGCTGCATCAGCTCATTTTCCAGGCTTCTGGCACGCTCCAGCAATGCTTCGGCGCGTGGGCGTACCACCCGACCCAATTCATTAATTTGCAATCGTTTACCTACCCGATCAAACAATTGGATATCAAAATGATCTTCCAGGTCACGTAACGCGCTACTGGCCGCTGACTGCGACATCGACAGGCTCGCCGCGGCACGCGTGATGTTGTTGTGATGCGCGACCGCTAAAAATACTTCTAGCTGACGTAGTGAATACCTCATTATCGATATTTCCGATTATATATATACGAATATCCCGCTTTACCGATAAGCTACACTTTTATAACATCTATCACAATATTTAATCGTGCTTAGAACTAATAGCACTTAGCACTAAACGAACTTAAAAAGAGAGACAAAGAGATGTCATCCATTGGTCAGGAACAGGTCACCAGCGTACATCATTGGAATGACACGCTGTTTAGCTTCAAAACAACCCGTGATGCCGGTTTTCGCTTCAAGAACGGTTACTTCACTATGATCGGCCTGGAACACGAAGGACGCCCGTTAATGCGCGCTTACAGTATTGCCAGCGCCAACCATGAAGAGGAACTCGAGTTCTTCAGCATCAAGGTTCAGGACGGCCCTCTAACCTCTAAACTGCAGCAGATAAAAGTGGGCGATCAGATACTGATCAGTAAAAAGCCTACCGGCACACTGATCAACGATCATTTGCTACCCGGCAAAAACCTTTACCTGATCAGCACAGGCACGGGCCTGGCGCCTTTCATGAGCATTATTAAGGATCCGGAAATTTACGAAGCTTATGACAAGGTTATTCTGACACACGGCGTTCGTTTTATATCCGAGCTGGCGTATGCAGACATGATCGTCAATCATCTGCCCAAGCATGAATACCTGGGTGAGCTTATCAGTGAAAAATTGATGTATTACCCTACCGTTACACGCGAAAAATATCGTAATAACGGACGCCTGACTGATCTGATGTCTAGCGGCAAGCTGGCCAAAGATCTCGGCTTAGCGCCACTCAACCCTGAAGCGGATCGCTTTATGATCTGCGGTAGCCCAAGCATGCTCAAAGATACATGCTCCCTGCTAGACCAGATGGGCTTTTCTGAACACAAACGCGGCGAACCTGGCCATTATGTGATTGAACGCGCTTTTGTAGAAAAATAGCAGACTGTTTTACTAAGCTCCCTTTTATCAAGTGCCCCCCTATTACCAGTCAGCCTCCGCTGACTGGTTTTTTTCTATCTTTGCGTTGCAGATCGCACACCATTTGTTGCACAAACCCCACTATCGCACTCAATTATAAAGCGCTAAGGTAGCAGGACGAACTGATAGAGCGATGCTCATGGAAACTGAAAACCACTCACCGCGCTGGCGTCAACCCACTGTATTGCTGTTTATCATGGCGGCTGCCATGCCCTTTTCTATGGGAACATGGATGGCACTCATCAACAATTTCTCGGTGGAGTATGCGCAGTTTGATGGCGCCGACATGGGCATCCTGCAAAGCCTGCGAGAAATCCCCGGCTTCCTTTCTTTTGCTGTTATCTTTTTACTATTGATTATCAAAGAACAAACGCTGGCGGTTGTTTCATTGGCCCTGCTTGGTCTGGGAACAGCACTGACCGGTTTCTTACCCAGCTTTATGGGATTGTGTTTTACCACTGTATTGATGTCTGTTGGTTTCCATTATTTTGAAACGGTTAACCAATCACTACAACTGCAATGGCTGAAAAAGGGCGAAGCGCCAAAAGTGATGGGAAAGCTGATTGCGATGGGCTCGGCAACCGCTCTGACCGCCTACGGCATGGTATATGTCGGGCTTGAGTACTTTGGACTTTCCATGATCGGGATCTACCTGACCGGCGGTGGCATCACGTTTATGCTAGCAGTAGCGGCCTGGAGCTTTTTCCCGCATTTTCCGGAAAAAGTAGAACAACGCAAAAAGTTATTCCTGAAGAAACGCTACTGGCTCTACTACGCGCTGGTTTTTATGAGCGGTGCCCGACGCCAGATATTTGTCGTATTTGCCGGTTTTCTGATGGTAGAGAAATTTGATTTCACCGCCTCCGAGATAACCCTGATGTTTATTGCCAATATGGCAATCAACATTATAGTTGCGCCAATGATTGGAAAACTCATTACTCACTGGGGAGAAAGGCGCGCCTTAACCTTTGAATATATTGGTCTTATTGGCGTGTTCAGTGCTTATGCTCTGGTCGAGAGCGCCGCGTGGGGGGCAACTCTTTATATTATCGATCACCTCTTCTTTGCCATGGCCATCGCAATAAAAACCTATTTCCAAAAAATAGCATCTCCGGAAGATATCGCTCCGACGGCAGGCGTCTCTTTTACGATTAACCACATCGCCGCAGTATTCATACCCGCCAGTTTTGGGTTATTGTGGCTGATATCCCCTGCTATCGTCTTTTATGCAGGTGCGGCGATGGCGGGCATCTCACTAGTGCTCGCGCAATTAGTACCTGACAGCCCGGTAGATGGCGAAGAAACCCGACTATCTCAATCAGTTCCGGTCTCTTTATAAACAAACTGAATGGCCAAAGCTGCAAAAACGTATAGGCGGATGAAAATGAAGTTTTACCCGCAGTTTTGTTGATACTCCCTCCCTTCTTTATGACTTCCACGGCTGGCAACAACGCACGTTATATAATATATTGCTAATACTGAATATTCAGTAATGAACTAAATATGTCTTTGTATCTCTAGTTCTGGCGGTGCTACTTGTCAGATATTTAATTTGCCTGATAATAAAACCGACGCCACACGTAATCCTATACATCTGCATCGAGAGAACCGCTTGTGAATCAGCATACGTCAGCGCTTGTATTAACACCTACACGCCTTACTATACTTAGCGCGCTTTTTTTAACGTTAACAGCCAACTTGACCTTTTTTAAAGAAGTAACTCACGTTTATTCCCGGGCAGAAAATGCAGGCTTTATTGTGTCACTCAGCGTGCTATTGTTTATGTCACTGGTTGTGTTGATAAGCATTATCCGTCTTCTTGTGCCCGCTCGCTTTGCTGTTACGATCATGCTGATCATCGGGGTAACCTCTGCCTACTTTACCGACCAATACGGCACGGTGATCGATAGCAGCATGCTGCGCAACATGCTCGAAACCAATGTATCTGAAGCCAATGATCTGATGAGTGGCGCCTTTTGGATGCGCCTGGGGCTGTTCGGTGCCATTCCTATCGCGCTGGTTTGGATGTTGCCCTGGAAGCATAAGCACTTCATCACAGAAACTCGCTACACGCTGCAAACCGGCATCGCTGCTTTTGCTATAATGCTGATCTGTATTTTTTCCTTCAGTGAACATTATGCAAGCTTCTTTCGCGAGCATAAATTACTCCGTTTTTATACCAATCCAGCATACCCGATATACTCTGCCGGCAATTTGCTTACCAAGGTAACAGGCTCTAATGCATCACAATCTTTTACCAAAATAGCAGAATCAGCCAACATACCTCCTCAAGATATCCACCATGAACTCGTTATTCTGGTGGTAGGCGAGACAGCACGGGCCGATCACTGGTCACTAAACGGCTACCCACGTAATACAACACCTGAATTAAGTAAGCTTCATCAGGAAGGCAGTCTTATCAACTTTTCACAGGTAGCCTCGTGCGGTACCTCGACGGCTATCTCGGTGCCTTGTATGTTTTCATTCACGCCCAAATCAGATTTTGACGTTGAACAAGCACACCAGACAGAGAACGTGCTCGATATTATTGCTAAGGCGGGTGTCAGTGTCTTGTGGCGAGACAATAACTCTAATTCAAAAGGCGTTGCTGATCGTGTTGAATATGTCTCTTATCGCTCGCCAGACGTGAATACCCTATGCGATATCGAATGCCGTGATACCGGTATGCTGGTTGGTTTACAAGCGTATATTGACCAACAAGCCAATGACATTCTCATTGTGTTACATCAGATGGGCAGTCATGGGCCTGCCTATTTCAAACGCTACCCCGCTGCGTTTGAACGCTTTACGCCAGTCTGTAAGTCAGCAGAGCTATCCAGCTGCTCACAAGAAGAGATTATCAATGCCTATGACAATACCATTTTGTATACCGATCACTTCTTAGCAGAGACGGTCAGGCTCCTTAAGAATAACAATCAACGTTATGAAACAACCCTGGTTTATATGAGCGACCATGGCGAGTCTCTGGGAGAGGATGGCGTTTACCTTCATGGTATGCCCTATCTGTTTGCTCCTGATGCACAGACACATGTACCTTTTATGATTTGGGCAGGTGAACACTCAGATGTGGATGTAGAACAATCACAAACGATGCGTGACAAACCCACCAGTCAGGATAATCTGAGTTTTACGCTATTCAGTCTCTTCGAATTAGCATCAGACATGTCAGCTACGCCATTGCCCGCACAATATATTTCAAAAGAAAACTATGAATAGCGTAGCAATAAAGGGCATTAAGCTTATTGGTTATTGATGGTTGATGGTTGATGGTTGATTATTGACTGTTAATTATGGGTATGGAACCACACTAAAGGACAGGCTGAATGAGGTTAACAATACCGTCATGCACAAACTGAATGGCCAGCGCCGCCAGAATAACCCCGAGGAAACGACGTAAAATATCATCTCCGGTTCTGCCGATTACCCGCTTCACGTAACGTGACAGAATCATCATAATCAAAGTAGCAGCACTGATCGTCAGAATCGCCAGTGTAATTGACAAGCTGCTTTCATAATCAGCTGCCTTGGAATACAACAGAATAGCCAGCGTTAGCGATCCGGGACCTGCCAACATAGGAATTGACATGGGAAACACCGCAATGTCTTTCCTTTCGGTCGTACTGGTATGCTCAGCATCTTTAGTGATCATATGGAAGGCTGTATAAAATAACAAAATACCTCCCGATATACGTAAAGCATCGATACTAATCCCCAGTTTATGCAGCAAGGGCTCGCCAAAGTTTCCGAACAAAATCAATAAGGTTGATGAGATGAGTGCGGCTTTCACCGCCATTTTTATTCTGTGACGCATATCATCAACCGGAACCAGCGAATGAAATATAAGCGCCGCACCAATCGGATCGATAATGACAAACAGTGCAATCATTGCATTAAGATAAGCAGCGATATCCATTTCTGACTCCCATAAAAAAATGATACGACCAAGGTCTGAATAATGAGGCGCATAGTAATACGTTGCCTGCTGCAAAGCACCTCTTGTAACCGCTGTCGCCATTGTTTTCAGATAATGTTTAGCTTTGCTAAAAGCAAAAAGCACCCGCAGGTGCTTTTAAGGTCAATCTGTAATATTTCATCCAATGCATCTTACAGACTGGACTAGACAGTAGAACTCATATATCAGGCCCGCTACATATTTGGATAGTTAGGCCCGCCGCCGCCTTCTGGCGTTACCCAGGTGATATTCTGCGCCGGATCTTTAATATCGCAGGTTTTACAATGAACGCAGTTCTGTGAGTTGATCTGGAAGGCTGCTTCGCCGGCTTCATTCTCAACGATTTCATATACGCCGGCAGGGCAGTAACGCTGCGCCGGTTCTGCATATAAAGGCAGATTCTTGCTCAGCGGCACGCTGCTGTCTTTGAGCACCAGGTGGCACGGCTGGTTCTCTTCATGATTGGTGTTGGAGAGAAATACCGAGGTCAGTTTATCGAAACTCAAGACGTTATCCGGTTTTGGATAGTCGATCGGCGTGAATTC
>NZ_JBFIIH010000117.1:0-12184 GCF_041601355.1 Neptunomonas sp.
AACTCTTTGAAACGCCGCTCGGCCCGTTCGATGTGGGAGGCTCATCCCGCGCGGTAACGGCTGCTGATCTGGATGGTGATGGCGATAACGATCTGGCACTGACCGTACCGGATGCCAACACGGTGGTGTTTGTCACCAATAGAGGAGGCAGTTTTGTAAATGCACGCGGTGAGTTGCGCAAGCGTGATCTGCCTGTGTACGAAAAACCGCAGGGTATTTTGGCGAGTGATATTGATGGCGACGGACGGATGGAAGTCGTTATCAGCAACCAGGGTTCTGATGATATATGGGTTTTGCATCACCGTAACACTCCGGTCAATATGATGCGGGATTGTCCAGTGCCGGTTGATGCACCTTAACATGTGTTAAACATACATAGATTTATGGTGCAGACAAGATCATGGATAAGCTTGTAAAATTTCTGAATTCTGGATTAGGGCTGGTTCTTGTCGGAGCCTTAGCAGGGGCCATTGGCTTATTTACATGGCAGCGCATGGACTGGATTTTCAAACAAGAATACCTTCGCTCACAAGTAGTCTTAGACCGACAGATTGATTTGATTGAAAACATAAATGCTGATGTAGGATCGTTAATTGCGAATGCAGATAGCGTTATTGCAGTGATAGTAAAACAAGCACCTGGTAAACAACGAAATCAAGTAATAGAAAGATACAATGACGAGCAAGCAAGCTGGTTTAGTGTAAGTGTGTCACATCAGGCACTCTTAGGATTCTACTTTCCTGACAGTATATCTGTTGAATTCAGAGAAGGAATTGTCAATGCGACAAAGAAGCTCGATGTTGAGGTATACAAGTACGCAAAGAATAATACTATAGATCAACGGAAGAAATCATACGAAGCATCCCGGCAAGTGTGGCACCAGCTTCAGGCGTGGAACAAACTTGCGATGAAGCATTTGCAGTCTAAGTTTACTCTGTAAATGATTTTTGAGTGGATACATTAGGTAAAAAACGCCAAAAAAATCGATTCTATCGACCCTGTATCCCCGATCCTTAAATGAAAGGGACTGTCGATAAACAGTCCCTTACTTGAAACGTCAGTTCACTTTTATTTCAAGTTTCTTCGGCTGACTTGTCTCAACTTTCTTAAGCTCCAGCGACAATACTCCATTTTCGAACTTGGCATCAATCTCTTCAGGGATTACATCTGCCCCAACGGTGAACTGTCGCATAAAGCTCCCTGTATGCCTTTCCTGACGAATAAGCTTACCGTCCTTCTCCTCTTTTTCTTCTGTTTTGGTTTCACCTTTCACGGTGAGGACGCCATTTTCTAATGTTACATGAACATCCTCTTTTTTAATCCCGGGAAGATCGACATTAACTAAATACTTATTATCTGTTTCGTGCACATCCATGGCAGGAAACCAGTTACCCATTCGTCTTTCAATCGGCATTAAAAAATCATTAAAAAATGAATCATCAAATAATCGGTTAAAACGAGTTAAGTTGCCCATAACCCTTTACTCCTTTATTGTTATGCTTAAAAAGCTCTCAGTATAATGAGGCATAGATATAGATTATTATTTTTCAAGAATCTCAGATATGCTTTTTTATAAATTGAGTTTTATTTTAATTTATTCAGTTTACATTGAGATGTTAATTAATCGAATTCACACTCTGTAGGTGAAAATATAATATTACATTGGTCATTATCGGGCGCGCGTTAACGCCAGTCGCGGCCGTTTAATCTAAAGGGTTCGATCAATATAAGCGAATAAGTATCTTTGCGGTGGAGTCTATGTTGAGTGACTGGCCTGGTGTAAGTGATGAAGGAAACCCCTCATCACTTTTTAAACCGGACACTTTGAACAATTAAGCTCTTTTGCGAGTGGTAGCGGTTTTGTTTGTACCACCGTTTTGTTTGTGCGCAGAGATATTAATCGTCTCTTCTATTTTCTCCTGTGCATACTGCATGAGTTTGGTCGCGTCAGCCATGCCATACATATCAGGCATAGCAGAGATATGTGTTTCCAGAACGTCTATCAGTTGTTCTTTTGTTTCTGACAGCATGGTGACTTCTTTTTCAGTAATGTTAGCCAACTTAGCGTCTAACTCTTTAAAAAATTTAATCTGTAGTTCGAACACGTCTTTGGGCTCCCGAACCCGGCTCAGTGCTTGCATCTGTGCCACTCCCGTGTTGAACAGGTCAGTCATGTATTCAGTTTGAAGAGCGATGAGCTTTTCCGCGGCTGATTTGTTGATGTCCGTAATCTTAGTTACAGGCACCAGAGCTTCTTTGACATCTTTCATTGTATCTTGGGGCATGTCGTTTGTCCTCAGTCAGTAGTTTTCAACGGGCCTATCACATTAATTATTCTCCTTACACCTGATATTTCAACGTAATTGAGCAGGCCTGAATAAAATTTCAGATAGAAATTAACGAAAAATAAAAGTGATGGGATTCATAAAATGAAGTAATGACGCTTAAATTGTTTATAAATAAATTTTTTTATAATTACTTTCTTAAAAGAATTTAAGAAAAACTCAATTTAATTGATTTTAACATTGTGACTATTATTAAATATTAATAAGAATATGTTCTTCTGTGGAAGGTGAAATATGAATAAGTATAATAGCCATGGTGCAGTTAATAAAAAGCATGTATCTATTATTACTGCATTTAGCGAGTCAACAGTGAAAGATCTGTTAAATATTCAAACAGAGCATATGCTTAAACAACTTAATAGTGCAATATTAAGGTGTAGGGCGCTAAGTCAAATACACGGTCGTAACGGCACGATTAAGAATCAGCTTAAATATATTGAAGCCATTAGCAATCAACTCTCTGAAATAACAGGACAAGAAATACGTCTTTTGAAGTTTTACAAAAACAAACTCATAGACAGTGTAGACAAGAATATATCTGAAGTTTCTCTCATGTCGGTATTATATCGTGTAACTGACGGTGAGAAAGTCTCAGTCGTAAACGTACAAAAAAATGATGTAAACATGCGCCCGCCACAAAACAAAAAGTTACATCAGGAATGGCACTTCGGTAAAACAACACACTCAGAATAACTGTTTAATACACGGGCAACAGCTGTATCAGGAACAACTGAATAGCAGTGAATGCAGGTCTTTTCAGACGATACATTGATTCTGCATGTGACTGCTTTGGGACTGGGGTAGGGTAAAAATGTTTGATCAACTATTGTCCTTTTATGATCAGGCAGTCTTAGCATCAAAGCCTATTAAAAGATCATGTATTGTATAATGAAATTAATCCTGATTCATGGGCTTTAATGGGTGCAGTTAAGCTAGCTCAACCGCATTCAATCACCACGCCACACTCGAAAGCCTGATTTAAAATCGTCAAAAAATTTATTGTATGCTGTGATTAATGGTGACGGTATTAAAGGAGATAAGTATGGTTAAGCCTTCACGCGCCAAAATATTTGTTAAAGATGTATTGAAACAAACTCCTTTTTTAAAAGCGGTGTTTTTGTTGGTTGCACTTTGGTTTGGTTTTTCTGTTGCAATGTTTTTTGCAGAAAGTGGGGTTAATGGTTCAGGTATTATCACGTTTGGCGATGCGCTTTACTGGGCGATAGCGGCTTTTTCAACCGCAGGAATCGCACCCGTGCCTGTGCTGGGTGTATCAAAACTGATTGGCGGGATCTGGATTGTTCTCGGTTCCGCTCTGTTTTTTGGCACTATCGTTGCCACGATTACGGCATATTTTATGCGGCCTCTACAGCGGCCGGGTAAACAGATTATTGATATTATTGAATATAACCTGGAGCAACTGGATGCGCTGTCTATTGAAGAACTTGATTTGTTAAGAGAGACGGTGGATGGTCTGATTTCTCATATGGAATACCTTAAAGAAAGGCATCCCAATAATAAGATGTAAACAGCCCTTACGGTAACAATATAATATCGAATTACAGCATTATATCGGATAACTGCGCCTATACTTTTATCGCTGTCATTTCATGTCGGGGTTGGTTTAATCATGAAAGTGGTTTTGACCGGTTTGGCTACATGAGCGACTAAAGATAGAAAGACGGCATATTACCCCGGCAAGTGTGAAAACACCTTGCGGTCGACATTGGCCGCGGAGAGAACGCCGCCCCACAGCGCGCCTGCGATCCCCGGTGAGCACACATCCTGGCCCGCAAGGTAGAGCCCCTTAATCGGCGTCTTCATGCGCAATGCTTCTGAAAATACACGTTTCGGCGAAACATCAAGACCGTAAAATGCCCCTTGATAGTGGCCAGTGGTGCTAACAGTGGTGAGCGGTGTTGCGAGCTCGCGATGGACAACGAGTTTAGCGAGCTGCGGAAAATAGTTTTCAAACTGTTCGAACATTTTCTGCTCAACAGATTGTTTGAATTCCTGATAGTCAGCGCCTCTTGCACCAGGTGATTTCATCGCCCAAGTTTCGACGCTGGACCAGTCCGTCAGGGTAAGCACCTCTCCCACATGCTTGTGGTTAGGGCCCGGATCATGCGTTGGATCTTTCAGTGATGCAAAGGAAACAAAAAAACCGGGCGGTGCTCCATCCGGCGCGTCTTCCCAAAGAGTGTCTACAGCGCCAGTAGGGTAGATCCAGTGATTTGATTTGGTGGCGCCTGCAGATTCGACATCGCCTTCAAAACCCATAAACAAACTGAAATGGGCGACATTAGGATTGAGCGAGCGGATTTCTTCTATCCAATCCTGATGGCCGCAGTCATCAGGCAGCAGGCTCTCAACTGTTTCCCGAGCGCCGATACTCGAGATCACAGCGTCAGCGCGTATCGTTTCTCCGTTTGCGGTCGTAACACCTGTGACACGCCCGTCTTTCATCAACAAGGAGGCCACACTTACCCCAGCACGAGCCTCGCCACCGCCATCTGATATCGTTGGCAAGATGTGTTGCGCGAAGACGGCCCCGCCACCCACCGGATACCACGCACCGCTTTCAAGATAGGAACCAACTGTCATGGCGTGTAAAGCAAAGCTCGCTGTGCTCGGGCGACCTCCGAAATCGCCCCATTGCGAGGTGAGCGCACTAACAAGCTCGTCATTATCTGTGAGACTACGTGCCACTTCATTGGTTGTTCTGCCACACCACCTGTTAAGCTCGTTGCGCTTCCACCATTTCAAACCGGCGCCGAAGGGGGCGGGTAAGGATCGAACTTGCGTTGCTGTCATCAGCGCCTCGCGCCCCTTGCGCATCGCATCCGTCCAACCTTCGATTGCTTCAGCTTCCTCCGGAAAACGCGCCTTGAAGTCCAATTCCTGCGCCTCATAAGGACGTGAAAGCCGCAAGGGCTGAGAATCTCCGACATGCAATGTGTCGTAAACTGCACCCATGGAAGCAAACTCAATAGGCTTTGCGCACAGCCAGTCAAGAAGGTCTTTTTCCGGGTCGCCAGGGGCTAGCCCTCCCAAATAGTGGATCCCTACATCCCATGTGAAGCCCTCGCGAGAGAAGCTATGCGTCAGGCCGCCGAGCGTATGGTATTGCTCCAGAAGAAGAACCTTGTGTCCTGTTCTCGACAAAGCCGCTGCCGCCGCCATGCCGCCCATGCCTGATCCAATGACAATGGCACCCCATTCGTTTTGTGATTGATCGTGTTCGATATTACCCATTCCTTTAACCCTCGCTATCGGCCCGCATGGCGTTTGCCGATAAAAATAGATGTTAAACGAAGACGGCGCACCCATCATCAACGGAGCAAAAAACGCCAGTACACAATTTTCCAGTAAATCGGGAACTCCCCAACGTTTGCTTCGGGTCGATTTGCTATTGAAATGGCTCTGAACTGAGCAAGACAGAGCGCTCGGGCAGGCTCGTGACAAGTATTGCTTTATGCCGATCCGGTCGTGGATGACAGCGTCTTACTGTGGGTTATTTCCGCCCTGCAATAAGGATCACTTGACCCGCACCGCGAGTACGTCACAAGTCGCGCTCTGCATAACGCCGTTGGCTGTTGATCCCAGTATGAACCGTTGAAGGCCCCGGCGGCCATGACTGCCGATCACAATCAGGTCGATGTCGTGCATTTCTGCCAGGCGGTGTATTTCTGCATCCGGATGACCGACCGTAATAATTTGTTGGTTTGCTTCAATATTGAACTCGTTAACGTAAGTCGTTAAGTGCTCTTTCGCTGCTGTATTCAATTCATCCTGAGTCTTGCTCAGCTCGGTCATATATACGCCGCCATAGGCGGTGCTGACAGGCTCAACAATATGGACAACCAGCAGTTCTGCGTTATGAACCTGACACAGATCAACTGCCGTTCCAAGCACTTGTTTTGCTTCTTCGGAAAGATCAATTGCCACCAGTATTTTGCGATACTTAGCCATACAATGCTCCTCCTGCTACAGGTTTTCTGATTATTCAGGCATTATTCTTCTTGTATTGTCTGGATATAGTAAACTAATTCCAGAACCCTCCCTCTGATAACTTTTTCTGCTCCCATCGGGCCATATTTTTCTCCCTCTTCCATTTTGTAACGGCTCCCCCAGACAGGCATCGCTCTGTCTCCATGCCCCGAGACAAGGGTTCTGCCATCAATTACCTGAAACACACGCTGAAACGGATAGGTTCCGGAACCCAGAGATGGGTATAAACCATGGTTATTCTTAGCAAGCTGGGTTAAATCCGTGGGTTTTGGTGTAAGGAATTCAGCTATAGGCCCATCTCCTTTACCACTAACACCATGACAGGAAGCACAAGAAGCAAGAAACTCATCTGCACCGATCATATCATTTTCTGCATAAGCGTTACTGATAGATAACGACATGGCTAAAATCAGCAACGTACTACATTTTTGCGCCGTTTTACTCAATGGAATTGGATCAAACATGATGTTCTCCTGAATGTTGTCTGGTTGTAGCCCTGTTCATTTTATAACTGGCTCATGATTACACCGTCTTTGTGAATATTAATGTTTTAAATTTTTCACCCTCCGTCACTTGAAACGATGCGATACTGATAGCGGAGGAACTTGCGTAGTGTACATGCGCATTTAATATCTCTGGAATATAGTCATCTTAGCTACCACTTAATAACATTCACAATGTTGTGATCAATTGAATTGAGCTTTCCTTAAATTTTTTTAAGAAAATAACTATAAAAATTAAATTTATTTATAAAAAAATATATAAATAATAAAGCAGCAGGCTTATGTATTTGTTTTTTAAATAATTCAAACATCATTACGCTCTTTAATGAGTCCCATCACTTATGTGTTTTTGTTCTTTTCTATCTGAAATTTAATTAAGACCTGCTCAATTACGTTGAAATATCGGATGTAAGGAGAATAAATATTATGATTAGCCCGTTGAAAACTACTGACTGAGGATAAAAAAATGCCCCAGGATAAATTGAAAGATGTCAAAGAAGCCCTGGCGCCTGTAACTAAGATTACGGACATCAACAAATCGGTCGCAGAAAAGCTCATTGCTTTACAAACTGAATATATGGCTGACCTGTTCAACACGGGAATGGCACAGATGCTAGCACTGAGCAGCGTACGAGAGCCTAAAGACCTTTTCGGGTTGCAGGTTAAATTTTTTAAAAAATTAGACGCTAATTTGGCTAACATCACTGAAAAAGAAGTCACTATGCTGTCAGAAACTCAAGAACAATTGTTAGACGTTCTGGAAACACATATTTCTGCTATGCCTGATATGTATGGCATGGCTGACGCTACCAAACTCATGCAGTATGCACAGGAGAAAATCGAAGAGATGATTAACATCTCTGCGCACAAACAAAACGGCGGTTCAAACAAAACCGCTACCACTCGCAAAAGCGCTTAATTGTTAAAAGTGTCCGGTTAGAAAAGTGATATCACTCATCAGTGCCTCCACCGGAAAAATCTTCTTAAACTTCTGTTGATCGAAATCCTTGGGGTTAAACGGCCGCCGCAGCCGTTAGCGCGGTTTTAATAATGACCTATTAAATAATACCTTATCCATCCTCAGCGTATGATATTGGTTAATGAACATCTCAATTTTAACTGAATAAATTAAAATAAAACTCAAATTTTACAGAAGCATATCTGGGATTCTTCAAAAAGAATAGTCTATTAATATGGCTCATCGCACTGAGAGCATTTGAATTCAGCGTAAACAATATATGGAGTATAGGGTTATGGGTAACTTAACTCGCTTTAACCGATTATTTGATGATGCATTTTTAAATGATTTTTTTATGCCGACTGAAAGACGAATGGGAAACAAGTTTCCTGCCATTGATGTGCACGAAACAGATAATAAGTATTTAGTTAATGTCGATCTTCCCGGAGTTAAAAAAGAGGATATTCATGTATCGATAGAAAATGGCATCCTCACCGTAAAAGGCGAAACTAAAACAGAAGAAAAAGAGGAGAAAGACGGTAAACTTATTCGTCAGGAAAGGCATACAGGGAGTTATATGCGACAGTTCACCGTTGGGGAAGATGTAGCCCCTGATGCGATTGATGCCAAGTTCGAAAATGGCGTATTGTCGCTGGAGCTTAAGAAGGTTGAGACAAGAGAGCCGAAGAAACTCGAAATAAAAGTGAACTGACGTTTCAGCTGTTTTTAACTAAGGGACTGTCGACAAACAGTCCCTGTTACATGTTATGCAGGATATATCTCAGTATGTGAACAATAAGGCAGAGCTTACTCATCAGCTTACCCGGCTAAGAGGACTAAGCGTAGCGATGTACTCCAGTCACAAGTGTTGGAAAGGATCTGTTATGCCACACATCAAACACTATTCTTATGTTTTTCTTCTCTTTTGCTTTTTGCAGATTCCGGCTCACGCGAGTAACAGAGTCTGGATAATTGACGTTAAAGGTGGCATCGGCCCCGCTACAGCGGATCACATGGTTAGGGGACTTGAACAAGCTCAGGAAGAACATGCACCATTTGTTATCTTAAAAATTGACACGCCCGGCGGGCTCGATAGCGCTATGCGCGAGATGATTAAAGCAGTCCTGGCCTGTAAAATTCCGGTTATCGGTTATGTATCTCCTAGTGGTGCCCGAGCAGCCAGCGCTGGTACTTATCTCCTCTATGCAACGCATATAGCGGCGATGGCACCGGCGACGAATCTGGGTGCCGCAACTCCGGTTCAGATTGGCGCCCCCGAACTGCCATCTATCCCCAGCCAAACGGGCAGCGAAGAAACTGATGAGCAACCCGCTTTAGCGGGATCTACTGCTATGGAACGGAAAATAACTAACGATGCCGTCGCCTATATTCAGGGTTTGGCTGATTTACGGGAACGTAACTCTGAGTGGGCCGCCCGGGCAGTGAGGGAAGGGGTTAGTTTGCCGGCAGAGGAGGCTTTGTCACTAGGCGTTATTGATATAGTGGCTACTGATATCAATAACCTTATGCAGCAGCTTGATGGCTACATCGTCAAAATGGGTGATGAGGAGTTGACCCTGAGCAGCAGTGAAGTTGATATATACCATCACCCAATCGATTGGCGAAACGAGTTTCTTTCAGTTATTACAGATCCGAATGTTGCCTATATTTTAATCCTGATTGGTGTATACGGATTAATTTTCGAAGCTTCTAATCCCGGTTTCGGTGTGCCGGGCATAATCGGTGCCGTTTGTATTTTTGTAGCCTTGTATGCGTTCCAAGTACTGCCCGTGAGTTATGCCGGGCTTGCATTAATGATGTTGGGTATAGGCTTGATGACAGCAGAAGCTTTTGCTCCCAGTTTTGGTATTTTGGGTCTGGGGGGTATCACAGCATTTACCATAGGTTCGATCATTTTGATGGATACCGAACATACTGAATACCAAATTGCCATTCCTTTAATCTTAGCATTTGCTGCCTTCAGCGCATTAATACTGGTGTTTACCTTAGGCCTGATAGTCAAAGCCCGGAAGCAAGTCATCGTCACAGGAATCGATCATTACGTTGGTAACATCGCAGAGGTCGAATCATTGCGTGGTGATACACCGCTGGTTCGGTTAGATGGCGAACTCTGGCAAGTGCAATGTGATCAACCTCTGGCGGTACATGATAGTGTCACTGTTCGCGCTGTAGAAGGCGTAGGGTTAGTAGTTACCAAGAATAACGGAGAAAGATAATGGACTTTCAGATAGAGTTTTTTGGCGTGCCATTTTTGATTATGGTGCTGGTTTTATTGATATCGATGTTTCGGGTGTTACGCGAATATGAGCGTGGCGTCATTTTTTTGCTTGGACGGTTTTACAAAGTGAAAGGACCTGGATTGATCATTCTGATCCCGTTTCTGCAACAAATGGTTCGTGTTGATTTACGAACCGTGGTGATGGATGTGCCGTCGCAAGATGTTATCTCCCGGGATAATGTCTCGGTTAAAGTTAATGCGGTTATTTATTTTCGGGTAATCGATCCACAAAAAGCCATTATTCAAGTTGAAAATTTTTTGGAGGCAACCAGCCAATTATCCCAAACGACCCTTCGGTCTGTTTTAGGCCAACATGAGCTGGACGATATGCTGGCAGAACGGGAACAACTGAACGCCGATGTACAATCCATACTGGACAAGCAAACTGATGCATGGGGAATTAAAGTTGCCAATGTAGAAATAAAACACGTTGACCTTGACGAAAGTATGATTCGAGCGATAGCTAAACAAGCTGAAGCTGAACGCGAGCGCCGAGCGAAGGTGATTCATGCGCAGGGTGAATTTGAAGCATCACAAAAATTACTCGAAGCAGCCAAAATTCTATCGCAGCAAGAGCAGGCTCTACAGTTGCGTTACCTGCAAACACTGGTGGAAATAGCCGGAGACAAGAGTTCGACTGTCATATTCCCTATGCCAATTGATTTGGCTGCAGGCCTAAAGAAACTAACAGGATAGAAAGTGTGAACAACGCCGTTGCGAACAAGGTTTCCGCCGGCACATGAAAAACCGCTCGGCTACTGGCAAAGATAATGTCTGCATCAAGAGATTTTGCCACGATAAAGAATCTCGTTTTCTAACTGTATATGGCTAGCTAAATCATCTTTGAAGGTACTTAACCCCAGGTAAAGTGCTGTCCAGGTATTACATGCCCCTTTAGGTGTTATCACTCCTTCAGTTATATCATCAATTTTATTGATAGCCTCAAGGCAGAGTTTATGTTCTTGCCTCATTGCCACAATATGATCAGATGTGACGGATAACGGGTCTTGCATAAGCTGAGGAAACAATACAGTTTCTTCATTTAACATATGTTTTTCTAATTCAATAAAAAAATGTTTGAGATGGTTAGCAAGTCCAATCGGACACTTCAGATGTTCATGGTGAACAGATTCGACGCGGCTGGCTAAGCGAAATAGCTCTTCAAGTTGCACTCTATGTACGTGATGATAACGGTCTGTCAAATGCGTAATCAGCTCGTTATTATCCATCTTCTTCCAGTCATTCATCCTATCCGGAGTAACAGTTAATTGAGCAATGGCTTCTAGCACGTCATTTTTCTTAAGTCCCGTATTTTCAATTGCTTGCTTAAGGGTTTGGCTTCCATTCCAGCAATAGCTTAGGCCAAATTGACTAAACACTGCCGTAATACCAGGCACTTCCTGAGCTAACTGCGCTAATGATTTACTGATAATGTTCATTGAAAACATCCCTCGCGAAATACAAATATTCAACTAAAGAAAAGTACTCATAAAATGTGAGCATGGCACTATCCTGGCCATGCGCTTTATGTCCGTGCTCTATGTCAGGCGGGGAGTTAAGAGCCCATTTCTCTGCCTAACGCATACGATTCAGTGACTTTGTTTATATCAACCTGTTGATCATGACATCGATTAGAATCACCCCCGCAGATGGAGCAGGAATAATCTTTTTCGCCCAGCGCGGCACCGACACCGCCGCATGAGCCTTTCAGGCTTGTGCGGCCATTCATGACGCCGATAGATGCAATGACTATCACGGTTAAAAGCAGCGTAAGTGAGAACAGAAAAACAGTCATGGTTGGCCTCCCAGTGCAAATAAATTGTACAAAGCTTGTAATGTGTATTTTAAATACATATTATAGATTTGTAAAGTAAATACGCTTTTGCACTTTTCAGAAGAGAGGGAATTGTCAGAGCAGTCGAAGTCTGGATCTTCTGCTGAGCATGCTAAGGAAATGGATCGCATGTTCGTTTTTAAGGCATAAAAGCGTGTAATAAGTGCGGGAGGTAGGTGTTATGAAGGTGAGTATTTATAGATATAACCCTGAGCAAGACAGTGCCCCATATAT
>NZ_JBFIIH010000118.1:0-12067 GCF_041601355.1 Neptunomonas sp.
ACCGCCCTGTGTTTCTTGAATATAGGTTTTTATCAGGTAATTGTTAACTTAATCGTATCTTCCATAACAAAAGCTTTATAGTTTTTTTGACCAAAACAGTACTATGTGTATAGTAAACAACGCCAGACACGACTTATAAATCAGTCTGTTATTTGTTATCTCGCCATTTAATCTGGAGTCACCCCTCATATGAACCTGCTATGGGTCGTACTACTACCCCTTATTGGCACATTAGTCCCTTTGTTTACAGAGCGTTTCGGCCGCAATATCTGTACTTTATCCGTTGCATTATTACCCGCCTGGTCACTCATTCTGGTACTCATGTATGCAGTGGATATATTCGATGGGCAAGCCATTCGGCAAACCATAGAGTGGATTCCCGCTATAGGGCTGGATCTTTCATTTCGGCTCGATGGACTGTCACTACTGTTTTTATTATTGATACTCGGTATTGGGCTGCTGGTAATTCTGTATGCCCGCTACTATCTGTCAGCAAAAGACTCGATGGGACATTTCTTTGCTTACCTGATCCTGTTTATGAGCGCGATGGTCGGTATCGTCATATCAAATAACTTGATCCAATTATGGATGTTCTGGGAATTAACCAGTATTAGCTCGTTTCTGCTGATCAGCTTTTGGTCTCATAAATCAGAGGCCCGAAAAGGCGCGAGAATGGCCCTAACCGTGACAGGAGCGGGTGGACTTGCTCTACTCGCAGGGCTATTGCTGATCGGCAATATGGTCGATAGTTATGACCTCGATACGGTATTAGCGAGTGGTGACCTGATTCGATCACACGCCGCTTATCCAGTAGCCTTAGTATTGGTACTGTTAGGTGCATTCACAAAATCAGCACAATTCCCATTTCATTTTTGGTTACCCCATGCCATGTCGGCACCTACACCGGTAAGTGCCTACCTACATTCCGCCACGATGGTAAAGGCGGGTATTTTCCTCATGGCTCGTTTTTATCCGGCATTGGCCGGTACTGACTTATGGTTCATGATTGTCAGTTTAACCGGCTTGATAACACTACTTATAGGTGCATATGTCGCCCTGTTTAAGCATGATCTAAAAGGCCTTCTTGCTTATTCGACGATTAGCCATTTAGGCCTCATTACTCTTCTGTTGGGTCTAAACTCGGATCTTGCCGCCGTCGCGGCTGTATTCCATATTATCAACCACGCTATCTTTAAAGCTTCGTTGTTTATGGCTGCCGGAATCATTGATCACGAGTCTGGCTCACGGGATATGCGCAAGCTCAATGGTCTGATGAAATACATGCCCTATACCGCGACACTGGCCATCGTCGCGGCGCTATCAATGGCCGGCGTCCCTTTATTGAATGGCTTTCTGTCAAAGGAGATGTTTTTTGCCGAAACACTTAACCAAAGTACGCTGGGCTCTCTGTCCTGGATGATTCCGCTGTTAGCCACAGTCGGCGCTGCGTTTTCTGTCGCCTACTCATTACGCTTCATTCATGATGTATTCTTTAACGGTGAGCCAATAGACCTTCCTAAAACCCCAAAAGAACCTCCGCGTTATATGAAGGTACCGGTCGAGATTCTGGTAGCCCTTTGTTTACTGGTGGGGATATTCCCTGCCTATGTTGTCGGTGAGCTATTGCATGTCGCCGCTTCTGCGGTGTTGACGCGTGATGTCCCCGTTCACAGTTTGGCAATATGGCACGGATTAAACATACCGTTGTTCATGAGTTTCCTCGCCATGGTCGGAGGCGCAATTATTTACTACAACCGACGTCATCTTTTTCAGTTTCAATCACAATTTGATGAACCTGATGCAAAACATATCTTTGAAGGCATTGTTCAATCGATCGTCAACGCTTCTGAGCGCATTATAAGCACCTTGGAAAACGGCTCTTTGCAACGGTATATCTTTTTACTGTTGTTGTTCACATTAGCCATGGCGGGATTACCTCTGCTTGGTCTGACTCAGAATATAGGCACGCGCACTCAAATCCCGCTTGACGGTGTATCAGTCACCGGGGCCGTGTTATTGGTATTGAGTGCCGTCGCAACCGTAATATGGTACAGACGGCGATTTCTTGCGCTGATATTTTTGTCTGTTGTGGGGTTAATGGTATCGCTGATATTTGCTAAATTTTCAGCACCGGATTTAGCGCTAACGCAACTATCAGTCGAAATAGTCACCATTATTTTGTTACTTCTCGCGCTATTCTTTTTACCGCAAAGTACACAGAAAGAGTCAACTAACAGGCGTTTAAGCGGAGATTTATTAATTTCAGGGCTATTAGGTTGCGTCATAGGCACCATCTGTTTCGCCATGCTCACAACGCCTTTGGATACAATTTCAGACTTCTTCTTAGCCAACAGTAAAACCGGTGGCGGTGGAACCAATGTGGTGAATGTCATTTTGGTCGATTTCAGAGGCTTCGACACACTCGGTGAAATTACCGTACTGGGTATTGCCGCATTAGGAATTTTTAAACTGATTGCCAAAATGCGTATCTACATGCCTGTACGTGACGACGCCGGACGCGCCTGGAGTAATGATCCTCATCCAATTATGTTTGAAATGGTGTCACAGAGTCTGCTTCCACTAGCGATACTGGTATCCGTTTATATTTTCTTACGCGGCCATAACGTACCCGGTGGTGGCTTTATTGCCGGCCTTATTACCGCCGTGGCGATTATTCAGCAATATATTGCACACGGTGTTCAGTGGATTAAACCTCGAATCAAAATCGACTACCAATGGCTCATTGCCGGCGGGATATTAATTGCGACTACGACAGGCTTAGGCAGCTGGGTATTTGGCAAACCCTTCCTGAGCACCTGGTTTGATCACTTCAACTTACCCTGGATTGGAGAGTTCGAACTCGCCAGTGCTATGTTGTTCGATTTAGGGGTCTACCTTACGGTTGTGGGCTCTGTGATGCTAATACTGGCAAATTTAGGCAAGCTTACCACTAGCGAACGCTTTGAGATGAAGGAGAACGATTAATGGAAGCGATTTATGCGTTCTGTGTCGGTTTATTGACTACCTGTGGATTTTTTCTCGTGCTAAGAGGGCGGACATTCACTGTTGTCATAGGTTTAACCCTGCTGTCGTACGCAGTAAACCTGTTTCTTTTTGCCAGTGGTCGCCTAAAAATCAATGCCGCTGCAGTACTGGGACAATCCGCGGAATACACCGACCCATTACCGCAAGCACTGGTATTAACCGCTATTGTAATCGGCTTTGCCATGACTGCATTTGTGGTGATATTAGCCATGCGCTCGCGAGCTGACCAAGGGAATGATCATGTAGACGGTCAAATGCCCGACCAACCCAGCCGAATCAGTGTTTCAGATAAGAGGAGTGGTTAATGCAACACTTGGCTATTTTTCCCATTTTATTACCGATGCTGGCGGCAGTCTTTATGTTATTGCCGCCATTAAGTAACTCCATCACCCGACAGCGTATTTTTGCTGTTTCGATCCTGCTTCTTCTCGTCACAGTATCCGCTTTGCTTTTACTCACCAGCCATCAACAAGGAACCCAATTGTACATATTGGGTGGCTGGCAACCGCCTTTCGGCATCACCCTGGTCGGCGACAGACTATCAACCATGATGGTATTGCTAACCTCGGTGCTTGGATTGGGTGCACATTTATATGCCTGTGCAGGAGAAGATAAAGATGGCATGTATTTTCACCCACTCTTTATGTTCCAGATCATGGGGGTTAATGGCGCTTTTCTAACAGGGGATATTTTTAATCTGTTTGTTTTCTTTGAAGTGTTACTGATTGCTTCTTACGCGCTATTGATACATGGCGGCGGTAAACAGAAAACCAAAATGAATGTGCATTATGTGATTCTTAATTTAGTGGGCTCGGGTATCTTCCTGTTTGCACTGGGTATTTTATATGGCACCATCGGCTCACTTAATATCGCCGACATGGCCAACAAAGTACGCTTATTAAACGAACATGAACAAGCCTTAGCGAAAGCCGGTGGCCTGTTATTGTTGGTAGTATTCGGGTTAAAAGCGGCTTTGCTGCCATTACATTTTTGGCTTCCCAAAACCTATGCAGCAGCCAGTGCACCGGTTGCAGCGCTCTTCGCCATTATGACCAAGGTGGGTGTTTACAGTATTTTACGTGTACACACGACCATCTTTGGCGAAGATGCCGGAGCCCTTGCCAGCATTGCCATTCCTTGGTTATGGCCATTGGCGCTGTTAACGTTAATCATTGGCGCCATCGGTGTACTGGCCAGCCCGAGCTTAAGGTTAACCGCTGCCAATTTAGTCATCGTTTCGGTAGGGACACTCATACTGGCGATTGCCATGCAACGTGAATCGGCCACCTCAGCAGCGCTTTACTATATGATGCATACGACTCTGGTAACAGGCGCACTATTCCTGATCGCAGACCTCATTAGTAAGCAACGAGGCAAAGCCAAAGACCGCTATGTGATCGCACGCAAAATGAAGTATGGAAAATTAATAGGCATTGCGTTCTTTATTGCGGCGCTCACGTCAGTGGGTATGCCTCCCTTATCAGGTTTTGTGGGCAAAATAATGATATTACAAGCCACTCAAGGCTTGGCTGAAACTGCTTGGGTATGGGGGGGCGTGCTGCTAGCAGGGCTAGCGTCGATGGTAGCCATATCCCGTGCGGGTACCACTATTTTCTGGAGAGCTGCAGGAGAAAATACCAATGATGAGAAGATCTCCCCACTGAAGATTATCGCCGTTGTTTTATTACTCTCAGCATCACCGCTGTTGGTCGTGTTTGGAGGGGCTGTTACAGACTATACCAACCTGGCAGCAGCTCAACTGCATAACTCGACCCCAACAGTGACTGCTCTACTTCCAGGAGGGAATGAATAATGACAACTAATCCGCGTTTTCGCTTGTTACCCATGCCTCTGCATTCTCTGCTACTGTTCATCGTCTGGCTATTGCTCAATAACACTGTCGCGCCGGGCCACTTAGTATTAGCTGCATTTTTGGCAATCGCCATTCCTTTACTGACATCGGGTATGCATAACCCGCAACCCCGTATTCATAAGCCACTCGTTACCCTTCGCTATATATTAATGGTGATCGGTGACATTATTGTGGCTAATTTTGAGGTCGCGGTATTAGTAATAGGCCCCTCTAAAAAACTGCAGCCTGCCTTTGTCGCCATCCCTCTGGATATAGAGCATGCGCTTCCGATCACTATACTGGCCAGTACGGTCTCTTTAACACCTGGCACCGTTAGCGCAGAAATCTCCGAAGACAAAAAATGGCTCTATGTACATGTGCTTAATCTGACGAATGAAGAAGAGCTTATCGCCTTAATCAAACATCGTTATGAGAGACCTCTTAGGGAGATTTTCAAATGCTAAGTACTGCAATAGTGATTGCAACCACGCTAGTTTGCATATCCTTAATCCTTAACTTGTGGCGTTTGTTTATTGGGCCAAGTAGACCTGACCGCATTCTGGCACTCGACACCATGTACATTAACAGCATTGCGTTGATCATATTGTTTGGTATTTCTTCAGCTACATCCCTGTATTTTGAGGCTGCATTGTTAATTGCCATGCTGGGGTTTGTGAGTACCGCTGCCATGTGTAAATACATTTTACGTGGCGACCTGATCGAATAAGCAGCCACGTAAAGCCATATAACAACGATATACAGCTAAAGAGTCAGGAAAATAGAATGGAATTTTGGATTGAGTTAGTAGTATCAGTATTGCTGGTAGTGGGAGCCGGATTTGTATTTATTGGCTCACTGGGCCTGGCAAAGCTCCCCGACTTTTACACCCGCCTTCACGCCCCCACCAAAGCGACAACGCTGGGCATGGGCTGCCTGCTTATTGCGTCGATGATACTTGTCACCTATCAGCAAGGTTATTTAAGCCTGCATGAACTGCTTATTACACTATTTTTGCTCATTACTGCGCCTGTTACCGCCCATATGTTGTCTAAAACGGCGATGCACCATAACCTGGAGATAGTCGATAAAACGTCAGACAAGGCCCTGACAAAGCGTGCACGTGAGCGAATCAACCCATATCCGAATCCATCAAACAGTGATCCCTCAGACAGCGACCCTGCCTCTGGTTCTTAAGAATCCGGGGACAGTTTACTTAATTCAACTTACCCTGAGGACTAGGTTTCACGGCGAATGGTGAAGCTCGGGCCAACCATCGCGTAAGGAATAAAGTCCCAGAGATTTAAATAAATATTGGTTGATGCCTTACTAGTCTCGGCAGTCGGACCATAGCTATTGCTCTAGTACTCTTTGTGCTGCAGCAATAACGAACCTCCTATTTTTAACTCTTTAACTCTTGCCTCTGTAGTATTCCAGTAATACCACTCGCATTTTAGCACATGATATTTTCTTTGATGTCAGATCGATAACAATGACTTGTTGTCAGTCGTTCCTACTATTTTTTCGAGCATCGGAGCAAATAATGAATAATAAAAAAATATTAATGATCACAGGTGATTTTACTGAAGATTATGAAACTATGGTTCCTTTTCAGACGTTAATGGCTGTAGGGCATAGCGTGGATGCCGTCTGCCCGGATAAAAAGAGTGGTGACACAGTGGTAACCGCTATTCATGATTTTGAAGGTGATCAGACCTATACGGAAAAACGCGGCCATAATTTTGTATTAAATGCGACTTTCGATGACGTTGTGTTGGAAGATTATGATGCGTTGGTTATTCCGGGTGGGCGGGCACCCGAATATTTGCGGTTGAATCCTCAGGTCCTTTTTATGGTTAAGTACTTTTTTGATACGAATAAACCGGTGGCGGCAGTCTGTCATGGTGCGCAGCTTTTAGCGGCCGCAGGCGTATTAAAAGGTAAGCAATGCTCAGCGTATCCTGCATGTAAGCCTGAGGTGGAAAGTGCTGGCGGTACGTTTGCAGAAATCGAGGTATTTGAAGCAGTAACGGACGGGAATTTGGTGACAGCGCCGGCTTGGCCTGCTCATCCTGCTTGGCTATCTCAGTTTATGATATTGTTAAACAAATGAGAGTAGGGTGACATAATTGCGAACGTAAGGCGGTTGATTTAACGTGCTGGATTAACTCGGCCGTCTTACCCTTTGGATAAGCAAATACGGAGTGAATGCCCGTGTGTAAACTTTTTATTCAGGCGGATGCTGAGCTTTGGTCAAGTAGCACCAGGTCTTTGCGTATTGATGGGATGGTAACGAGTATTCGGCTGGAAAATTATTTCTGGACGATACTGGATAATATTTCTAACCGGGATGGTATGAATATTCCTCAAATGATCACACGTCTTTATCATGAATCAATCGATGCCGACCATGATTTAGGTAATTTCACGTCGTTTCTTCGCGTATGTTGCATGCGCTATTTAGCCTTGCAATTGAGTGGAGAGATTCCAATAAATGAGAGTGTGGCAATATCTTCGTTGGATGTTGAGGATATATTGGCGCGTGAGAAACGAGATTATCATTAGTTTATCTCTGATGGATGATGGCTCTTTATTCCCGGTAAACTTACTTCAACTAACGCTAAATTAGTTCACCTTTGTGTATTCACTGGTTAGGATAGCTCTACTATTTAGTAGGGAGATTCAACGTGAACGATACGCTAACCATTTTTGCCGTTAATTTTATAGTGACCATCGGAATCATATTTCTGATCGTCGTTGCGGCTTTATTGATCACTGCTTTTATTCTTTATCAAAATGATAAAAAGCAAACGGCGCAAACTATTCGACGTAACTATCCGCTGCTGGGTCGCTTTCGTTATCTATTTGAGCACCTGGGTGAGTTCTTCCGCCAGTATTTCTTTGCGATGGATAGGGAAGAGCTGCCGTTTAACCGTGCACAACGTAGCTGGGTATATCGTGCTGCAAAGAATGTAGATAATACGATCGCGTTCGGCTCGACACGTGATTTACGCAGACCCGGGACTTATTTCTTTCTTAACTGTCCTTTTCCCACCTTATCTGAAGATTCCGCACAATCACAACCGTCGCGTATAGGGCCGTATTGTGAGCATCCTTACGATGCACCCTCCTTCTTTAATATTTCGGGTATGAGCTACGGAGCCTTATCCGCGCCAGCGGTTCAGGCGTTGTCACATGGTGCGGCTAAGGCCGGTTGCTGGATGAATACCGGTGAAGGTGGCTTATCTCCTTTTCATCTTGAGGGGGGCTGTGATCTGGTCTATCAGATCGGTACAGCAAAATATGGTGTTCGGGATGCTAATGGCCAGTTATCAGAAGAAAAGCTAAGAGAAAAGGCAGCCATTCAGCAGGTACGGATGTTTGAATTGAAGCTTTCTCAGGGCGCTAAACCCGGAAAAGGAGGGATTTTACCTGCAGAGAAAGTCAGTAAGGCAATCGCTGAAATTCGTGGTATTCCCGAAGGGAAGGCGTCTATCAGCCCTAACAGGCATGCGGATATCGCTACTATTGATGACCTGCTTGATACTGTTGCAAGAATACGTCGGGTCACAGGTAAGCCTTGTGGGTTTAAACTGGTCTTGGGTACAATTGACTGGTTAGATCAGTTTTGTGAAGCGGTGAATAATCGAGGCATTGAAAGTGCGCCCGATTTCATAACGCTGGATAGCTCTGATGGCGGAACCGGCGCTGCACCTATGCCTTTGATGGATAACGTAGGTTTGCCAGTGCGAGAGAGTTTGCCGATTCTGGTGAATAAACTGCACCAACATGAATTACGTGAACGAATCAGAGTGATTGTATCCGGCAAGATGATAAACCCAAGTGATGTAGCGGCAGCTATTTGTATTGGTGCAGATTTTGTTGTCAGTGCACGCGGGTTTATGTTTTCACTGGGATGTATCCAAGCGTTGCAATGTAATAAGAATACTTGCCCGACCGGTATTACAACACATGACCCTGACTTGCAGCGGGGATTGGTACCTGAAGTAAAAGCGGAACGCGTCGCGCATTTTCATAATAACCTGGTGCACGAGGTAGAGACGATTGCTCACTCTTGTGGAGTCACTGAGCCCCGTCAACTAAAACGTCATCATGCTGCTATTGTCATAGACGGCGGTAGTTCGGTGCCGTTAAATATTATTTACCCTGAGCATTAAGCGAGCCGACTGATTAAGGATTAGCAGAGAAGCCCGGCATTTAGCTAGAGTGAATCAAACCAGGCTTTTCTGTCTAATACTGTTGCAAGCTTTCGAATTTCGCGGTGTTCTTCAATAGCGCGTCTGGCTTTAAATAAACGTTGAGTTGCTTGTTTTTTGTTATGAAGTTTTTTTGTGTCTTCGTAGCCCATAAGCGTATTCATGATTTCAAGCTGTATTTCGCTGAAACGATCCGCATTCTTTTTTAACATCACATATCAACCTGTTTTGTATTGTGTTGAAGTCAGGATATTTTATTCAGATTGCAGAAATATTAAGGCGATATAAATAGTTGATTACACTTCAGTATCGGGGGGTGTGATAAGACGCTTATCGTGCTGTCTTAAGCTGCGAAGACTACGTTTAATGGTTTTCAGATGATCAAGTAGCGCAGGGCCGAGGCGCATCGCAACGCCAACGGCTAATACATCAATAACCACCAGATGGAGTACTCTGGATGACATCAGGGTACTTAGGTCTTTATCCTCTTCCACATCAATATGGATAGCGATACTGGCCAGATCGGCTAATAAGGTATTACTCGGGCATAAAGTGATAACGGTTGCGCCGGTCTCTTTTACTAATTTGACAGTATGCAGCAGGTCTTTAGTTTGGCCTGTTTGTGATATAGCGACGACCACATCACCCGCAGACATAGAGACCGCTGAGATGGTTTGCATATGCGGGTCAGAATAAGCAGCAGCAGATATCTGTAAACGGTAGAATTTATGTTGTGCGTCGCTGCACACAGCCGCTGAAGCGCCAAAGCCATAAAACTCTATCCGTTTTGCTTTGACCAGTACATCAATCGCATTTTCCAGTGTTTCAGCATCCAACTGATCACGAATGTTGATCAGGTTGCCGATCATTGAGTCGAAAATCTTTTGCTTAAACTCTGAGACTGTGTCTTTAGAGTCCAGAGCAAACTGTTCGAAGTTAGGGTTACTGGCCAGCCCCTGGGCTAGCGTCAGTTTAAAGTCCTGAAAACCATCATAATGCAGTGCGCGGCAAAATCTGACAACGGTAGGCTCGCTGACATTGGCTTCTGAGGCCAGATCCACGATACGCATGTGGATAACTTCCTGAGGATTAGCCAATACGAAGTCTGCTACTTTTTGTTCCGATTTTCGGAGTGCAGGGTGAGCGTCATTGATTGACTTTAGTAAGTTTGCTGCGTTCAAAAGTAACTCTCGTTAAGCGCGATTACATAACATATCAGTATATCAACGAAATCTTGAACAACATAATGTCACAAGGATTAATGATTAAAACCAGGCAATTTTTTAGTGGCTAAGGCTGGATAGATTAAAAATTAAAGCGGTTTGTTATTGTCTTGGTTTGGTGTCTCGGTATTACCACGTACGTAATAAAAGAGCTGTCCGTGATTATTGCAGGGGCTTATAGTGCATGCTATGTTTATTGCATATTACTGAAAAATAATAAAATAAGGAGTAGGCCTTTGAAACGTCGTCAATTTATAAAAGGTGCCGGAGTTGCAACCGTAGCAACAGGTGCTTTGATGTCCACTGCCGCTCAGGCAGCACCAGAATTTAAGTGGAAAATGGTAACTACCTGGCCTAAAAACTTTCCTGGTTTAGGTACAGGAGCGAACTACCTGGCTCAGCTGATCAATGATATGACCGGTGGCCGCGTTGAAGTTAAAGTTTATGGCGCTTCAGAATTAGTTGGAGCCCTCGAAACTTTTGATGCTGTTTCCCGCGGAACGGCGGAAATGGGACATGGCGCTGCTTACTACTGGAAAGGTAAAAGCCGTGCGGCGCAGTTCTTTGCCGCTGTACCTTTTGGTTTGACTGCTCAGGAGATGAACAGTTGGTTGTATCACGGTGGTGGTATGGAGCTGTGGGAAGAAACCTATGCACCGTTTGGTTTAGTGCCTGGCGCTGGTGGTAATACTGGCGTACAAATGGGCGGTTGGTTTAATAAAGAGATCAATTCAGTAGAAGACCTGCAGGGTCTTAAAATGCGTATGCCTGGCCTAGGTGGAGAAGTATTGAAGCGAGCGGGAGGTACTCCGGTATTACTACCAGGTGGTGAGATCTTCCCTGCACTACAATCTGGCGCAATCGATGCGACAGAGTGGGTGGGGCCATATAACGATGCAGCCTTTGGCTTACATAAAGCCGCGAAATTTTACTACTATCCAGGGTGGCATGAGCCAGGTACAACCATGGAATGCTTCATGAATAAAGAAGCATTTGAAAAATTACCGGCTGACTTGCAGGTGATTGTGCGCAATGCGATTCGTGTCGCAAACCAGGATATGCTGGCAGATTTCACGGCGAAGAATAACCTCGCATTGGAGCAGTTGGTTAATGATCAGAACGTGGAGTTGCGTAAATTCCCGGATGATGTTCTGGCGAAACTAAAAGCTCTTTCTGATGAAGTGATTGCAGAAGAAGCGGCCAGTGATGACATGTCGAAGAAAGTGTTCGATTCTTTCGTTAAATTCCGTGATCAGGCAACTAAATGGCATCAGGTATCAGAACAGGCTTACCTGAATGCGCGTAACCCGTTATAAGCGGTAATTGTTCATCTTAAAGCCGGCAGATGCCGGCTTTTTTATGCCCGCTATTCTGGCTCTGGCTGCTTTTCAGGCAGCATGTTGCTGGTTTATTCTTGTTACCCCATGTGTTTTATCAACTGTGGATCTGCACACATAAAAATGTATGGTTCCCCTCATGATTGCAACACAGATTTGTGATCATGAGGTGGTTTTGCGCTAATGTATTCGGAGTCTTTAATTAGGAATGTGTTATTCCCGCTCCACGATGAGTATCCGCGCCAGATAGCCCTTAAAAAGCCGGCAGCTTTTCACAGCTGTTTTTTATGACAGGTTTGCCACCCGGACGGTCAACCGTTTTCATCATCACGCTCTATTATTGCAAACCCGATTAAACCTGTTGTGCCTGATAAGGCTCATTCTTACTTAAAACAG
>NZ_JBFIIH010000119.1:0-12015 GCF_041601355.1 Neptunomonas sp.
ACCAGAGCAACACCCCAGGCAAGCGTACCCAGTAGCACTGTATTCAAACGGCGGCGCTGTTTGAGGCTAAGCAAGTTGAAATTCAGCATAAAATAGCTCCCGTATCTCAGTTTTTATCAGTCAGGCTTTTGCCGACCAAGCGCACAAGGAAGAAGGCCGCAACATTGGCCAGAACGACCGCAACCAATCCGCCGGCTGATGCCATACCCACATCAAACTGCAATAGGGCCTGGCTATAGATGAGGTAAGCTAAGTTAGTCGTCTCATAGCCGGGACCGCCGCCGGTGGTGGTGAATATTTCTGCAAAAATTGAGAGCAGAAAGATGGTTTCAATCATGACAACTACGGCAATGGGACGTGCCAGATGCGGCAGAGTCAGATGATAAAACAGCGCCCAGGGGCCAGCACCATCCAAACGCGCCGCTTCTTGCTGCTCCTGATCCAGCGATTGCAATGCAGTCATTAACAGCAGGATGGCAAACGGCAGCCATGCCCAGGAGACGATTATAATGATCGACAGCATCGGGTATTCAGAAAACCAGTCAATCGGCTGAGCCCCAAAGAAGGTCCAGATCGCGGCAAATACACCTGAAACCGGGTGCAAAAGCAGGTTCTTCCATATCAGAGCGCTCACCGTAGGCATAATAAAGAAAGGCGAAATCAGCAAGATACGCACAATCCCCTGCCCCCAGAAACGCTGGTTAACCAACACGGAAATCAGCACACCTAATACGATGGTAATCAACAGGACGGCACCGACGAGTAACAAGGTGTTACTCATACCAGCCCCGAAACCTTCATCGGTCAGGAAAAACTCATAGTTTTCTAATCCGACAAATTCATTGTCGTCCGGATAAAGCAGGTTGTAGCGAATAAGCGAGAAGTAGATCGTCATTGATAACGGCACGACCATCCATACCAGCAACAGCAACACAGAGGGCGATACCATGTAGCGACTGATCCGGGCATTGGTTTTGGCGATACCGCTGACACTCTCCACGCTATCATCAGACGCGCGTGTTGCGCCCGAATCCAAAGGTGTAGTTTTCATAATTGAGTTCTCACGGAATTAGTAGATCAATACAGCATCAACACCAGCAAGCATACTGCGGCCGAGATCCTGATTGGTCATTTAAATTACTTTTTGGTTACCGTATGATACGGCTCCGCCAGAACCAGACACTTTCGTGTCTGGCTGGCAGATTTAAGCGCTGATTACTTTTTGTAGTAACGAGCACGCTTCATTTCACGTGTAGAAATACGCTGTGAACTTTGTAGCGCCTCTTCTACTGTCATGGATCCAGCTAATGCACCGGAAACCATTTTACCCACCTGGGTAGCAATTGACTGAAATTCAGGAATCGCAGCAAACTGTACACCCACATAAGGCGATGGCTTCAATGTAGAATCATTAGCATCTGCACGGTTCATTGACTCAAGTGTTCTCGCTGCAAACGGTGCCGCCGCCATGTAGTCTTCATTGTTGTAGGTGGATGCACGTGTACCTGGCGGAACATTTTCAATACCGCTGGTTTCAGCAACCAACTGGCTATATTCCTTAGACGTTGCCCACATAGCGAATGTTTTCGCTGCATCTTTGGCATCCGACGAAACAGGGATCGCCAGCGCCCATGACCACAACCAGCCTGCACCTTTAGTTGTCACCTGCTGAGGTGCCAGAGAAAAGCCGACCTGATCTGCAATATTACTTTGCGAGGCATCAGTAACAAAAGCACCAGCAACGGTAGCATCTACCCACATACCACACTTACCGCTGTTAAACAGCGCCAGGTTTTCATTAAAGCCGTTAGAAGAAGCGCCCGGAGGACCGTAGTTACCTAGCAGATCAACATAGAAACTAATGGCATTTTTCCATTCCTCGCCGTCAAATTCAGGTTTCCAGTTCTCATCAAACCAGCGGGCACCGAATGAATTGGCCATTGTCGTTACCAACGCCATGTTCTCACCCCATCCTGCCTTGCCACGCAGGCAGATACCATACTGACCCTTCTCCGGTTTGTGCAGCGCCTGTGCGAAAGACATCATCTGATCCCAGGTAGGCTGATCAGGCATCGTCAGACCTGCTTCTTCAAACAAATCCTTACGGTAATAAGTCATGGAGCTTTCAGCATAAAAGGGTAACGCGTAGAGAGTCCCTTTAGATGACAATCCTCCACTCACTGCAGGAAAAATATCTGCCTCATCATATTCTGCCGGCAAATTATCCATCGGCGTCAACCAACCTTTATCACCCCAGATAGGCGCTTCGTACATGCCGATTGTCATAACATCAAACTGACCACCTTTGGTGGCGATATCTGTTGTTAGACGCTGACGCAGGACGTTTTCTTCAAGCACCACCCATTCCAATTTAATATCTGGATACGCTTCTTCAAAAACATTGGATAAACTTTGCATACGCACCATATCACCGTTATTAACGGTGCCAATAGTGACCGTAGTCGCCGCCGATGCGGATAACGTAACAACAGACAGAGAGGAAGCAAGCAGAACTGGTATCAGTTTATGTTTCATCGATTTAATCTCCATAGCTGACCAAAAAGGCAGCATTTTTTTATATTTTTTATATTCCCTCCCTGCCTCATAGAATGATGGCCGTGGAGTGAGGGGAAATCAATTACATACCTATAGCATATTTAAAACAAATGCAAAACAAACCGCCAACCTATACTTTATTGCACTATTTACATTTTTCGCAATTGCACAAAAAAATATAAAATTTATATATTATACTTTAAAATCATATACTTAACAAAAAACGCACACTATTTTAATTCTTAAATAGCAAACCTGTTTTAGGCCGTTATATATATAATTTTACAAAAAACGTTAAAAATGAGACCATAATAAAAAACTTTTTTACACCATTTAATCAGTCCCCTCCACGGCCAAATACTACCAATTTCTGATTTCTCAATCGCAGACAAAGCACACAAATATAACCGAGCAGATAAAAAAATATCGAAATCAGATTCGTTAAGTGTTTGTATATAATTTACTTTTACCTATTCCCATTTATATACAAACACATAACCTTTTTCTGTCAGCCATATGTAAGCAATAGCAAGCTAATGCTGCCGATAAACACATGTAGCTGAATGCTCAGTTCAATGCATACAGCCCACGATAACAAGCGAGGCAGGCAATGTATTTAGGCGTCGATTGCGGAACACAAGGCACGAAAGTCATCATTCTTGACCCTGAACGCGGTTGCATTATTGGCGAAGGATATGCATCGCACGAACTAATCAGTAACAATCAGGGACGTAGAGAACAAGATCCCGACTGGTGGATTGCTGCTTTTAAATCAGCCTACTATCAAGCCATCCAACAATCCGGCATCGACACCAGAGCTATACATGCGATGGGCGTTTCAGGCCAACAACACGGATTGGTTACGCTTGATCAACAAGGGAAAGTTATCCGCCCGGCAAAACTCTGGTGCGACACAGAAACAGAGCCTCAGAACCGTCAATTATTAGCAGCACTAGGGGGTGATAACTTATGCAAAGCACGCCTCGGACTCGTCATCGCCACCGGTTATACCGCCTCTAAATTACTCTGGATGAAACAGAACTGTGCAGATGATTTCCGAAAAATCGCACACATACTACTACCGCATGACTATTTTAACTTCTGGCTCACCGGTAACACTGTCAGTGAGTACGGCGACGCATCCGGAACAGGTTATTTTAACGTTCAAACACGACAATGGGATCGCGGCATCCTGGATATCATTGACCCGACCGAACAACTAAGCAAAGCTCTGCCCACCTTACTTGAAGCGAATCAACCTGCCGGCATAGTGCGAAAAGAAGTTGCCGGCTTACTGGGCCTGAACCCACACGTATTAGTATCCAGCGGCGGTGGCGACAACATGATGGGGGCAATCGGGACCGGTAACATTACACCAGGTAAGGTTACCATGAGCTTGGGAACCTCCGGCACTTTATATGCCGCAGCCGAGCAGCCAATCATCACTGAAAACAATGGGTTGGCACCTTTTTGCTCATCCAGTGGCGGCTGGTTACCGCTGATCTGCACGATGAATATGACTAATATCACCAGCGCCGTACAACAATTATTTGAATTGGACATCCCCACATTTAATCAACACCTAACATCCATTGCGGCCGGCGCTGATGGCCTGCTAATGCTGCCTTTCTTTAATGGTGAGCGCACACCATCACTGCCCGTAGCAAGTGGCATGCTACTGGGTATCAATATGCAAAACCTGACAGCCGCTCACCTGTGCCGAGCGGCAGTTGAAGGCACCACCTTAGGATTGCGCTACGGATTGGAATTACTTCGTGACTCAGGGCTGGACAGCGCATCAATCCGATTAATAGGCGGTGGCTCGAAAAGCAGTCAATGGCGACAAATTGCAGCTGACATGATGAATACGCCGGTAGAATGCCCGACCATTGGAGAGGCTGCTGCGCTTGGCGGGGCCATTCAGGCAGCCTGGTGCCATTCAGGCTGGCAAGGCAAAGAAACTTCACTCAGCACCCTGTGCAGCCAGTTTGTAGCCATCGATCCACGCAGTCGCGTGGAACCCGGTCAGAGAGGTGTGCAGCATTATGAAGCACTTTTCGAACAATATAACGAAGCCCTGCAGCAACACTATCAACACCCTGCACGCTAAAGCCACATCCTCAATTGTATTAGTAATAACAGCACGAGTAACCTCAGGTCTGCTGAGCAATTAAACACCTCCCTTTTTTCCAACCGGCTCATTCATTACATCTACATACCAGCTAGATAACAGCTACACAGACTTTAAAGCCTGTAAAAATGAATATATTATGTAATAAAACCAATAAAGGTAGACAATAAATAATTTATTAAATATATTTGCGTAATAATACTAAAAAATAAAACCCTCCACACAAAGGCTTAAACCAAAAAACAAATAGCTGCGTAATCAAACGCGGCACAGCCTGCTTACTAATAAACAAGCTACATAGAGTACGCACTCCAACAACCTACCAAAGGAAATCGCCAGCATGAGCAGCATCATCAAAAATATAATTGCCCGTGAAATACTTGATTCACGCGGTAACCCAACAGTAGAAGCAGAAGTCCTGCTGACCTCCGGTGTCATAGGCATGGCATGCGCACCCTCAGGCGCGAGCACAGGTTCTCGTGAAGCACTGGAGCTACGTGATGCTGACCAGACCCGTTATAATGGTAAAGGCGTTCTTAATGCGGTAAACAATATCAACAGCCGCATAGCACCACTACTCGAAGGATTTGATGCCTGCAATCAGGGAGTACTGGACCGCGCCTTAATCGAACTTGACGGCACCGATAATAAGTCAGTTCTTGGTGCCAACGCCATACTCGCGGTTTCTCTCGCCGCAGCCAGTGCGGCAGCACAAGATAGAAAGATGCCACTGTACGCACATATCGCTGAACTCTACGGCAAGCCCGGAAAATACAGCATGCCGTTGCCGATGATGAACATCATTAACGGCGGTGAACATGCAGATAACAATGTCGACATTCAGGAGTTTATGATTCAGCCGGTATCTGCAACCAGCTTCCGTGAAGGCCTGCGCATGGGGGCTGAAGTATTCCATTCGTTAAAAAAAGTACTGCAACAACGCGGCCTGAGCACAGCAGTTGGCGATGAAGGCGGCTTTGCACCAGACCTGAAAAGCAATGAGGAAGCCTTGATTGTAATCCGTGAAGCCGTTGAAAGTGCGGGTTATACATTAGGCACTGACTTTACCCTTGCATTAGATTGCGCCGCCTCCGAATTCTACCGTGACGGCAAATACCATTTAAGCGGAGAAGGTAAATCCTTCAGCTCAGAAGCCTTCAGTGACTACCTGGCCGACCTTACCGAGCGCTATCCGATCGTCTCAATTGAAGATGGTTTGGACGAATCGGACTGGGATGGCTGGGCTTACCTGACACAAAAGCTGGGCACTAAAGCACAACTGGTCGGTGATGACCTCTTCGTTACTAATACGCAGATACTGCAGCGCGGTATTGATCAACATATAGGTAACGCGATTCTTATCAAGTTTAACCAGATCGGCACGCTCAGCGAAACGCTGGACGCTATCAAAATGGCACAGATGGCAGGATATCGCGCGGTCATTTCTCACCGCTCAGGTGAAACAGAAGATACAAGCATTGCCGACCTGGCAGTCGGCACCTGTGCCGGCCAGATAAAAACAGGCTCCTTATGCCGCTCTGACCGTGTTGCTAAATACAATAGACTACTGCGTATTGAAGAAGCCTTGCAGGATAGAGCACGCTATCACGGGCGCAGCGAAGTCTATGGACAATAACGCACTACAACTATAAACAATAAATAAAAAAAGACTTGGAGGCCCTCAGCTCATAGAGATGAGGGGCTCCGACATACTGATACACACTTATTATCTGCTTCACCCCCTCTTCTCTGGACATACAATAAATATACGAAACAAGCAGTATCGTTTCGGCACTTGATCCGGTCGCAACACTAAACGACACTAGTACTCATCAGACAAAAATCTGTCATGCAGCATCAGGTAAAGGACATTATTATGAAAAACGCTCTTGATTTAGTCGCTTCCGCTAAACAATTAATTCATGAAGTCTCTGTCGAAGAGGCTGATACTGTAATTAAACAAGCCGATGTGTTGATCGACGTCCGGGAATCAGATGAATATTATTCAGGGCATATCCCAGGCGCAATTAATATTCCCCGAGGCCTGCTCGAATTCCGTTTGAGTAACGATGAAACCTTGAGCCGACGCGACCTTAACATAGTACTTTTTTGTAAAAACAGCGGTCGCTCTGCCCTCTCGGCGCAAAGCCTTAAAGAGATGGGATATCTGAATGTCACGTCTATCGCCGGAGGTTTTGATGCATGGCAAGAGGCAAATAAACCCGTTATTGCGCCAAGCCTGCCTGATTTTGGGTGAACCTTGATACTGGAGACACTTACACATTCATCAACGCCACGGCCTGCTATAAATATCAGGACTTGCCGCTGTGAAAATATGTTGGTGTCAACTCAATGTTGCGTATGCCCGGTTCTATGTAAACAGATTTATCCGAGGCGGACTTTGTCACTTTAACCAGCACCCATAGTCGTTGTTTATGTTTTTATAGTGACTGAATGCTGCTCTATTCATGATGGGTACGAACTCCATTGATAATATAACCCTTACGTCTCCTATCGTCTCGGCATCATTTTTGTTCTTCCTGATAAAGTGCTTAACGAACGGCAGGCTGATCGGTTTTCTCTAATATTCGGGCGGCCGCTTCAACCGCTGCATCGGCAAAAGGCACTAGCACTAAGTCAGCGCCGGCTGAACTTAATCTTTTTGCTTCAATGGGGTCGTGCGCTGTCACGGCAATACGTCCTGTATAATTATTGTCACGCAACGCATGGACCAATGCACGACTCACGTGTTCATCACGCACCGTGCTTACAACCCAGCTTGCACTGGCCAGCGGTAAAGAGGTTAAAAACTCAGGATCCTCTGCATCGCCATAGATGATAGGAAAGCCCATCTGGTCGCCTTTATGAACCAATTCAGGGTTGTAATCAATGATAGAAACACGACACCCTTGCTGACGCAACGTACTCGCAATACCCGCCCCATAGCGTCCGGACCCAAAGAGAATAATATCCTCAACACCGTCATCAGCGACATCGACCTGACTTACTTCACGGAACGGATTATTTCGTTCAAAGATACCCAGCCAAGGCGCAAGTCGCTCGTATAATGGATAAGAAAAGATAATCATGTAAGTTGAAGCACTGATTGTAATCAAGCCAACCAGTGTAATCAGCCCCATCGTTTCAGCAGAGATATGCCCTAAGCTTAACCCCAGCGCAGCCAAAATTAAGGAAAACTCACTGATCTGTGCAACGGTTAAACCTGCAAGGAACCCTGTGCGCTTTCTATACCCGAGAAAACCCATAATAACCATAACAATCAACGGATTACCGATCAGCACAAATAAGGAGAAAATTACGGCATCGCCAACTTGAGAACCTAATAGGCTCAAATCTAAACGCGCACCGAGATCAATAAAGAAAAACACCAGTAGAAAATCACGCAGACTGACTAAACGCGCACCTAACGCATCTCGATAAGGCGTAGAAGCAAGTGAAACGCCCGCTACAAATGCACCCACCTCTTTACTGAACCCAAGCGAATCACCCAGCATCGCCAACATAACGGCCCACGCAATAGCGAACATCACTAATAGCTCTTTTGATTGAGACATAAGACGCAAAAGGCGCGGGAAAACATAACGTGCAATCAATACGATAATCACCAGGAAACCCAACCCCTTCGCCAGAACAGCTAAGGTGGTTAAAAATGCAGAGGACTGATCAGTGCTACTGCTTAAGGTATTCAGACCGATCATGACAAATACGACCACAAGGTCCTGTACGATCAAAAAGCCCAAGGCAATACGGCCATGCAGTGAATCGACCTCTTTTTTATCCGATAGCAGTTTGACAATAATGATCGTGCTGGAAAATGTTAATGCAACAGCCACATAGAGGGCAGAGATGGGGGGCATTCCTAATGAAACGGCAATAAAATACCCCACAACACTGGTAAAGATGACTTGCCCCAAACCGGTAGCAAGCGCCACCGGCCCCATCGTACGGATAATGTGAAGATCAAGCTTGAGTCCCACAATAAACAACAGCAGGGTAATACCTAATTTAGAGAGCAGATCGACCTGATCATTTACACTGACCAACGAGAGCACAGAAGGCCCTGCGATAATGCCCACAGCAATATAAGCAACAATCAGTGGTTGCTTCATGCGTATTCCCAGCGCACCTACACAAGCAGCAAGAAACAGCAGTACTGCGACTTGCGTAAATATATCAGGAAGATGGCTCATGCAATTGCCTTGCTTTCAAAATAGCACCGCAAGCGTTTTTCACTGCCGGTGATGGCATAGACAGTAATACCAGCCGCTAAAATATGCAGCCAATCAGTCAGCGCTAAAGGAGCCGTGCCGAACAACTGATTCATGATGGATGAGTAAGACAACAACAATTGGAAAAAGACCATCAACAACACACCAAAAATGAGCCAACGATTACTGAAGAAACCAAGCTTCAGCACTGAATAACGTAACGATCGACAGTTAAAAAGATAAAAAATCTCACCAAACACCAGCGCATTTATCGCCATAGTGCGTGCGACTTCGAGCGATTGACCCTGATACAGTGCCCATTCAAATAAGGCGAATACAAATGCGACCAGCGTCAAACTTACCAAGCTGACACTCACCAGCATGTTACGCGGCAGAACTGATTTTTTGGGGTCTCTGGGCGGGCGTTCCATAATACCCGGCTCTTTTGCTTCAAAGATTAACGTCATACCCAAAAAAAGCGCTGTGGTCATGTTAATCCAAAGGATTTGCACCGGTGTGATTGGAAGTACAATACCCAACATGACGGCGAGAAGAATAATAATACCCTCAGCAATATTGGTTGGAATAGTCCATACGATAAATTTAACTAAGTTATCAAAAACGGCGCGCCCCTCTTCGACTGCCGCTTCGATCGTCGAAAAATTATCATCCGTAAGAATCATATCAGCGGCCTCTTTGGCAACCTCGGTTCCACCCACTCCCATAGCAACGCCAATATTGGCTTGTTTAAGCGCCGGCGCATCATTGACACCATCACCCGTCATCGCAACAATTTCACCACGACTTTGCAGTGCTTTGACTAAACGTAATTTTTGCTCCGGAGAGACACGCGCAAAAACCGCTGTCTGACCTACCACCCGGATCATTTGTTGATCATCTATCTCGGCAAGACGGTGACCACTGATGGCAAAATTAGACTCCTGAGATGCTACACTTTTAAGACCTATTTGATGCGCGATGGCAGCAGCAGTACCCACATGATCACCTGTAATCATTTTCACCTGGATACCCGCGCGTTGGCAGGCTAATACCGCAGAGATCGCTTCCGGCCTGGGTGGATCCATCATCGCCTGCAAGCCAATAAATGACATCCCGTGGGCAATATCCTCATGCGATACCGTTGTTTGTTGGGAACTGACACGTTTGCGCGCGAACGCCAGAACACGCAAGCCATTTGCAGCCAGTTGATGAGCAACCTGCTCAAGGACAGCCCGATCGATCTGACAACTCTGGGTTTCATCAAGATAATGCTGATCACAGCATGCCAACACGCGCTCCACCGAGCCCTTCATATAGATCAATGATTCATGCTTTGCATCGACGTGTAACGTCGCCATATATTGATGTTGTGATTCAAATGGAAGGGTATCGATACGCGGTAGCTGCTGCTCAAGCGCATCTCTTTCAAGCGCTGCCTTTAAGGCCGCTGTAAGCAAAGCAACTTCAGTCGGGTCGCCTTCTGTATTCCAGCCTGATCCGGTATAAATCAAGCGGGAATCATTACACAGCAAGCCTGCTTTTAAACACTCTACAAGCGCATTTTTTGTGGAAAGTTCAACGCTTATTGCATTTTGCTGAACAGAACCTTCCGGCGTGTAACCAACACCTGTCAGATCAAACAGCTCATGACCGGCAAAGATGCGCTGCACCGTCATTTGGTTTTGAGTCAGAGTGCCTGTTTTGTCTGAGCAGATAACAGTTGTGCTGCCCAGGGTTTCAACCGCAGGCATTTTACGAATAATCGCGTGACGCTGTGCCATCTTGCTGACACCGATGGCCAACATGATCGTCATGGCAGCAGGAAGTCCTTCAGGAATAGCGCCTACAGCCAAAGCAACGGCAGCCATGAAGGCATTTAACAACGACTCACCGTGCAGCAAACCCGCCAGAACCGTTAATCCAGCCAACCCGAGGATAACCCACAACAAGACTGCGCTAAAACTGGCAATTTTTCGCGTCAACGGCGTAGCTAATGCATCCGCGCCTGCGATTAACGCATTAATTCGTCCTATCTCCGTACGGTCACCCGTCGCAACAACGACACCAACAGCCGTGCCATAAGTCACCAATGTGGAGGAGTACCCCATATTTTTACGGTCAGCCAACAAGCTATCGTGGGTTAACTGTTGACTATTCTTCTGCACAGCAATCGATTCACCGGTTAAAGCCGATTCATCCACCTGCAACTCACGCACACGTAGTAAACGCATATCAGCAGGTACTTTATCACCTGATTGCAAAAGAACGACATCACCCAACACTAAATCAGCAACTGAAACGATCTGTTTTTTCCCGGAGCGGATAACCGTTGCGACCCCTTCCATGCTTCGCGATAACGCCTCTATCGCCTTTATCGCTTTTAACTCTTGGGTAAAGCCAATAACGGCATTGACTAACACTACAGCGAAGATCACCCCGCTATCGACCCACTCTTTTATTGCAAACGTAATCAAGGTTGCAGCGAGCAGGATAATGACGAGCGGTTGATTAAACTGCAGCAAAAATAGAACCAGAGGGGATTTACCCTTCTTTATCGTCAAGCGATTCAAGCCCTGAGCCTGCTGACGTTGCTCGACTTCGTAAGCATCCAACCCTTTTAGCGTATCCGTGCCGACGCAACCAACAACTTCGTCGACAGACATTTGATGCCAGTTTTTATCGTCCAACGTATCCATACAAAAATCGCTAGCCTCACACAGTAGCCGTTCAAACCACTATTTTTAAAAAAAGACCCCACCAGAATAATACGCTATCGTTTTAGGACAATAGGTTGTGAATAATATTGCAGTCTTTGCAAGGGTATATGACAAATTAACTCGTACTACAAGCTAATACATACTTGATATTCGCGACGAAGCAATCAGAGTGCGGGTGGGGAGAGGCGGAGGGTACCGACCCGTAGTAACTTGTTATGGCCAGGGGTGAGCCCCCCCTGGCCTGAATGAAAATTTCTGTGAAGGATCAAGCCATAGGGTATTGATCCCTTTGGAATCCATTTGTGCGGCCGGGCTTTGAACAGACCTAAAACCCGGCCAGGGGCAGTACATTTATTTTGCGCTATTAACCTTTCCTGTTCAT
>NZ_JBFIIH010000120.1:0-11867 GCF_041601355.1 Neptunomonas sp.
GTATAACCTACCTGGCCAATCCCGCCTTCATTGATAGGCGTATTACGCCATGCGTTATGGGTGAACTGAGAATCGATTGATACACCAATTACTTCAACGCCACGCTCTTTGAACGCGTCCATACGGTGATCCAATGCGATCAACTCAGAAGGACAAACGAAAGTGAAATCCAGTGGGTAAAAGAACACCAAACCACATTTTCCATTGATCGCTTCTTTAAGGTTGAAACCATCTACAATCTCACCGCTTGCCAGTACAGCTGCAGCTGTAAAGTCAGGAGCCTGTTTTCCTACAAGTACGCCCATTGTTTTCTCCAATTTTGTCCGGTTTAAAAATAGTAAACTAGGATACCAAGAGTATTGGTTTCCTTAAAAAACTTATTCGCTTTGTGCGCTGTCATCTGCGCTGGCAGCCGCTTTAATCAAAGCTTCCAAATCGCCTGATGCAGCCATTTCACAGATAATATCGCAACCACCCACTAATTCACCATTAACCCACAGCTGAGGAAAAGTTGGCCAGTTAGCATATTTTGGAAGTTCGGCACGAATTTCCTGGTTTTCAAGAATATTTACAAATGCAAATTTCTCACCGCACGCCATCAGGGCCTCTGATGATCTTGATGAGAACCCACACTGAGGGAAACGTGGTGTGCCCTTCATATATAAGAGGATTGTATTGCTCTCGATCTGCTCTTTAATGGTATCAATTACGCTCATCTGGCTACCTTCTGAAGACACTACTGTCGTATTAACTTATGTATGGACTAACCACTACTATTTAGAAAAAATATTATCACATACCCAACCAAATTACTCGGGTAAGGTGTCAAAAAAAATACCTCATATTATGCGAGTTTTTTCTACTCTTAGACTTTTATGGTGTTTACCCCATAGGATTTCAAGTTGATGATTCTGCATAGTTGCGAAAAAAGACTAGTATCAATAGAATGATGTTCTTTAAACGGCAGCCATGGCTGCCTTTTTTCGTTGTAGGGAGATAATAATATGCCACAACAGCCTTTAATGAATACGTACAAACGACTCTCCGTCAGTTTCGAACGCGGGGAAGGCTGCTGGCTTTACGATACTGATGGCAATAAATATCTGGATGCACTATCCGGCATAGCTGTATGCGGACTCGGGCACTCACACCCGGCCGTCACAACGGCAATTTGCGAACAAGCCAGCCAGCTGATACATACATCCAACCTGTACAATATTCCGCTACAGGAACAACTTGCCGCTCGCCTGACCAATATCTCTGGAATGGATAAAGTCTTTTTTTCCAACTCAGGAGCAGAAGCCAACGAAGCAGCCATCAAAATTGCGCGCAAATTCGGTCATGCTAAGGGTATCGAAAAACCATCAATCATTGTGATGGAAAGCTCCTTTCACGGCCGCACGATGGCAACCCTGAGCGCCACTGGGAATCGGGCAGTTCAGGCGGGATTTGAACCGCTTGTCAGCGGCTTTGTTCGTGCCCCTTTTAATGATGCTGAAGCTATTCGCGCCATTGCTGCCAACAATAAAAATATCGTTGCCATTCTGGTAGAACCCATACTGGGTGAAGGCGGCGTGCTGATTCCTGCCGATGACTATCTTGCAAAGCTAAGAAGCATCTGCGATGACAATGACTGGTTACTCATGTTGGACGAAGTACAAACAGGTAATGGCCGCACGGGTCGCTACTTCGCTTACCAGCACAGCTATATTATTCCTGATGTTGTAACAACCGCTAAAGGCCTCGGCAATGGCTTCCCGATTGGCGCGTGCCTTGCCAAAGGGAGAGCCGCCACTACCTTTACTCCCGGCGCTCATGGCTCTACTTTTGGTGGTTCACCATTGGCATGTGCCGTAGGACTGGCTGTCACTGACACCATTATGAACGAGAACCTCTGTGATCGTGCAGCATCACTGGGCAAACGCATACTGGATGGTTTTAAAGAACAACTCGAGGGCATGAACTATGTCAAAGAGATTCGCGGCAAAGGTCTGATGATTGCTATCGAGCTAAATGAAGCGGGGACTGAGTTGGCTATTTTAGCCAAGGTCAAAGGTATTTTGCTGAATATCACCGGTAGTGGGCATGTTATTCGTTTGCTACCACCACTGGTCATGACTGATACTGAAGCGGATCTGTTAGTCAACACACTGTCAAAACTGATTAAAATTTACGCTGCTGATGAGCGTTCAAAACCCAGAAGCTAGAGCCAAGCTCTGAAACAACATGGAAAGTCGTTATTTCGACATACATATATGAATATAAGACATTTTTTAACACTACTGGACCTGTCTTCAGAAGAATTAAAACAGATTATCAGTCGCGCTACCGAGCTTAAAGCCATGCGCAACAGAGGTGAAGTCTACGAACCTCTGTGTAATAAAGTGATGGCGATGATTTTTGAAAAATCATCTACGCGTACACGTGTTTCCTTTGAAGCAGGCATGGCGCAACTGGGCGGACATGCCATGTTTCTATCATCTCGTGACACCCAACTGGGACGAGGCGAACCTATTGAAGACTCTGCCCGCGTAATTTCCAGCATGGTTGATGTCGTCATGATCAGAACATTCAGCCATGATATAATTGAGACCTTTGCAAAACATTCAAAAGTACCGGTTATTAATGCGCTCACTGATGATTATCATCCCTGCCAGCTGTTGGCTGATATGCAATGTTTCTTTGAGCATCGCGGTGATATTCAAGGCAAAACGGTTACCTGGATCGGAGATGGCAATAATATGTGCCATTCCTATATAAACGCGGCGGCGTTGCTGGACTTCCAGCTTAATGTTGCATGTCCACAGGGATTCGATCCTGATGCAACACTTCTTGCTGAAAACAAAGATCGGGTCAGTATCTTCAGAGACCCGAAAGAAGCGGTCAAAGGTGCACACCTGATCGCTACAGATGTTTGGGCATCGATGGGCCAGGAAGACGAACAGGAAGTTCGCCTTAAGCGCTTCGAAGGTTATCAAGTCAACCCCGCTCTGATGGATCTGGCACACCGGGATGCCATTTTCATGCACTGCCTACCCGCCCATCGCGGCGAAGAGGTCAGTGATGAGATGATGAATGATCCACGATCAGTGGTATTTGATGAAGCAGAAAACCGCCTGCATGCTCAAAAAGCACTGCTTGAATTTCTCTTGGTTAATTAAAAGTCAGCCCGGAGTCAAATTCAAATCAAATAACAGTTAAATAAAATTTAGCTAAATGAGTCGGCTAATCTTTACGAAGCATTAGCCGTCCTCTGCCTTTTAAGACTAGACTGTATCAATAAATATCAAATTATTGAGCTCAAACTATTAAGATCAAGCTATCCGATGTTCAAATAGCTATAGCAGGACTGATGCATGATTGAACTAAGACATCTCAAAACGCTATCAGCCTTACGGGATGCGGGCAGCCTGGTTGAAGCCGCTGAACGCATTCACCTGACTCAATCCGCCCTTTCTCATCAGATAAAAGATCTGGAAGACCGGCTTAACTGCTCCCTGTTTATCCGCAAAACAAAACCTATTTGTTTTACTTCCGCTGGCCAGCGCTTATTGCTCTTAGCTGACGAAGTGCTGCCGATGATTCGTAATACTGAGCGGGATATCGCAAGGTTAGCAGGTGGCGAAACAGGACGACTCAACATCAGCATCGATTGCCACAGCTGCTTTGACTGGCTCATGCCGACCATCGATCACTTCAGGCAGCACTGGCCGGAAGTAGAAATGGATCTTTCCAGCGGTTTCACATTTCAACCACTGCCAGCGTTATCACGTGGTGATCTGGATCTGGTTATCACCTCCGATCCCGAAGAGCGCAACGGCATCATTTACATCCCCCTCTTCAGTTACGAGTCAGTACTCGCTCTGAGTAAGCGACACCGGTTGATTTCACGCAAATATATTCAGCCGCAGGATCTCGCTTCAGAAACGGTTATTACCTATCCGGTTGATCAAAACCGTTTAGATCTGTTTACCCGTTTTCTTGATCCCGCCAACATAGAACCTCAGGAGATACGTACCGCAGAACTGACGCTGATGATTCTTCAGCTAGTAGCCAGCGGCCGTGGCGTAGCAGCACTTCCTAACTGGGCACTGCATGAGTATTTACAAAGAGACTATGTTGCAGCGAAGCCTCTGGGCGAAAAAGGCGTGTGGTGTACACTTTACGCGGCCATTCGCGAAGACCAGAAAAACAGCGAATTCATGCAGGACTTCCTGAGCACGGCAAAAGAAGTGTCGTTCAGCACATTAAGCGGCATTAAATCAGCCTGAGCCAGCAGACTCAGGCTGATGACACTATTTCTGATCTATTGTTGATTCAGTTGGTACTCTTCTAACACCTCTTTCGCCGCCCGAAAAGCTTCTTGTGCCGCCGGTGCGCCACAGTAGACGATAGAGTGAAGCAGTACTTCCTGAATTTCTTCCGGGGTACAACCGTTATTCAACGCCCCCCGCACATGACCTTTCAACTCAGCAGGCGCTTTTAAAGCAGCCAGCATGCCAATCGTCACTAAAGAGCGCGTGCTGCGCGGCAACCCTTCTCGCTGCCAGGTAGAACCCCAGGCATGTTCATTTATCCAATCCTGAACCGGCTGTGTGAGCTCCGTTGTATTATCGATCGCACGCTGTACAAACTCCTCACCCATTACTTCTGTACGTACTTTTAGTCCGTTCTCGTAATCTTCTCTCGACATAATTCACTCTCGCCAGACAATTTCTATCCACATCAGTTTGATGAAAACATTTAGGTATTCATACTATCAAGCACTAATAATGCTCAATCTGAGTATCTATATTTAAGACAATTTTTCTTACGCGGATACTACAGCCATTTTTCCTGATCTCAACACTTGTTTATTAGTGATGATTGCTTACACTGTGAACCCTCTTATACACACTGACACTATAGACGGATCACCATGACTATCTGGACCCCAAACAGCTGGAGAAACAAACCTATTGTACAGCAGCCTGCGTATGCTGATCTTGAGCAAGTACGCCTGGTAGAACAACAGCTGGGTAAATTTCCACCTCTGGTGTTTGCGGGTGAAATCCGCTCTTTACACAACAAGTTGGCAGAAGTTGCCCAAGGCAAAGCGTTTTTACTGCAAGGGGGCGATTGCGCCGAAACCTTTTCAGAGTTCAACGCCAATAAAATTCGCGACACGTTTAAAGTACTGCTACAAATGGCAGTAGTGATGACATTTGCGGGCAGCGTTCCGGTTATCAAAGTAGGCCGGATAGCGGGCCAGTTTGCTAAACCACGCTCATCCGATGTAGAAACAAAAGACGGGGTTACGCTGCCGACTTACCGTGGAGACATCATTAATGATAACGCCTTCACTCCTGAAGCCCGCATCCCTGATCCGGAAAGGTTGTTGAAAGCCTATCACCAATCGGCTGCTACGTTAAATTTACTGCGCGCTTTTGCACAAGGCGGTTTCGCCGATCTGCATCAGGTACATCGCTGGAATCTCGGCTTCGTTGAACAAAGCCCGTTAAGCGCAAAATATCAGCACATGGCGGATCAGATTGATCAGACACTTGCGTTTATGGAAGCCTGCGGGATTCACGCAGAAAACACGCCACAAATTAATGCGACATCTGTTTATACATCTCACGAAGCCCTGTTGCTGGGATATGAGGAAGCACTAACCCGTCAGGACAGCATGACACAAGACTGGTACGACTGTTCCGCCCATATGCTGTGGATTGGTGACAGAACGCGTCAGACTGACCATGCGCATGTCGAATTTCTGAGAGGCGTAAAGAATCCAATCGGCATCAAGGTAGGGCCAACAACCGTACCGGATGAGCTCATCAAGCTGCTGGACATACTGAATCCGGACAACCTGCCAGGGCGCATCACATTAATTGCCCGCATGGGAGCCAATCAGATTACTGAGAAGCTAGCACCACTGGTACGCGCAGTGAAAAGCGAAGGCCGCCATGTTGTCTGGAGTTCTGATCCGATGCATGGTAATACGATTACGGCTACCAGTGGCTACAAAACCCGTAGCGTCGATGCTATTTTGTCTGAAATCCAAGGCTTTTTTGCGGTACACCGTGCTGAAGGCACGCATGCAGGCGGTGTTCATCTGGAGATGACTGGCCATAATGTTACCGAGTGTATTGGTGGTGCGTTTCAGATTACCGAAGAAGGTCTGGCGGATCAATATGATACATTTTGTGACCCACGCCTCAACGGTGAACAGGCACTTGAATTGGCATTTATGATTACCGATACCATGAAAGCAGCAAGAAACCACACACTATGAGCCAGCACAAAGAACTCTTATTAATCCTTAACGCTATCTCTTCAGAGATGATGGACAAGGGGTTATGGCAAGCGACGCCTCCTTCACAGGAGGCGCTTGGCAGCCCTGAACCTTTCTGTGTTGATACCCTGACCTTTTGCGAATGGGTTCAATGGATCATGCTGCCACGCCTGGAGCAGATGGCTCAGTCACAAGCAACCTTGCCGGGCAATAGCGACATGTTCCCGATGGCTGAAGAAGCATTTAAAGGCGTAGATGCGGAGACAGCAGAACTCCTCAGCCTGATCCTGCGACTGGATCAATGTTTACGCACCAGCCACTAATTTTCCACACCTGATTGCCACTTGTATAATCTACAGCGGATACACCCTATCCGCTGTTGCAATAACCCGGATAACAGCCCCAACAACAGATCAAACACAGAACTCTGGTGTAATCTCAATTCTGTTTAAACGTCCTGTAGAATACGATCCAGGCAGTTTGTATCGTTTAATCTTTTTTGTCATGCGTAGCGCCCAAATAAACAAACCAGGCCTATCAAGCTGTCATTTTTTTTGTTAATCGGGATACACTGTCTTTACTGAAGAAAACTGAAGAGACCGATTCACAGTTTTCAACCGATTTTCAACTAAGGTCGTTTATAATGGACCAAAGTTTCTTTGAACCGTTTCTTATCATTCTGCTTAGCGCGGTCATTGCTATTAACTGTCTGCGCTATGTGCAACTTCCCCCGATACTCGCGTATCTATCTGTCGGTGTTATTGTTGGCCCATATTCGTTCAAGTTTGTTGAATATTCTGACACCATACATCTACTCAGCGAACTGGGGGTTGTCTTTTTATTATTCATGCTGGGGTTAGAATTCTCCCTCCCCCGCATGATCACGATGCGCAAGACCGTATTCGGACTTGGCTTTTTGCAGGTTCTCAGCACCAGCCTACTTATTCTTCTGGTCGCCATACTGCTCGGACTACCCTTAGCAACTGCCATTGTCATCTCAGGTGCGTTAGCACTTTCATCCACCGCTATAGTGACAAGAGAGCTTATTCAGGCAAGCGAACTAAACACAGGTCACGGCCAGATCTCTATTGGTATTTTACTCTTTCAGGATTTAGCTGCCGTATTTTTCCTGATTATTGTGCCCTCTCTCAGCGGCCAACAAGAAATTGACGGCCAAACCATCCTGGTAATGTTACTCCAAGGGCTCGCCCTGTTATTAATCTTACTTTTATTTGGTCGTACCCTACTCCCCACACTGTTTAATGAAGCCGCTAAAGCACATTCAGACGAACTCTTTGTCATGACCGCCTTAGTCGCAGCCTTGACTGCTGCGTGGTTAACTTACACGGCGGGGCTTTCCATGGCGCTGGGAGGTTTTTTAGCAGGCATGATGCTCGGCGAAAGTCGCTATAAACATCAACTGAAGGCAGATATACGCCCCTTTAGGGATCTGTTACTCGGGCTGTTCTTTGTGTCCGTCGGTATGCAACTCAATCTTATTGCGTTACAGGAAAACTGGTTCTGGATCATTGTTATCACCATCAGCTTACTGGCATTTAAAACTCTCACAACCACCGGCTTAGCATTCATTCTCCACAAAGACCTGAAAAACGCCTTTCGTGCAGGATTAAGCTTATCCCAGGGCGGAGAATTTGGTTTCGCGCTACTCACTCTCGCCATGAGTCACCAGTTAGTCAGCTTACAGCTGAATTCAATCATCACCTCTACCATTATTCTTAGTATGGTGTGTACGCCACTGCTCATTAAGCTAGGCAGGAAGCTTTCTCACTACCTGACAGTCAAAGAACACCCTTCCACACCTGACCCCTTTACACTTACACACACCCTGCAACAAGAAACCCGGGAACTGCATGACCATGTTGTCATTTGCGGCTATGGACGTGTCGGACAAGTCATCACACGCTTTTTAAAACCACTTAACATCCCCTATGTGATTATTGATTCTGATCCACTACGCGTGCGTGAATCCGCCGCCGCAGGCGAACGTATCTACTACGGTGATGCTAAACGACACGATCTTATGAAGTCCATCGGAGCAGAACGCTCCAAACTTATCATTGTAACCTTCCCCGATGAAAAAGAAGCGCTGAAAACATTACACAGCTTACAGAACCATCTGAATCACGTCCCCATCCTGGTTCGTACCCGTGATGACTCTATGCTCGAAGCGCTGCAGCAAGCTGGTGCAACCGAAGTAATACCTGAAAAACTGGAAGGTAGCCTGATGCTGGTATCTCATGTACTCACGATGCTGAAAATTCCAGCGACTGAGATTCGTGAACGTATTCGCCAAGTGCGGAGTGAGCGTTACCAGATGCTACAAGGCTATTATCACGGCACGCGTTCCAGCAAAGTCGATAAAGAAGGTGCCGCTAACACTATTCTCCATCCTGTATTTCTTTCAGCCGATAGCGCTGCATCTGGCCACTCCATTAAATCGCTGACATTAGAGCGCTACCAATCCAGGATCCAGCTGATAAGGCGCCAGCAAACATCCCTGCAACGCCCCTCCCCCGAAACAATACTGAAAGCAGGCGACATCCTGATTATTCAGATGCCTGCCGATCAGCAAGAAGTACTGGAAGCTAAACTATTATCAGGTGGCTGACCCTCTCGCTGGTTACTGTTAAGATAGCGCTTTTTCATCTCCATCAGTGACGAGGCTTATCCATGTCCCAATTCAATAGCATCAGCGATCTCCTGCATGAAAGCGGAGCTCAATTTCGCATCTTTGATATGGGACGTCGTATCTCGAAAATCAGTAGCGGCCAGTTTGAAAAACTCGAGCAGGGTATGATCCCTTACCCTTTGCCCTATTTACACCATGCATGGCTAGCCCTGATGCTATGGAACAGCAAAGACAAAAAACAGAATGTTGTCTGGTTTCTCAAATTCCCACTCGACGAACAAGGCTTCCTTGTCCAGGCGGTGCGTGATGATTTCCTCAATCGGCTGATGCAGAATATCAGCCAAATGCTACAAAAGGAAAACCTCGATCAGAACAATGACGCATTAAAAGATAACCCATTTTCCTTCACACCCGATCAGGAGAAAATGGCGATGTTTCATGCGCAATCAGCCACCATTATCCAACAACCCGCCAGCCAGTTTTATACCGGTACGAAAGCATATTTCAGTGGTGATCTGGGTTGGCAGAACTGGTCGACACTCGGCTATCAGGGTATTGCGGATCTTGCGGCTCGTTTAGATGAAGATAACAACAATGCTTATTTATTAAATGCGATTCCGCACCTGCCCGCAGAACCTCTGCGAGCATTGTGCACATGCCTGGAGCATGTTGAACCCGATCACCGTATCGCTACAGCGCTGCTACGCCGCTTACAGGAGCAATTACAAACAGACCCGGATGAGACAGGCAATACTAATCTGGTTGCTGCGCTGTTACGCGGCTTGTCCAATATCCATAATGAAGAACTGAAGAAAGCGACGATTCAAGAGACGCTGACCTCTTCATATGCGGCAAAAGCAGAAGTCATGGCGGCCATCGCAACGCGTTGTAACCAGTCATTGCAATATCCGGATCTGTTAAGCCTCTATCTTGAAAAATTAGCCGTTTCAGAAGCAGGACAAAACGGATTCTCGCGCATTCTGGCTGACCTGATGTTTATTCCGGTGATGCGGATACTGATATTACAAGCATTCAGAAATCCACAAAGAAGCGAAGACCTGTCTGCCGCCATAGGAGTGATGTTTGGGGCATCGTTTGAGAACTCTACGAAAAACTAACCGACTGACTCAACATTATCAGGTAGTTTTAATGTCAGCTTCATCTCAATGACTTTCTGCTCAGCTTTCTTTTTGTAGGAAGCCCGGGCACGCGAGCCTTCAGGTTTCGTCAAATAATAGAGCAATGAAGCAGCCTGCTCCTCGGATATCGACTGAGACCGACTCCACTCGCGGATAAATGCATACAAGGTTGCGTCACGATTATCGGTTATCGCCTGCGGATGCGGCTGATCCAATAACTCTCCCTGGCGAAAGCGCCGCACTACCATTTCGTAATGATAAGAAAAGATCGGAAAAACAACGCGCTCCTCTTCTGAGCGCAAACGAAACCATTCCGCTTCACGCCCTGCATGATACACCACCGGATGGCTCCAATGATGCTGAGTCGGATGATCTGCATAGCGACATGCTTCCATGTAGGCTTGCCTGACACCCGGTACACCATCGCCAGCGCCAATCGTTTCAAGAATTTTAAGAAACTCAGAAACTGTCGGCATCCACGCCAGCGTTTCTTTACAGCGATCAACTGCTGTCACCAACTGAGTTTCTGAAAACGCCGCCAGGCTCAATGCCCACTCTCGCTTAGCAATACGGATCTCGTCCTGCGTTTCAAAACAACTTTTGAACTTATGCCCATAAATTGCCATAAAGCGTGCAAAAATTAAGTTAACCAGCGCTTTCGTTTCAAGACTTATCGGGTCGGAAGATTTTTTTTCAGCAGCGGTTGTCCGGACATTACCAGTCGGTGTCTTTGATATCCATGATGGCTGCTGTAACCCGTTTTCGTTTTTCTTTAGTATCTCGGCGGGTGTTTTCATCATTTATACCTGAACCTGAAGAGTGTCGTGGTTGCTGATTACGTTGCTGCTCATTACGTTGTTCACGGGCGTCACGCGTCTGTTTTTGCACCCATTCACGTTTAACCCACGCCAGAAATTTCTGATCCCAGTTACTTTCTTTTCGCTCTTTATCGATATAGTAGAGTATGAATTCATCCAGACATGTCTCGACAAATTCACGCGGAATCTGATGCCGCGGAAGAATTGAAAAAAACATGTCAGAGGGCGTCCAGCCCAAATGCATCATATGCAGTTGTTGATTACGTTCTTCATGACGATCAAATAACTGCTGTAACTCATCTTTCTGACGCTTCCAGCCAATACTACCACCAAAAGCCGGAGCGGGCCCACGATCACGCATATTGTTACGTGATGGCAGAGGTCGTCTCGGGTACGGAGGCGGCGCATCTACAATCGGCAATCGGGCAATCCGTTGCAGCTCGTCTTGCTGCTCTTTGTGATGATTAACGGCCACGAATGCAGGCTCCTCAGCAGAGCCTGAAGTGTGAATTTTTTCACTGCTCTGTGCAGATGAAAACGCGCTGGCCGCTGTCGTTTTGACAGGCTGAGATACTGATTCTTCACGCCTTAATGAAGATCCTTGCGCACCCCTTTGAGTAACGTTTTGCGCTGCTATTTCGCTGATCCTGACGGATCCACCCGCATTAATAATAACGCTAACAGGAGAGTGCGCTGCTAAGACCGACAGTAGTTCAGCGACTTTGTCGCGCGTCCAAAAATCAGTCAAGCTCAGCCACTGCTGGGCGGATAGCATCGCTTCACTCTTACCCGACTTATCGGCAATACCGGCGATACTTAATTGCTCATGACAAATATAAAAGAGTAACGCGGCTTCCACACCTAGCTTTCGTGCCAGCGAGGGATAAACAAACAACGGTTTTTCAGGAATCGTAATCGACATTCAAATACCAAATAAGGGTTGATGCTGAGCAGCAACCCTCAACCGATGATGCTAATACTCA
>NZ_JBFIIH010000121.1:0-11773 GCF_041601355.1 Neptunomonas sp.
ATCACGCCAGTGTTCAATGTGCTGTTGCCAGTGGTAAGTGCGCTCGGCTGAGTTCATGATGGATTCCTCGCGTAGGTGACGATGGAATCAGTGTGCGGCGGTCAGTGGCTGGAAAAAAGGTGCTGATTCTCTGGCGCTTACACTAAAGCAATGGCGAATCTCTTCTATTTAATGGCATAGAATTATTAATCAATGCCTAACAAGTTGCTGCAGCGGAAAAAATACTCGCTCCCGCTCATATTTTTCCGCTGAGCAAGGCGTTAATGTCAGCTTGGGGTAGAAAGCACCTAAAATGGTTCTGAATGGAGCAAGGTCAAGGGTTAGACAGGCGGGTGCCAAAAGCGGAATTTAGTGGTTGCTAATATAAAATCACATCTGCTTACCCTCAGCTCCAAGAGAGGCGTTCAGTATACATATGCAGAGATGACATTTGACATTTAAATCAATGCCTCAGAAAGGGGGAGGGGGGGGGGGCGTTTACGGTGCCCCTTCTTGTTTTGTTATGCGTAATTATTAAAAGATACATCTTTTATTTTTTGTTTAAGCTCCAAATACCTGGACCTTTTGTGGCGATATAAAGAAAGGCAAAGCAATAAAATGCAGTTATTTCACCGCCATTAGCAATTGGCAATGGGTGATTTAATCCATGCGCCATCCAATATGCCACCGCCATAGTACCGCTGGCGATAAATGCAGCATATCGAGAATAAAACCCAATCATTATCAGAACTCCAGCAACTAACTCAATAACCCCGGCACTGGTAGTCATAGCGTTCAAAGGGAATGGGAACACTATCGGGAATCCAAACAGCTTTTGCGTACCATGGCAAAGGAACAGAAACGCTGTAACTATTCTGAATACGGCATAGCTATGGTCAGAGTATTGGTCTAAAAATTTCATTTTTTCTCCTTAGTTAATTTGAAACTGCTTCTACACGTGCACCGCATCAAAAAGTAAACAAATGTGCTTATTCAAAAGCTGATGGGGACTTCACGGGCTTATTCCGATTTGTGAAAAACCCGGCTTTGAGTCTGGTGCTGTCGCTCTTGAATGATGCTTCTTTAAATTGTAGTAATATCATTAAACTACAATTTATCTTTTGCTATATGATTTTTCAGACTCATGGTGAATCAACAAAGTAAAAAGGTCCGGATTTCACTGGACCTTTTCTGTTTCGTTTGAATCTTCAGTCACTCTTATTCTTGAGACTGAGTACGCTTTTCATAGCCTTCACCACGGTGTTTGCCGTGTTCTTTTCCAGAACCAGAACCGTCGCGCATCTTTTCCATTTTGCTTAATTGATCGGCTGTAAGAATGTTTGCCATCGCCGCTTTCATATCTACTTTCTGATCAATTTTATTAACGGCTAGTTCTGTAGCGGCTTGTTTCGCTTCTGACAGACGTTGGTCATAATCGGCTGCAGACGGATCCAGATTGCGGGTTGCCTGATGTAAACTGCGCATCTGTTTATGCATTTCCTGTCGCTGAGCTTGCTTGCTTTCAAATAGCTGTTGTAAATCTTGCTGTTGCGTTTCACTCAGGTCTAACTTTTCAGACATCCGTTCTATCATGCGATTTTTGTTACTATTACGGTCATGCTTGTACATACCGCCATCGCGATCACATTTACCATAACCTTCTGAGTGCTGCATGCCGGCATAAGAAGCTGCAGCTGCAAGTAGAATAGGAAGGCTGATGAGTGCAATAGTTAGCTTTTTCATGGTGTATCTCCGGTGCTTGTAAGTGATGGAGTTATTGTGCGCCGGGTAAAAGCAAAGTTGGGTTGAGATAATGTAAAGTTAGGTAAAGGCTTGCCGGAAGCTTAGGTCATAAGGCTATAATATCATTATAAAATATTGGGTTATTATTGGACTACCTTCGGGCTGAAAAGTTGATAGCTTGTGATCCCTTTTTTCTTACAGTGACAAACGGAAAACACCTTATGATGAAGAAGTTCTTTAAATTCTGCACAATCAGCTTCGTCTTAATGGCGACACCAACGATGGCTGAGGACAGGCCGGGGGGGGAGCAGAATTCAGCGGCACTTCCTGCAGGGATTATAACCATTGAACGTGAGCCAGTACCTCTGACTGTTACATTATCCGGCCAGGCTCTTGCCGAAGAAGATGCCACCATTCGTCCCTTGGTGGATGGGGTAATAACCGATATTTTGTACCGGGCTGGTGCCTCTGTTGAAAAAGGTGATCCGCTGTTTCAGATTGATCAAGAATCCTACACAGCTGCGCTTGAAGTGGCTCGCGCCGAGTTGGCGAGTGCTGAAGCGGCGGTGCCCTCGGCGCAGGTAACTCTTTCTCGATACGAAAAATTAGTCGGCACCGGGGCTACTCAGGCTCAAGTAGATATCGCCCGCACTGATTTACGCCAGGCCCAAGCCGCAGTAGCTGCGGCTAAAGCCAGCGTACGAACCGCTGAGATCATTCTAAAACGCACGACTGTTGCCAGTCCCATTTCCGGTATAGCCGCTACCGCAAACGTATCTATAGGTGATTTGGTGACAGCTGGCCAATCCGACATGCTTACCACGGTCACCCGCCTGGATCCCATTTTTGTAGATTTATCCGAAGCCAGTTCGAAAATGCTAGCGATGCGTCAGCGCATTGATTCTGGAGAGATTACCCGCGGCTCGAAAGTTGATGCGCAGCTGTTATTGGAAAGTGGCGAGCAGTATGCCGCCCGAGGTGAAGTAGTAAATGTGGGGAGAAAGGTTTCTACCTCCACCGGAACAATGACTGTGCGAGTAAAGTTTGATAACCCGAACATGCTGATATTGCCGGGGATGTTTTTACGGGTCAAACTCACCATAGGCCATATTGATGCTTACCGTATACCGCAACTTGCTGCCAAAGCACAGCCAGATGGCACGATTACCGCTTGGACTTACGATAGCGAACAGAAAGCCACACAATTAAGCTTATTGCCGGTCGGCACGAACAATAATGCTTGGGTTGTGAGCCAGGGTTTGGAGGGATCAATCCCTATTCTTGTAGATAACATCGACAACCTGCAGGAAGGTACAAGCATTAAACCCCTTGCTGTCACTATCAACGAAAAAGGTGTTGTGACGAACTTTGGCGCGTCGGCGTCAGTTTCCGAATCCAACAAAACACAGTAACTGCTAATGACGAGTCGTCACTATTCTGTGTAAACATTATTATAAAGTAGGTAAATTATATGGCTCAATTCTTTATAAGCCGCCCTGTATTTGCCTGGGTGTTGGCTATTATCACAATGCTAGCGGGTGTTCTGGGTATTGCCACCTTGCCAGTAGCGCAATACCCAGACGTTGCACCTGCTACGGTTAGGGTTAATGCTACCTACAGTGGCGCATCAGCCGAGGCTGTTCAAAACTCGGTAACCACCATTTTGGAAGATGCGCTTACTGGTCTTGATGATATGTTGTATATGACCTCATCTTCATCGCGGGGTTCGTCATCCATCAGTATTGTGTTCGATGAAGGGGCCGATCCAAACGACGCCCAGGTGGATGTACAGAACAAGATTCAGACGGTTACCAGCCAATTACCCTCCGTTGTGCAAACTACAGGTGTAACGGTCACCCGGTCCAGCACTTCCATTTTGTTGGTGGGCAATCTAGCCAGTGAAGATGGCCGCTATAACTCTGTGGAATTGGCGGATTTTTTCGAAAATATTGTGAAAAACCCGGTACAACGTACCCAGGGTGTGGGCTCAGTCAGTCAGTTCGGTTCTGGCTATGCGATGCGGGTATGGCTGGACCCGTTTAAACTGGTGAAATATTCATTAACAACCTCCGATATCATTTCTGCCATCGAGGCTCAAAACACGACCGTAGCGGTGGGTGCCCTGGGCGATGCACCCTATGTTGAGGGTCAGCAGTTTACCGTTGATATCACAGCTCAAAGCCAACTCAACACCGTCGACGAATTCCGCAACATTCTGTTAAAAACCGAAAACAGTGGCGCCACGGTTCGTCTTGCGGATCTTGCACACGTAGAATTAGGCCAGGAAACCTATGGCACCGATGCACGCTTTAATAGGAACAACGCCGCCGGCTTTGCCGTGACTCTGGCTACCGGAGCCAATGCTGTGGACACCGCCAAAGCGGTACGTGAAGTTGTTGATGGCCTGAAAAACTCTCTGCCTGCAGGCGTTAAGGTGGAATACCCCTACGACACCTCACCTTTTGTGGAAGCGTCAATTCAGCAAGTGGTTATGACCATTATCCAGGCTATCGCTCTGGTCTTTTTAGTACTGCTTGCGTTTCTGCACAACTGGCGGGCCACACTTATTCCAACCATGGCAGTGCCGGTGGTGCTCATGGGCACCTTTGGGGTATTGGCGGCCGTAGGTTTTTCTATTAATACATTGACTATGTTTGCGATGGTGCTGGCCATTGGCATGTTGGTAGACGATGCCATCGTGGTGGTAGAAAACGTTCAACGCATTATGCAAGAGGAAGGTCTGGGGCCTGTTGCGGCCACGCGAAAATGCATGGGGCAGATTACCGGGGCCTTGGTTGGCACCACGCTGGTGATTATTGCCGTGTTTTTGCCGATGGCTTTTTTGGGGGGGAGTACGGGTGTGATTTACCGGCAATTCTCTATCACTATTATGTCCGCTATCGCACTGTCCACAATGGTCGCGATAATTCTGACACCAGCCATGTGTGCCAGCTTTCTCAAGCCAACAAGCGACCAGCCCAGCCGCTTTTTCTACCCCTCCTGGTTTGACCGTCACTTCTTGTCTATACAAAACCGTTACTTGGCCATGACCAATGCCTTTTTGCGTCGTGCTTTGTTGTCGCTTGTCTTTCTGGCCGTAGCAGGCGTGGGCATTGTGATGTTGTTTAAAGTGATTCCCAGCTCTTTTTTGCCGAAAGAAGACCAGGGTGTACTAATGACAATGGTCACCCTGCCGGAGAGTAGCACCACGGATCAAACTTTGTCCGTGGTGAATATGATTGAAGACTATCTGTTAACAAACGAACCTGAAGCGGTCTCCGCAGTATTTGCCTCAGTGGGGTTTAGTTTTGGGGGCAGTGGGCAGAACTTGGCGATGGTGTTTACTCGCATGAAGGACTTTTCCGAGCGCTCGAGTCGTGCTGATCTAGCGGCCAGTGCGGTTATGCAGCGAGCCAATGCCCATTTCAGGAAGCACAACCGGCTGGGGCAGATTTTTATGCTGCAGCCGCCCGCCATCCCGGGCCTGGGTGATACGGCTGGCTTCAGTATGTATTTGCTGGATCAGGCTAAAAACGGCCAGGAAGCCTTAATGGAAGCCAGTAAAAACCTAGTATCAATTGCCAATAAAGATAGCCGGCTTACCAGCTTACGTGGCACGGAAGAACAAACGAAAACGGCAATGCGTATTGATATAGACCAGCAAAAAGCCAGTTCTTTTGGTATTTCCCTGCTGGAGATCAATAGCATGTTGTCGGTTATTTTCTCTGGTCGTGAAGTCAACGACTTCGAAATGAATTCAGAGCTTAAACCGGTAATTGTTCAGGCTGAGGCCGCTTACCGTATGCAGCCAGAAGACCTTGATAGTTGGCATGCTATTAACAGTAACGGTGAGATGGTTCCGTTCACCGCCTTTACAACAATCAACTGGGAAACCGTGCCCTCTTCATTGGATCGCTATGGTGGTCTGCAGGCGGTCGCAATATCCGGCTCCCCCTCGGAGGGTGTCAGTTCGGGTGAAGCCATGTCTGCCATGGAGGAGCTTGCCAGTCAGATGGAGGGTGGCTATGGCGTTGCCTGGACAGGTATTTCTTACCAGGAGCGGTTGTCTGGCTCACAGGCACCTTTTCTGTATGCCATTTCGGTTCTGGTCGTATTTTTGGCATTAGCGGCTTTGTATGAGAGTTGGAGTATCCCTCTGGCCATAATGCTGGTTGTGCCTTTAGGCGTGCTCGGGGCGCTGGGAGGTGCCCTGTTATTCAGCCAGTCTAACGATGTGTATTTTAAAGTGGGCATGCTGGCCACCATTGGGCTGGCCGCCAAAAATGCCATCTTGATTGTGGAGTTTGCGGTTGACCTACAGAAGCAGGGGATGGCGGTATTGGACGCTACTATGGAGGCCTGTCGTCAGCGTTTCCGTCCCATTTTGATGACAGCCTTGACCTTTATTCTGGGTGTTGCTCCCCTGGTGTGGGCGACAGGCGTAGGTGCTGGCGCACAAAACGCTATAGGCACGGCAGTTTTCGGCGGTATGCTCGCCTCAACATTTGTGGGTGTATTTATGATTCCAGCGTTATTGGTGGCTGTGCAAATTGTGTTCAGAATTCGCTATGCCAAAGAATCTGAGGAGGCCGGACATGAGGCCTAAAATAATGAGTCGGGGGATCTTTACAGTAAGCGCCCTGATTGTCATAAATGGCTGTGCCGTTGGTACGGATTACGAGCCCCCGGAGCTTGTCGTGCAGCAGGAATACGTGGATGCGGTTAACCCGCAACCATTCGAGCGTAACGATACCCTACGTTGGTGGCTGAGTTTTGACGACGCCATTCTCAACCGTTGGGTCGCCAAAGGACTAGACAGTAACCTGGATATTTCGGCGGCTGTTGAACGCATCAGCGCAGCACAGGCTGTGCTTAGAGGTACAGGGGTTAATTCTGTCATTAGTGGTGATCTGAAGGCGAGTTCTACTCGCTCGGGGGGCCGCGACATAGCAACCATCACCAGTAATGACATTAGCCTTTCTGGAAATCTGGCAATTGATTTATTCGGTGGGATCCGCCGCGAACGTGAAGTGGCTCAAGCTAATTTATTAGCTGTAGTAGACGATAGCCAAACTGCTCGCTTGGCCTATTTATCAGCACTGGTAAGCGCTTACGTGAATGCGCGATATTACCAATACGCCGTAGTCATGACCCAACAGGCTATCGACTCTCGTCAGCAAACTCTGGTGATTACAAAACACCAGCGAGCGGTGGGCAGCGCAACAGAGCTTGAAGAAGAGCAAGTTAAAGCTTTACTGTACACTGCTCAAGCTGAAATTCCCGATCTTAACGCTAACTTCCTGGCTCAGATTTACGCCATTGCTACATTGCTAAACGAACCTGCCGGGCCCTTACTAACCGACATGGAAGCCTCGATACCAGCAGCTAATGAGTTGCTGGGGCTTAATCTGGAAACACCTTACAAAACAGGTATACCAGCAGACTTACTGCGTAACCGGCCAGATGTGCGTGCAGCAGAACAACGTTTACGTGTCGCCGTTGCGGGCGTGGGAGTGGCAACAGCCGCTCGTTTACCATCGCTAACGTTAAGCGGTTCCATTACCAACAACAATAGCGCTTGGAGTTTTGGGCCGATAATCTCTCTACCTATTTTCAATCAGGGAGCACTGGCAGCCAATCAAGATCAAGCAACATCAGAAGCACGCGAGGCTTTCATCATATATCAGCAAACCGTATTGGAAGCGGTGGAGGATGTACAATCAGCCAACAGTGCCTGGCAGCGTGATCGTAACAAAGTTGATTTGTTACGAAAGTCAGTAAGTTCCTACACACGATCATTTGAGTTATCCATGCAGACTTACCAAGCTGGCATTATTACATTGCTGGATTTATTGGACATCGACCGAAATCTGGACTCGGCAAGGTTACAATACGCCGCTGCACTTCGAGATTTATCGGTTGATTGGGCAAGGCTACAAATTGCGTTAGGAGCCGGAGCAAGTGTAAATAGTTACACTGGCGAAACTAAGGCGAGGCGATGAAAAGACAGTGCTGTCATCGCCTTAGCACTGATATTCATCCTGAGAATTTCTTCTTTCGGGGCAGGTTTTTACGGTCACTATAACTGTCCCGTACCAAAGAACGAGCCCCTTAGTCCTGAATAAAGAGGTAAAATTCTAAGTTGTTGATCTATATGTCTAACCAGTAGCCAACAGCAATGCTGTCTGATGGCGTGGCCAGCTGTTAGGGGCATCTCTATTTGGTTGTTTTCACCGAGCGCTGATCGCGTTGCACCTCAGTAATGCTTATAGGCAGCAAACTCTCTAACTCATCGAGGCTACGTTGAGAAAGGAAATGGGTTGAGACGCCCAGATCAGTCAGAGAATAGTTTGAAGCTGTGATTACAACTGATATGGGGGGCCTTGATGATCCCAGAAAAAAGCTTAGAAGCTCTCAATAAATGCTCTAACACGCTCGCCATTTTTGCCACGATCACTGCGGCCAACACGCGAATGTGAACGAATATCAACGATAATGTTCGTGCCATGTTCACTGATGCGAATAATGACGTCATCCTGAAAGTTAAAAAACCGAGTGGACGCAACTGCTTCGATAATGCCGCTCCTGGGATCCTGAGCAATTATTTCCCAGTCCATGTTGTTCGCAACCTCAAGTGCGCGATTAAAAGCCTCAGTTTTACCTAACGGTGAATTGATGGGTTTAATATCCGGGAATTGCGCAGCTTGGGCAGCAGCGGCACTTTGTCCCGCGTATTCAATCGCATTACTTCCCTCGGGACGCAACGGAATGATAGCGGAGAAAACGGGTGGGTTCTGTGTATCCGTGCTTATGTCGTTGATCGGCGCTGTGCTCGGGTCGTCACCACCCTTTGCACCTGCGCCAGGAGGAGGCCCAGCGGGTGCGGCGGCAAAAAGGGCAGTGCCAGCTGGCATGCTATTTTTCATCACCATCAAAGGCGTGAGAACAATCGCGGTTGCGATTAAGGCCTTAAGTAGTGAAGCTTTGTTTTTCCAGGACAATAGCGCGACAACAGCGCAGAAACCAAGAACGTACACACTGATTTGAGCAGCGGTGCGCAGATGCCCGGAGGCTTCTCTGAAAGTAAAGTTCTCACCAAGATAGCCGAACATGATAGCCGCCATGGCCAGAACACTTAATACACTCGCAACCAATGCGAGGGTGGACCAAAACTTTGAGTGTTTTATTGCTGACATTAAATTGTTTCCGGTTTGAGGGTTGGGGTTAAGAAATTCGCGCTGGAAAGCGCCACTTACCAATTATCCGGCTCTGAGAAAAATGCAAAGCCACACTTCTTACCCCTTTAAGCCAACCGAATTCCAATAACAATTCGAGTCAGTCAGAGGCAGGTTTAATTCGGGTTTCTTTTGCTCATTAGAGAGCTAATCTATTCTATTCAGAGTCCTAACAATAGATATTTCGGCTTTTCCCCGAAATCTGGGTAAACCAGGAAGAAATAGTGTGTCGGGCAGAACGTATATTCTCTCTATTCACCCAAACAAACTTTGCCTGGTTTAATTGTTGCCAATTTGCCAGGTAGACAATGAGTCGTCAGTGCTGTCGCACCTCACTACACTAAGCGTGCGCCATACATGGCTGGGACCAGAGGCATCGGTTGAATCGGGTCCGGCAGCAATACAGAAAGGTCCATCACCTACATGAACTTTACCCGCGGCATCCATCTTCAGTTGTTGCAAATCGTTATCCGAACACTCTCTTGCGAGTACGGCAGAACCCGCAAGTGTAGAAGCACCTGAACCTGCTGCCTGGACACAACGATCATATCCCACAATTTTCAAGTGTTTGTCTTCGAAATAAAACATTTGATCTGTCGCTTGATCGGCATCTTTGCAAGTATGGGTCTGCAGTGGGTCATTGAGCTTCAAATGGTCACCCCAGCCGGCCAGGTCAAAGCAATAGAATTCCGGTTCGTCGAGGGCATCGACCAGGCGTATGAAGTCCCCTTTAGGTTCCTGTGCCTGTACCAGTTGGAAAATAGAAAGGGTGGTTAACATGGCGATTAGTGATTTAGTCATTGTGAAGTCTCTACGAATATACATGGATGTATTATTTGTCTGTTCAATTGAAAGGGTTGAACGCATATTCTTGCGGTTAACCCCGATCGCTTAGCGCATGTTGAAAAGCTCTTGGTGGAAATCCCGGTCTTTCAAACCATTGGCGATCAGATCCTTCTTCAGACTTTCACCGAACTTTGCGGGTCCACAGAACCAGACGCTGGCTTCCTTCCAGTCAGGAATTTCTGTGCGCAGTTGTTCGCCTGTCAGTCGGTCGTCGCGGCCATCGACTAGAATATGAAGTTGAACGTTGGCAGTTTTTGCATCGGCGGTCAGCTTCTGAATCGCTTTTGGATCTTCGAACGGAATTGCATGGAACAGATCGATGGCCTGATCCTCCGGTTTGTGGGCAATCTGTTTCATCCTTGCAATGAACGGTGTGATGCCAATTCCGCCGCCGATCCAGATCTGGCGTTCTTTTCCATCGGAAAAAATGAATCGACCATAGGGGCCTTCCACAGTGACCTTGTCCCCGACCTTGAGATTTTCGATCATTAGATTGGTGTAGTCGCCCAATCCCTTGGTGATGAAGTTGATACATGGATCTTTCGGGGTCCAGCCTGACCCGATCGTGAAGGGATGTGCGCCCTCCTTGGAGTCGAAGGTCACAAAGGCGAACTGGCCACCCTGATGCCCCCTCCAGCCATCATCCAGGCGGATTGAAGTTTCCATAATGCTGAGTTCCGGAAACAGATCGATGTGTTCGATGGTTCCCGCAACCTTCCGGTTTCGACCAATGCGCCCCATCAGGATAAGAGCGGCGGCAATAGTCCCTGCCGCCATCAGCAGACCAGAGACAACGCCTACAATCTGTTGCCAGTAGTTGTATTCCATCAGCATAACAGAGTGGAAAACAATGGCGAGATAGGCGGCAGCCAGAAGTGTATGGGTCTTGGTAAACAACCGGTAAGGAAAACGCTTGATCAGGGCGAGTGCGATCAAAAGCACGATAACGTAGAAGGTCCATTCGCCAATAAATTCAGCGGTGTCACGTTGTGTGTTAAACCACTGCTGGAGGGTCGGCAACGCGGACTCGTCCGGACGGGGACCACGTTCCGGTCGTTCCAGCAACCCAAGAGAGGTCGCCCATTTTGGGGCGTTGCCCGACAGCCAGTGCATCACTGACATGACCAGAGCAGTGATGCCAAGCCACTTGTGCAGCCGATAGGACTTGTCCAGACCGTCCAGCCAGGATTCCAGCCAAACAGGTCTGAGGGCAAGTATCATGGCGAAACTCATAGCTCCCACTCCAAGCACACCTGTGAAATTAATCATCACAGATCGGGTCGAGAGCAGGCTGAAGATCTCGGGCCATGTAACAGCGATGACCCAAAAAAAGGTCAGGATGCCCAAGAATCCCCAGAGCAAAAATTTAATCTTGCGCATATGTCACCTCATTGCTTAGAAAATTAATTTGTGGGTATTACCGCCAAGTTAGTGCTTACAATGACAGATTCAGGTGCCGACCAGGCTGGTCGGTTGTTGTTCGAAGGTAGGCGCTGTGGCAGCGCAACCTCCAGGCAATAACACGCTATCCAGCACTAAAATCTTAAGATTCATCTTTGGCTTTCTCTGGGCTTTCTTATCTGCTATTGATCATGGTTTCATTTTAAAGGGTGCTGGGTGAAATGAGGGTGAAGACGAGGGAAATACGGGACGTATAATCAACTTTCGAATACATCCTGTTAAACACAGGTAGAGGAGCTCAATGCTGGTATTATTGGTTGAAGACAATCGGCAGTTAGCCGCCCATATCGTGGAATATCTGGATTCCGGGGACAGGATTCCGGGGACAGTTTACTTAATTCAGCCTACTTTCAGACGCAGATCTCCCATTACGTATGACACGCTTAGTCGCAACATCAAATAAGATCTTTCGTCCGTTTTGTAATTGAGCGCTTTAGGCTAGAAAGACTGTTTAGGGCGGATAGCGGGCCTGTAAGCTCATTCTATTCCATGTGAGAACGCTAGGTAAT
>NZ_JBFIIH010000122.1:0-11721 GCF_041601355.1 Neptunomonas sp.
AGACCAATCCATATGAGCCTTCTCAGTTAAATAAACCCCAGTAACGCTTATCGGCCACGTCAGTGACCAATTATAAAACCATTTTATTAGCAAGGTCGGTTGCTTTTTCTATCTTCGTCGGTTGCAAAGTGTACTCGAAGAAAACATTCCACGAGCACTTCTTCAGGCGGATATTTCAACAATGTCAAAGGTATCAGGGCGGCATGGGTGAAGGCTCAATAATTATCAAGCTTTCTTCTGAAGTTTTATGAAAAACTAAAAGATCATGTTACTGCAACGTAAGACGCTATAAGCGGTCTAACCGATCGTGCTCAAATGTCAAAATAGGATGCCAACAACGCTCACTATGGTTCGCTGGTCCAGCCTAAGCTGCGCAAGAGTTCCATTACCACATCGTTAGGCCGCAATTATGTTTAATATAACTTTATTTACAATATTTTGGGGGCAGAAATGAATACAAGACCAGAAATAACTATCTCTTCATTAGATGCCGATAGAATCTATAATTTAATTGAAGCTTTGCCGAAAAGTAGCTTGGCAGGGGTAGCCGGGCTTGAGTTGGAACTTGCGCGTGCTAATGTGGTGGCGCCTGATGTAATCCCTCCAGCAATAGTTACGATGAATTCTACCGTGAAGTTTGTTATTGAATCGACTAAAGAGGAATTCGAGTTAACACTTGTTTATCCAAAAGATGTTGATTCAAACGGTAAAAAAATATCTATTTTAGCGCCTGTTGGCCAAGCGCTGCTTGGCCTGGCTCAGGGAGATGAGATCGAATGGCCAAAGCCTGGTGGTGGTTTACTCAGGGTAAAAATTACGCAGGTTATTTATCAGCCAGAGAGGGCGGGTGAGTTTCGTCTGTAGAATGAAAGTATCAAGAATGGCAAAATATATGCGATTCCTAAATTAAGTAAGCCAAAGTTTGTCTTCTTGGCCGCATCAGCGGCCAATTATAAAACCATCATCTGATCTAAGCGTATGCTCGAAGTGCTGATCAGTATCTTTTCTTATTGATTGCTCAGATAGCTCGTGCTGCACCCTGCGCTTTTATTTTTTCTGCGAAGCTTTCAATCTCCTGTGTTACTTTACGTGATAATTTATTGATTTTTTTACAGGGGCTTTTGTGCAGCCAGAACAGATAGAAATTCAGCGTTTTTTACAACGTTTTCCACCTTTTGATGCGCTGCCGGATGAGGCATTGACGGGTTTAGCTAAGAAAGTCGAGATTGCTTACTATGTGGCAGGTAGCGATATCCTCAATTACGGTGAGCCGGTCAGCGATTTGTTTGTGGTTCGCAGCGGTGCCGTGGAAACCTTCCGGCGTAATGGTGAGCTCTACAACCGTCTGGACGTAGGAGGCGTTTTTGGTCAGATGGGGTTGATGATGCGTGGCCGGGTGCGCTTTCCCGCCAGAGCGCTGGAAGATACCTTGGTGTATTGCATCTCTGCAGACCTGTTTAATGATTATTGTGATCAATATGACGACTTTTCGAATTATTTTGAAGTGGATAACGCCGCTTTGCTGCACCAGTCTGTGGCTGATCAGACTAACAAAAATGATTTGACGACGGATAAAGCAAAGAGCCTGCTGATGCATGGTGTCGTGACGGTGACTAAAGATACGCCAATCTGTAAAGCAGCCTTGATTATGACTCAGGAGAACGTGTCATCTTTACTGATTACCGATCCCGATAAGCCCATAGAAAATGATCCGGAAGATGATGACGGGCAAGCCGTTGGCATTATTACGGATCACGACTTCATTAGCCGTGTCATCGCACAAGAGTTAGATTTGCAAACGCCGATCAGTGAAGTGATGTCCACTGATATGGTGTCGTTGGATGAAAATGCTTATGTCTATGAAGTGATGTTAACCATGTTGCGTTTTAATGTGCATCACTTACCACTTCTTAAAAAGAAGAAGCCGATAGGCGTCGTTACTCTGGAGGATATTGTTCGCTACGAGTCCAAGAGTAGCTTGTTTTTAGTCAGAGGAATCTTTGCACAGAATAACGTTGTGGAACTTGCCCGCTATGCTGAGTTAGTACCAGAGGCTTTCGTGCGTATGGTCAATGAAGATGCTAACTCACATATGATTGGTTCGGCGATGTCGGTCATTGGGCGCAGTTTCAAACAGCGTTTACTGGAACTGGCGGAAGATGAGTTGGGTCAACCGCCCATTCCATATTGTTTTCTTGCGCTGGGGTCTATGGCGAGGGATGAGCAGTTACTGGTGACTGATCAGGATAATGCCATTATTTTTGATGATAGTTACGATGCAGGTCTTCACGGTGAATATTTTTCTGCACTGACTAAATTGGTTTGTGATGGTCTGAACGCTTGTGGTTATAGCTATTGCACAGGCGGTATTATGGCGACCAACCCTAAATGGCAACTGACACTGAGCCAGTGGAAGAGTCTGTTTAGCCAATGGATTACTCGTCCTGATCCTGAGGCATTATTACACTGCTCAATTTTCTTCGATTTGGAGGGGGTGTGGGGCCGGGAGCAGTGGGCCGCTGAGCTGCGTCGGCATATTGCTACTCAGGCAAAAAACAATAGCAGGTTTCTGGCAGCGCTGGCCCGAAATGCCTTATCCCGTACGCCGCCATTGGGTTTCTTTAAAGCATTTGTCATGGAAAAAGATGGCCGGCATAACAATACAATAAACCTTAAACGCCGGGGGACAGCACCTTTGACCGATGTGATTCGGGTACATGCATTGGCGGTTGGATCCAGAGCGCGCAATTCGTTTGAGCGTCTCGACGATATCATTGAGACTAAATTGTTGCCGGAAGGCAAAGCCCAGGATCTGAGTGATGCGCTTGAGTACCTTTCTATTGTCAGGGTTAGGCATCAGGCGCACGATGTAAATCAGAAACTGCCGCCGGATAACAATATAGAGCCGGATAACTTGTCTCGTTTTGAGCGACGAAACCTGAAAGAGGCGTTCCAGGTCTTAAGTGTGGCGCAGAATTTTCTTAAATTTCGATACACGGCAAATACGCCTATCTCAGGTAAAAAAGAGTGACTACTGAGCGCTATCTACCCTTGGATTGGGTTGAATATTATATGCAGCGCTCGACTTCCTGTAAGAGTGAAATGGTCTTTGATTTTTATAGACAGGGAGTCATAAACCCCGAAACCCCGATTCGACAGGCACCGATGGTTGCGATGGATTTTGAAACCACGGGTTTGTCTTTAGAGGACTCCGAGATTGTCAGTATTGGTCTTGTGCCTTTTGATATCAGGCGGATTTATTGTGGAGAATCTAAGCATTGGGTTGTAAAGCCGGAGCAAGACATGACGGAGGAGTCCATCGTGTTTCATGGTATCACGCATTCTGAGGTGGAAGCCGCACCACCCCTTGAGGTGATTCTGGATCAGGTGCTGGATGCTATTGAGGGTAAGTTAGTCGTAGTTCATTATCGTTTCATAGAAAGAGAGTTTTTTCATAAGGCGGTCATGGAGCTGTTACATGAACCGCTTCTGTTTCCGCTGCTTGATACGATGCAGATAGAGGCAAATATCCTCAAGGGCCAGCAGGGTTTCTTTGAAAAATTACTGAAGAAGCCGCTTGATCCGGTGAGGTTAGGGTATTGTCGCAGACGTTATAATCTCCCACATTACGATGCGCATAATGCTCTCACGGATGCGGTGGCCACTGCTGAGTTATTGCAGGCGCAGATTGCGCATCACTTGGATCCGGATATGCCTGTTAAGGCGTTATGGTCATAAAAAGCTGGACATAAAAAAGCTCGGCGAACCGAGCTTTGTCAATTACAGCATTAATTAACTGTATTTTCTTTCAGTTCTCAAGCCTAAGACCAGACTCACACACATCAGCAATAGTACGATGGTGAAAGGCAGGCCGGTAGAAATAGCACCTGCTTGCAATGCCTGGATGGCTTCCGTACCGCCTATCCAGAGTAGCGCTGCTGCAATAGCACCTTCTGTGCTTGCCCAGAAAATTCGCTGGGGAACCGGAGCATCAATCTTACCGCCTGAGGTGATGCTGTCGATAACCAGTGAACCTGAGTCAGAAGAGGTAATGAAGAATACCAGAACCAGCAGAATGCCGATGACAGACAGAATAGTACCCATCGGCAGTTCATCAAACATCTGGAACATCGCCAGAGGTACTGATGTCAGGCCATCTGTGCCTAATGCTCCTATATTGTTCACCACCTGATCAATCGCAATGCCTCCATACACTGACATCCAGATGACAGTGACGCTGGTAGGGATAAGCAGTACGGCGGTGATGAATTCGCGGATGGTCCGGCCTTTGGATACTCGGGCAATAAACATGCCTACAAAAGGAGACCAGGAGATCCACCAAGCCCAGTAGAAGACAGTCCAGCCCTGAAACCAGGCCTCGTCTTCACGTCCATGCGGGTTGCTTAACGGAATGATATTTCCCAGATAGGCGCCGATTGTTTTTGGAATAGTACCCAGAGAGATAGCCGCTGCAGAAATTGCTACAAAGACCAGCAGGGCAAAGGCAATGATCATATTGACGTTACTGAGCAGTTTTACACCGCCTTCGATACCTCGTACGACCGAAATGATCGCCAGCAATGTAACGACAACAATCACCAATATTTGCAGACCGACACCTGCTTCAATACCAAACACATGATTAATACCCGCTGCCGCTTGTTGAGCGCCAAGGCCCAATGACGTTGCCAGACCAAACAGCGTCGCTAATACGGCGAGTATATCAATGATATGACCGGGCCATCCCCAGGTACGATCGCCTAATAAAGGGTAAAAGACGGAGCGGATGGACAGTGGCAGGCCCTTGTTATAGGTGAAAAATGCGAGGGATACGGCAACCACCGCGTAGATTGCCCATGGGTGCAGGCCCCAGTGGTACATAGTGGCACCCAATGCCATACGAGCGGCTTCAGGTGTCAGTGCTTCAACACCTAATGGCGTTTCATACCATCCGGTGAAGTAAGCAACGGGTTCCGCAACTCCCCAGAACATCAGCCCAATTCCCATCCCTGCAGCAAATAGCATCGCTAGCCAGGAAATCGTAGAGTGTTCTGCTTTAGCATCATCACCACCCAGGCGAACTTTTCCCCAGGGTGAGACAATCAAGAATAGGCAAAAAATAACAAAGAAATTTGCAGACCACATAAACAGTACGTCAAAGGTACCGATAATGTTCCACTTTATGCCGTCCAGATATCCTTTAGCAGTAGCTGGATCTGTTAGCAATGTTGCTACCAGGAATATTAATACCAGCCCTGCACTGATACCAAAAACACGGTTGTGGATATCAAATCCCCACTTTTGGACGTTGTCCTGACCGATAGTATAGTCCGTGTTATCTATACTATATTTGTCTGTTTGTTCACTCACTCATTTAGCCCTCTTTAACTTTAACAACCGTTAATTCTAAAAAATATGTAGGAGCGCCTCACTTACAGGTTGCTACTAAAGTGTAGTGATGCAGCGATACAATAACATTTACCAGCGCTAAATAGGCGTCTAACTCAAATAATATTGAGATCAGATTGCCAGGATTACTAAGAGATGTTCGTTTACGTTGTTTGTAATAAATAAAGTACCTTCAAGAGGGTATTCTGGAGGTCTGCCTATAGAGAGGTTTTCGCATGTCCGACGTCAAACAAGCAGCGGCTACTAAAGGTAACGTTACTGAGGTTTTTAAAACGTTTCTCAAATTAGGGCTAACCTCATTTGGCGGGCCTATTGCACACATTGGTTATTTCAGAAAAGAAATAATTGAGCGGCAGGGGTGGGTGAGTGAAAGCCAATTCAGCCAACTGCTCGCGATTTGTCAATTTATTCCCGGCCCTGCCAGTAGCCAGCTTGGCTTTTCTCTTGGTTTATTACGGGCCGGTTGGCTGGGTGCTATCGCCGCTTTTATTGCGTTTACGCTTCCCTCCGTGGTCATGTTGCTTGCTTTTGCATTTGCACTTCCCGCTTTAGACGGACACATCGGGGAGTCGGCAATTCATGGACTTAAACTGGTGGCTTGCGCTGTTGTTGCCGACGCTGTACTGAGTATGTCTAAAAAGCTGTGTCCAGACACTTATAGACAGAGTTTAGCGGTATTGGCTGCCTGTGTGTTGTTACTAATGGGTTCAGTGTGGGCTCAGATCCTGCTCGTATGCGGTGGTGCGATTGCCGGTATGGTGTGTTGCCGTGAACCGGCTCAGGCAGGTGATAGCCATACACAAGTGAATTATGGAAAGCGGCTGGGCTTAGTGCTATTGGCAATGTTCCTGTTCCTATTGCTTGCTTTGGGATTGGTTTCAGATGAAGAGGGACTCTACTCAGTTGCACAGGCTTTTTATAACGCTGGAGCAATGGTCTTTGGTGGAGGGCACGTAGTATTGCCGTTGCTCGAAGACTCAGTTGTGGCGACGGGGTGGGTTTCTAAGGAAAGCTTTCTTGCCGGGTATGGTGCAGCGCAAGCGATTCCGGGGCCCATGTTTGCCTTCTCTGCCTATTTAGGTGCCGTTATTCCTACGGAGCACGGGAGTTGGTTAGTCGCATTAGTCGCTCTGACTTTTATGTTTTTACCGGGGTTTCTTTTAGTAGCGGCAGTGTTGCCACTATGGCAGGCTATTTCTGTTAATCCAATCGCAGTCAATGCCATCGCGGGTGTTAATGCGGTTGTTGTGGGAATTTTGGGTGCGGCGCTTTACGATCCGATTTTAACAGCAGGGATTACATCCGGTACCGATTTAGCAATCGCGCTTGTCGCTTTAGGCATGTTAACGATATGGCGAATTTCATCCCTGTATGTGGTCGTGTGGTGTCTGTGTGCAAGTGTATTATCTGCGCTGTTGTAGTCGAAAATATATTACTTATATATCATTTGTGTAGGTGCGCATCGTTAATGTACAGAAGGGAAGCGTGTTATTCAGGTGGGTTAAAAGTAACCCATATGCATATGAATCATCTTTCTGTGCTTAAGTCTTTGTTTATATTCAATAAAATATCAAAAAATCTATAAACAAAGCCGCTGCTGGGATTTTATGCCGGGTGTTTTTTGCCCTGGATTATAGAGGCTTTTGCATTTAATTATTAATAATCAATTAGTTATATTTTGGCATGTGATTTGTATGATGTGTAATAATGACTGCCGTTAACAGGGTCTTGTTATGCGGTTTATGGTTTTTAAGCTGAGGAGGTCGACATGGATATGGCGAATATACCTCGTAGTTTTTGGCATGCGCTGAGTTTTTGCATGGTGGCTGCAACGCTGGGGCTACTTTATATCGCACAGTCATCCAGTAGTGTGTCAATCGAGATTGCTAATGCAAAAATTGAGTTGTCTTCGGCTATTTCGCAAGTAAAGGATATTAAGAGCGACCTTGAAGCAGAAAATATACGTCTGGCTGAGGTTAACTTACAGTTACAGGAGAAAATTAAAAAATGGGAAGCCGCTGCCAGACGGGATCCGGGCGGCATGTCATTGGAAGATCTCAATCTGGGTGAGGTACTCGGTCGCCCCAGTCCTATTGTTCAAGAGGCTATCGATCAAATCCCTGCTAATGAGAGCCCCGTTGTTGCAAATCCAAGTACTCAAACCCCCAGAATTGCAACACCGAGTGATCCGTACAGGGAGATAGATGCCAGGATACAATCGGCTGAGCAATATATAAGAAGTGATCGCAGGTCGTCAGCGAACTGAGGGTTGATATGAATAGAATTGCGAATATTCAAATATTAACTTTGTTGCGGGATTCTCAGAAAGGTTTGTTCCGCAAATTATCAGTAATGTCGTTCGCAGCACAGCAGAGCCAGGCGATACAACGGGTCATGATCTTGTCAGTGAAAAGCGTAGCGCAAAGAAAGACGTGAGCGTTGATAATCAATGAGCGGGATCTATGGGTATGCTGTCTGCTGCTCTTGCCTCGCTAGCGGTCTGCTTGTTTTTAGCTTCAATCCATTGCGCCATGTATTTTGTACTTTTGTGATGGTGGTGGCGCAGCATCTGACCAGTGAAGTTATTTAACCGGTGTACTGTTAGCTGCGCCGGTTCCAATAGGACTGTAATACGCTCCATCAGCCTCGCTTGGATAATTGTCTGATCGAATCGTTTATAAAGTATTTGATATCCTTCTGTTTGTGCTGCTTGCCACTGTGTTGCATCGGTATATAAACGGACAGCCGCTTCTGCAAAATCGACGGGTGTGTTGGCTTGCTCTCCACTCCAGACCTCCTGAGGATCAATCATTCCTTCGGTTCCGATTGAAGTTGTCACTGAAGGTGTGCCATTTCTCATGGCATCAACGAGCTTGCCTTTTATTCCGGCACCAAAGCGTAATGGCGCCAGCAATACGCGTGCTTCACGTATAACCTGATGTGCATCCTCAACCCAGCCTTTAACTAAAAAGCCTTCTTTTGCATTGTGCAATGCAGTGGCTTTTGGCGGCGGGTACGCGCCGTATATATGTAACTCAGCATGGGGTAATTGTTGGCGGATGAGTGGCCATAATTGTTGTTTCAGCCACAGAACCGCGTCCCAATTGGGAGCATGGCGGAAGTTGCCGATACTGATAAAGTGCTGCCGATCTGAAAATGCAGGTGTATGAGGTCGTTCGCGGGGCAGCATAAAGGGGCAGTGAATCAACTGACTATCGGGAACGTTAAAGTGCTGGGTTAATAGCCGTATCTCGATATCGGAAATCATCAGTGTCAGATCGCAGCGGTAAATAGCTGCAATTTCCCGCTGCGCCAGGTCGGTGTTGGTCATGCTTTGATACAAAGCGGGTAGTGATGTAGGTGATGAAAGTGCAGTGATATCTAATTGATGGTCACGTAATTGCTGTTTTAGTAACTGATGGCGTGCCTGCCGAAGGCTGTGCAGATCTTCGCTATCCAGTATCCGCAATGCATCAGGGCAGCATTTCTCAACCCGCCAACCAAACTGCTCTTCCATCATGAAGCGATCAAATATAACAATATCGGGTTGTAATGGCTTAATCCAGTCATCGAAGCTTGTTGAATTAAGCTCGATTGCTACCTCATCTACGTTCAATGCGCCAAGATCTGCCCGGTGCTCACTTAAGGCCGCCGGACTGGCAAAGGTGACCTGCCACTGCTGAGCTAAAAATAGCTCGATAAACGAAAGCATGTGGTATCCCGCTGCCGATGAGCGCGGTTCTGGCCATACATAACCGATAATCAATAATTTTTTCATCGGGCTATTTTAAACTAAAAAAGGCATTGTCAGTTATATTATAAAGGGCTGTCTGAATTAATTTGTCATATTTTTGCAGTGCACAATTATAGTTTTTATGCAGGTTATTGGCATGTTGAAACTATTTGTTAGTGATATTGGCATCTTTTGTTATTGGTGGTTGTGAGGTTTTCATCCATTCTTACTGAAATGATGAAATTGATGCTTACCCGTTACATCGTGTTATCCGGGGGCATAAAAATAAGAACTGAGGAATTGATGACCATGCCGGATTATAAAGCGCCTTTACGTGAAATACAGTTCGTGATGAATGAAGTGCTGGAGTCGGAAAAACACTACGCCAGTTTGCCCGGTTGCGAAGATGCAACGCCAGATATGGTGAATGCAATCATCGAAGAAGGCGCTAAGTTTGCTGAGCGCGTGCTGGCTCCGCTTAATCAGGTAGGAGATCAGGAAGGCTGCCAGTTTAATAATGGCGACGTGAAAACTCCAACCGGTTTTAAAGAGGCTTATCAGCAGTATGTTGAAGGCGGCTGGCCGTCACTGTCTCACGACCCTGCACATGGCGGCCAGGGTTTGCCTGAGTCCATTGGCACGATTATCAGCGAAATGGTGGGTACAGCTAACTGGTCATGGGGTATGTATCCGGGATTGAGCCATGGCGCGATGAATACGCTTAGCGAGCATGGTACCGACGAGCAGAAAGCGGTTTATTTAACCAAGCTGGTGAGTGGGGAATGGACGGGTACTATGTGCCTGACCGAATCACATTGTGGTACTGACCTGGGGTTACTGCGTACCAAAGCTGAGCCGCAGGCAGATGGCAGTTATAAAATTTCGGGCAGTAAAATATTCATCTCTGCCGGTGAACACGATATGGCAGAAAACATTATTCATATCGTGTTGGCTCGTCTTCCGGATGCACCGGCAGGCACAAAAGGTATTTCCTTATTTATCGTTCCTAAATTTATGCCACAAGGCGATGCTGTTGGCGCGCGTAACGGGGTTGTCTGCGGTTCAATTGAGCACAAAATGGGTATTCACGGCAACGCTACCTGTGTGTTGAACTTTGATGACGCGACCGGTTATCTGATCGGCCCGCCGAATAAAGGTTTGAACTGTATGTTTACCTTTATGAATACGGCGCGTTTGGGTACGGCTTTGCAGGGGTTGGCGCATGCAGAGTGGGGCTTCCAAAACTCCCTTCCATATGCCAAAGATCGTTTGCAGATGCGCTCGCTAACGGGAGCAAAGAACACTGAAGGTGCGGCTGATCCGATTATTGTGCATCCGGCCATACGAAATATGCTGCTAACGCAGAAAGCCTTTGCTGAAGGTGGCCGGGCATTGATCTACTTCTGTGCCCAGCTTGTTGATAAGGCCAAACTGGCGGGTGCGGATGAAAAGCTTGAAGCAGATGCGTTGCTTGCGTTTTTGACACCGATTGCCAAAGCATTTTTGACTGAAACAGGCTTTGAGTCGGCTAATCATGGTGTACAAGTGTATGGCGGCCACGGATATATTGCTGAATGGGGTATGGAGCAAAACGTACGTGATGCGCGCATCTCCATGTTGTATGAAGGCACGACACAAATTCAGGCATTAGACCTATTAGGCCGTAAGGTGTTGATGTCACAGGGCGAGTCGTTGAAAGGGTTTACTAAAATCGTACATAAATTCTGTAAAGAGCACGCAAATAATGATGCAATGAAGCCGTTTGTTGAACCATTGGCGACACTCAATCAGGAATGGGGCGAGCTAACGATGAAGGTGGGTATGAAAGCGATGCAGGATCGTGAGGAGGTCGGTGCTGCTGCGGTTGATTATCTGATGTACTCTGGTTATGTGACCTTGGCTTATTTTTGGGCGCGAATGGCTCAGCAGGCACAGCTAGCATTAGATCAGGGAACGGCTGAGGAAGCTTTTTACAAAGCAAAATTAACAACGGCGCGCTTCTATTTTGCCCGTTTGTTGCCACGCACGCGTGCGCATGCTGAAATTATGCAGTCCGGTGCAGATAGCCTGATGGCGTTGGATGCAGAACACTTTGCCTTTTAAGGTGTGGACTTTATAGTGAGGCCTTTAAAGTGTGGATAGTAAGGTACCGGGCTGGCCGTTGGCTTGCGCAGCAATTTTTAAGTTATAAAGCAACATGTTATCAGAAGAAGCGTAACCATATAAAAATTAATCAAGTGATAAGTAATCGAGTAGAGGGAACCACTATGTCTGATCTGAGCAATATATTTGAAGAGATGAAAAATCGTTTTAATAGTGCCGCAGCCGCTGGATTGGATGTAGTCTTTCAGTATCAGATTGATGATGGCGAACCATACCATGTCACTGTTAGTGAGGGTAGTTGTGTTGTTGCTCAGGGTGAGCATGCTGAGCCTTCCGTTACTTTATCAATGGATAGCGAAACATTGCAGGAAGTTATTTCGGGTGAAACCGATGGCATGCAGGCATTTATGACGGGGCGTATCCGTGCAGATGGCGATATTATGCTGGCAACACGTTTAACGGCGCTTTTCCCGGTC
>NZ_JBFIIH010000123.1:0-11604 GCF_041601355.1 Neptunomonas sp.
ATGTCTGACTGGGTTAAGGTAGCGGCTTAATTGGTGGACGAGTATTTATTATGAGTGAGATTGCCTGTAGCCATTGTGCCAAAAGCTTTTCAGAAGAACTGGGTTATTGCCCGCACTGCAAAACGCCAACAGTCGCCCAGAAAGAGCAGAACATTAACGCAGCGCAAAAAAAGTTTATACGCTATTTTATAGCCTTGGTTGTGTTCTGCATTATCATGATCCTGTGGTTACCGCGTTAATCACAATTGTTCGGTGTTATTACCCGGTACTCTTGCTCAGTACTTTTGCTGGCCCTGTTGCTCGGCCCTGTTGCTAGGGACTGTTGCTAGGGACTGTGGCTCTAGAGCATCAGAAGAAAGCACCGGATAGCGTCTCGCTCTGGATTAACTCTCAATGAAAAAGAAACTGATGAAGAGATAAGTAAAGTAACCCAGCAATAACACACCGCCTTCTATTCGGCTTAGTTTGCGGTCTGTAAATAAGAACAGGAAAATCAGGAACGCTGCCCCAAGCATTATCCACTGGTCAAACTCGAGCACTCGTCCTTTAAGCGTAAGCGGCTGCAGGATAGCAGAAACACCGAGTATACCTAATATATTGAAAATATTGCTTCCAAGGATATTTCCGACGGCTACGTCAGCGTGGCGCCTCAGAGCCGCAATGACAGAAATCGTAAGTTCAGGAAGAGATGTACCAACGGCGACCAATGTTAGTCCAATAACAGCCTCTGATACACCTAAGCCATTCGCAATACCCACGGCGCCTTTGAGCAACACCTGAGAACCTGCAATCAGTAAAGCAAGCCCGCCGATAACGGCAATTGCAGACCATAAAAAAGACTCTGGAATCTTTTCTATTTCCGCGGATTCAGCTTCATGTAAAGCACCCGAAAGTGTGGATTTATCCTGTTCCGTCCAATAAGCCCATATTAAATAGCTAAAAAGGGCAGTGATAAAGATCATTCCATCAACAACAGACAATGCGCGTCCTGACGCGAGCAAGACAAACAGCAGGCTGGCAGCAATCACTACCACAGCGTCACGGCGAAGCGACAAAGGCGAAACCGCTAAAGGACTAATCACGGCGCAGAGACCAAGCACCAATAGAATATTGGCAATATTGCTACCGACAACATTCCCTATGGCTATATCGGGCTGCCCGTTGATAGCCGCATCAACTGAAACGACAAGTTCTGGCATTGATGTACCAAACCCAACGATCAGGAGTCCTGAAAGCAAAGGAGAAATACCCAGTCGCTTAGCGATAGCCAGCGACCCTCGAATCAATACTTCACCGCCAGCGGTTAATAACCCGATCCCGAGAAGTAAATAAAGAAGATTTAACATCGTTTAGCAAAACCCTGAATCAATAATTATTGGGTCCCTGGAGAGAGTGTTTGGCAGGTTTAATTCAGAGTATGGTCTTGATTTTGATTATTGCTAACCAGACTATTGCTATGTTTAACCAGCCAGTAAGCCACACCCAGTGCAAGGGTAACAAAACCAAGAGCTACTACCTGTTCTGAAGTAACAAGCTTAAGGTCTAATACAATAACCTTTCGGGCAATCGCCATAAGCGCCGTTGCAATAACTAACTCTACAGGAAAGGTATTGCTGCCAAGATATAGTCTGATGTTGATGAAGATTTCTATACCTATCAGTACAACCAGAAAGGCCGCGAAAGTTTCAAGTATATCGTTGATATCAAGGAGAAAAAAGGGTGGGGATGCCAGCTTGTTGTAGAGAACAAGCACAACATCGGCAATACTCCAGAAGATTACAAATACCATCAAAACAGCCAGTATTTTTATTCCAGCCCGAATTGCACGGTGTAATGCTTTTATCAGAGGGTCAGAGTGATCCTCTGATATCTCTTCATGCTTCATAAATGCTCCTAGAAAATGATGTAAAAATCCTCAGTAGCAAGACCATCATCCATCTTGCCCTAGAGCTCCATTAGATGTGAACTATTAGAGAATGGCAAGGGCCTGAATGCGGCAATGATCAGTTTATAAGGTAGCTAAGAATATAATTAAGCAATTCACATTCTGTGCGTCGTTCAGCGCTTCGGCGCAGGTATCGCACTTGAATGAAGCAAGGCCATAACACCCAGCTGTTGGCCGGCTTGTTCTATCTATTTTTCCATCACACAAGTCGTGTCGGCTGGGATTAGTGGTGTTATTGGTTGTCGCTGGAGATACTATTGGAGATGTGACAGATGAAAGAACGCCTTGAGCTGTTATCCCGCGCTATTCACGAGTGGATGCCGAAAAACAGGCCTGTCTCGCAGGTGCCTGCCGCTGCTGAGTTGGAGAAAATTCTGGATATCTCGTTAGGAGAAGAGGGCTGTGATCAGGCGCATTACTCAGCGCAAAAAGCGGCTAATGTGTTGGCTATCGGAACAGATAACCTGGTGACTGTGGCCAGTAAAAATGAGGGCAGGATCTGCTCTGTCGCGTTACAAAAAGAGATTACTAAAAGCCTCAAGCAAGGCCATCTGCCTTTCTATATTGGCTTAACGGCAGGGACAACAGTCACCGGTGCTTATGATCCGGTAGCGGTTTGCAGCAAGATTGCCCGTGCGCACAATATCTGGCTACAAATCGATGCTGCCGGATCAGTGTGAGTTAATTGGCAGAGAGCTGATCGCTAAGCAACTCAAAAGCTGATCTAGTCGGTGATATTGTGATTGGCTAGTTTGTCGTCACACTCTCTAAGGCGTCTGGCCATCTCTCTGGATAGATTAAGCAGGAGTATGCCGAAGTCAGTCGGAAAGGTTTCGTGTAAAGAGTGGAACAGACTACAGGATATTTTAAGTGCGATGCTGTCTTCCCCGGCGAAGGCATCACCGACCCTATTATGCAGACCGATCATTGCTACTGATCCTATTTCCTGACCAAATTGGTAGGTACGGATATGTGTGGATTGGTGTTTGCCTTCTTTGAAGAACTGGATGGTGCCTTTTAACACAACAAAGAAGTTGTCGCCGGGTGAGTCGTATGCAAATAATTGATCCCCTTTATCCAGCTGGAAGATGATGCCATTTTCCAGCAGATAAGTGAGAGCGTTGTTTGATAGGGCGCCCAGGGTCGAAGCGTTTTTGAAATAATCTATCCCAAATTTTTCTATCAATTCAGCGCCTGTCAAGTTTTGCATTTTATATTTCCCACACCAGCGTAATAACTGAACATCTACTACCTTAGAATAATTATAGGCCAATAAAGCTTGGGGGGGCAATTACACTTCACTTCCAGAAGTTCACTACCCAGTCTTGATGTTTGAATGAGTCACGCATTACACACCCTGAATGCCTTCAGAAAGAGTAGCGGTCTGATTTGATAATCAGACAAGGTAAAACATTGCTACCGGCTCACATAGAAGAGGTTTCGTTCTACATGAGCTTTTAATCTGTTAAAGTGGCAATCCCATCAGTGAGTCGTTGTGATCTTGCTGCCACTCGACTAAGAGCATACATGTGACTAATAACGATATTTTACGTCGCCTTCGCTATACCTTCGATTTTAGTGATTCTAAAATGATTGAAATTTTTCGTCTTGCAGACCATCAGGTAACAAGAGCACAGGTTTCGGGGTGGTTAAAAAAAGAGGAAGATGCCGGGTATCTGCGCTGCAGTGATCGCGAATTTGCTATTTTTCTGAATGGCTTGATCAATGACATGCGTGGCAAAAAAGAAGGGGCCGCACCTGAACCTGAGCGCGTATTAAACAATAATATTATTTTCAGGAAATTGAAAATCGCATTAAACATGACGGCTGAAGATATTCTTGATGTGATGTCAGAAGCTAACAACCAGATCAGCAAGCATGAGCTGAGTGCTTTTTTTCGTAAGCCGGATCACCAGAATTATCGCGATTGTCAGGATCAGGTACTACGTAATTTCCTGTCAGGTGTGCAGTTTAAATATCGTGATAAGCAGAAAAAACTGCCTGTTTGAGCAGCGATTACACCTCAGGGATTGCTGGACGTCATCCAGCAATCTTATATGCAGAGATTGATACGGCTCTTGTGACTGAATGCTAAGAGCCTTAGCCCCCGTCTCTTATTTCGCGCCTGTTTCTTCAGCTTTTTTGACACGAATAATATTATCGCCAACTTTTGTACCGTTCAGCGTTTTTATGGCGGCTTTGGCATCACCTATCTTTGGCATCTCGACAAAAGCAAAGCCCTTGGATTTTCCATTGTGCTGATCTAGCACCAAATTGCAGGACTGTACTGCGCCATGAGCCTCGAACATTGCCAGAAGTTCTGCTTCGGTAGTCGAGCGGGAAAGATTGCGGATTAATAATTTCATGAAGTAGCCGTGTTCTTATATGGTGAATGAAGAAAAAAATAATTATCGTGATATTAGCAGAGATCGGCTCTGAGCCCAATGATGCGAGTCTGGCTATGTGATAAATGCGCCTTCAGTTCGCTGATCTCTGTGTTGCTTAGCTCGCGGCTTTGATTCAGCGCCAAGCTACTTAACGTTAAATTCAAAATACGAATACGTTGCAGATCTATGACTTTATAGCCCAGCGAGCGTGTCATTCTTCTGATTTGACGGTTTAGGCCTTGTGTCAGAGTAATTTCGAAACGATTTTTGCTCAGTAGTTTAAGTTGACAAGGCCGTGTTAAAACGCCATCCAGCTCGATTCCCTGGCTCATTCTTTGTTGGAAGTCAGTGCCGATATCGGGTTGTCGGTAGTGCGGCTCAACGCTTACTAAATAGGTTTTAGGATGCGAGTAATCAGGGGATAATAAGCGCTGACATAAAATGCCGTCGTTGGTGAGCAGCATTAACCCGTGGGAGTCTTTATCAATCCGGCCAACCGGGAATAAACGTGTGGGTCGTGTTACATGGTTAACAATACTATGCGGATTGTCAGCAACACAATTACAGTCGATACCCACGGGTTTATTGTAAATGACATAGCAGCATTGGTCGGGCAGTATGGCTTTTCGTCCGTCAGCAATGATTTTTTCATCACCTTCTACTGTCGCCGGATGCTCAGCAACGATGCCATTAATGCTCACCAAGCCGTCAGCAATCATTTTAATAGCAGCACGCCGTGAACAGATCCCGGCGTGTACTAAGAACTGTGTCAGGCGCATTAGCTACTCAGGATTTTAAGGGGTAAGGCCAGAGCCTGGTTTTCACCCTGACCGAGAATCCAGATGATCGCACTTAAGCCGCCGAGCGTTGTAAAATACCAGAGGGCTGAAACAAGCTGCCCGTAACGATCCAGTGGTAACAGTTCACTAAAGTGACGTCGCTTCCACTCAAACAAGATCTCTATACTGCCAATGGCTAATAAAAAACCTAACAGCGCCATACCAAAATAATAGCTGGCAAAAATGCCACCGACAGCCGCCAGCACACAAGCAACCAAGCCCACCACAGAGTTCATGGAGAAGGCGATACTTTTTAAAATATGCCCGCCATCCAATGGGAGTACCGGCAGGAGGTTAAACAGGTTGAGTAAAGCATTGAATACAGCAAGCCCTGCGAACAGTTCGATATCAGTAATCCAATAAACCAGCAGGCATACGCAAGAAAGAATGAAACCAAAAAACGGCCCCATAATCGAGATGTAGACATCTTGCCAACGCGTATTTATTTTGTCATCGGATAGTGCCAGGCCTCCGACAAACGGGATGAGGTAAATCCCTTTGGTTTTTAAGCCAAAATATTTCATGGCGCGGATGTGCCCATATTCATGAAATACCAGGCAAAGAATCAAAGCAATGGCAAATTGAATTGAAAAAAGCCAAGCGTAAGCTGCTAAACTACCGGCTGCAAAAAGCACTTTAATTACTTTTGCGCTTTTGAATAATTTGAGAGCCAGCGACCCGAGCCCGATGATGCTTATTTTGTTCGGTATTTTAGGACGCTGTACTACTTCCTGGCGCTCAATGTCTTTTTCATTCAGTGCGCTTTGATTTATTATTTCATCGTTAACATGTAGCTGATACTGTAATGAAAAAGGCTGCCAGGTTAAATCGACACTCAGTTTGCATTGAATTTCAGTCTGGTCTGCCTGTAAAGTGAACAGATGAACGGGGTTGGAAGAAGGATCAGCACTGGCATTATGTTGTGACACCAGTTGATTATCCCAGTATAAAGCCTGCCAGCCAGCCATTGAGCCTTCGAGTCTTAACTCCCGCCCAAGGCAGTCTATTCGTAATAATTGCAAACTGATGTTCCATATAAATGATTAGAAGCGCAAATTATCGCTGATTCCACCCATCAGGCAAGTGATACTCGGTTTTTATTCTTCTGCAAAGCAATTGATATAGTCATCGCTATATCAAAAGACACTGGAAATACCATTTATGACCAACAAGGCGTTTATCCTTCAGCGGATCTGTATTTTTGCTGGAAGGGAGTTTGATCCTGATTCTGACGAACAGGTAGTAGAAGTTTTACGAGATAAATTTAATCTTTCGTTGCCACAGCGCCGTTCAATGGACGACTCTTTGTCAGCGCTAGCCAGTGATCACGAAGTTATTAAATTGATTCTTGAGTATCGTGCATTAGGAAAAGTAAAAAAGAACTCACCTCATATACATGATGTTTAGTGAGTACTTTATGCTAATGTAGTTTGTGCTGATGCGGTTAATACCATAAATAAGCAGCAAATATTGACCAGGAAATAAGTAACAGCAACCAAGGCAGTTGCGTTTTCAGTCGAGTTGGTGCGGTGCTGAGTGGTGATCTTGCCTGTGAGTGTTTTAAAACTCCTTCTTCTGGTAGCGCGTTATCAGTAGTTCGTTGATTAGCCGATTTTATTTTTTTCTTCTGACGGTCCAAATCGCGTGCTTTGGCTTTTTGCTGTTTTTTGTACAGGTCAATGCCTTTTTGAATCCCCTGTGCGATCAGTTTGCTTTGCTCTTTTGTTTGCCCTGGTTTTTGAATAGTGCGGGTGATATTCATCGCTTCTGTTTTGGTTTCATCTGACACTGTGTTTTTAATTTGACGGCTCATTCATATATCCTTGATGTGGAAAGTATTCAGTATAATCTGTGTATTTTCGAAAGCGTGCTCGCCCTGATTAAAAGGGCGTTAGTATAAACGGCGATTGGAAAATGAGCACTTGCATAAACAGCGCTTGTTTCACGCTTTTGTTCTCCGTATATTTTTACTTTACTATTTTTCCAGAGAAAATTTATGTCTAAAGTTGTTGTTACTTTTGAGTATGAAAAAGAAACCAAAAACAGCGTGCGTTATCAGGAAGTTCCGGAAGAGGGAAAAGCACCTATTATGGGATCTTTGTATGTGCAGAAATGGTTTGCCGGTAATACCAAATCGCTTGAGGTCACCATCGAAAAGAAGGACTAGGTAACTATCTCATTTGCCTGAAAATTCAAGAATTATCTACTACATAAGCCGACAAGTGAAAATGAACCATCTTCAATCTGAAAAGGAGTGATATGCCAGTTTTAGCGATCAGAAGTGCCACAATTGATGATGCTGGAGTAATTCTTCAGTTTGTCAGGGAGTTAGCTGCTTATGAAAAAGCAGAGCATGAAGTATTGGCGACCGAGTCATCTATCAGAGAATCGATTTTTTCAGAAGAGTCGGCAACTAAAGCTGTCATTTGTGAAAGCAATGGAAAGCCGGTAGGCCTTGCAGTCTATTTTTTGAATTATTCTACGTGGTTGGCTAAGCACGGTTTGTATTTAGAGGATCTATACGTCACGCCTGCTGCTCGCGGTACCGGTGCTGGTAAGGCCTTACTGAAGCATCTTGCACAAATAGCGGTCAAAAAAAATTGTGGTAGGTTTGAATGGAGCGTACTCGATTGGAACGAACCCGCGATTCAGTTTTATCAGTCATTAGGTGCTAAGCCGCAAAATGAATGGGTTGGCTATCGGCTATCAGGCCAGGCATTGCAGGATTTGGCGGGCTCATAAAAGTAAGCCATGAAAGAAAGAGATAAATATAAATCAAACGAAGCTAGTTAAAAAGGTGACTCGAACATTGACTCACCTAATCAGCCTGAAAAAACCAAGAGGTTGCTATGTCAGAATTTAATGGAGTAACGGGTAGCTGTTTATGTGGGGAGGTACATGTTCAGGTAGCCAAAGTATCCAATAAGGTGGGTGCCTGCCACTGTGGAATGTGCCGAAAGTGGGGCGGAGGACCCTTGCTGGCGGTGGATTGCGGCACTGAGGTGACATTTACAGGAGAAGAGAATATTACCACTTTCGCTTCTTCAGAATGGGCCAAACGAGGGTTTTGTAAACAGTGTGGTACCCATCTGTTTTATCATTTAAATGAGAATAATCAATATATCATGCCGGTAGGGCTGCTGGAGAATATTGATGAGTTGTTATTTGATCATCAGATCTTTATTGATAAGAAGCCTGCTTACTATAGCTTTTCTAATAAAACGGCCGATATGACAGAAGCAGAAGTGTTTGCTCTGTATGGTGCTTAGTTTAGGTTCTTAAGGTTATCTAGTGGGCTATCTAATGGGTTATCTAATGGGTTATCTAAAGAGTACCGTTCATTAAGAGCTGATGAAAGCTGCCTTTAATGGCGACAACGCCATTGATCAGCACGACTGCACTGATGACTACCGAGGTGAATGCAATGGGTGCCAGCTCAAAAGCAGTGACGGCTCCCATCACAATCATACCTAAAGCAAATCCTGTTACGGTTTGCACACAGGTGGCAAAGGCAATGATGGCGATAAAAGGAATTAGTGTTTCCAGGCCCATAAGATGTCATCGTTACTCTTTTAATGTGACTGACTGTTTACAGAGGGTGAGTTGCATTCTTTGAAAATTCGACTGCTGCAACGATCACAGATGTCGCGATCGAGCTGGTCATATATTTTTCTAATCGCTTCCCCTTTGGACTGAAAAAACACCTGTTCTCCGAGGCTGCCAAAGTACTCTTCACGTCTGAGATATTCATTAACTTGTTTTTTAAGATTGGTCAGATAAAGCGCCTTTCCCATATTCTGGCGGCGCTTGGCTTCGCGCATTAGCATTTCGGCTCCGGCAATATCAATATGATTCATACCGTCGCCGATAATGAGTACATTGGGTTCGATGATGCTTTCAAGGTAGTCCTTAACATAGTTAACGGAGCCAAAGAATAAAGAGCCTTCAATACGGATGATTTTTAGCTGCGGACAACGCGGCTGGGTGACTGATGCAATACCGAAAAACGGTCGGCTGGAATTAGGGGCGGGTAATACTTCTACGATATTGGGCTGCGAAGTGCGTTTAAGATAAAACACCAACGACAGAATAACGCCCAAATAAATAGCAAACTCAAGCGCCATGACAAGAGTGGCCGCAAAGGTCACTATCAGCACTGCAAATTCAGACTTACCGGCGCGGAAGATAAGCCTGATGTGATGGAAATCAATCAGGTTATATGACACTACCAGCAGTAACCCCGCCATACTGGGAATGGGGATAAAACGTGTCATTTCAGAGAACAGAAGTACGATAACTGCCAGTGATATAGCGGCAATAATAGCCGCTAATGGGGTTTTTGCACCGGAGCTGAAGTTAACGCCCGTGCGGGTAAACGAGCCAGAAGACGCGTAAGAAGAAAATAGTGAGCCGATAATGTTTGAAAGTGCCTGGCCATAAAACTCCTGATTACCGTTTATTGACTGATGCGAGCGTGTTGCTACAGAGCGAGCAATCGAGACGGCTTCGACTAAGCCTAATAAGCCGATAGCGATTGCTCCGGGCGCCAAGGCATAAAACACACTGGAATCAATGCCAGGAAACATAAAGGGAGGCAAGCTACCGGGGATCGCGCCAACCAGCGCAATGCTGTGTTCGTTCGCTCCTAACCACCATGCAAACACACTGCTGATGATCATAGCAATAAGCATGTTAGGCCAGCGTGGTAACAGGCGTTTAAAAATCAGGCAGGTAACAACGGTGACAGCGGCGACAGAGAGTGCATAAAAATTAGTGTTGTGTGCGGCTGAAAATACGCCGGACCATGTCGAGAGGAAAGCGCCGTTACTTTCTATCGAGATGCCTAAAATGTTTTTAACCTGGCTGGAGGCAATAACGATAGCAGCGCCGGTTGTGAAGCCAACCACCACAGAGTGCGATACAAAATTAACCAGGGTTCCGAAGCGAAAAAAAGCTAACAATAACTGAAATAACCCCGCCATGAGTGTGAGTGCTAGTACAAGGTTGATGAATTCTGTTGAGCCGGGAGTCGCCAGTGGACTAACTGTGGTGAAGACAACAATGGATAATGCGGCTGTTGGGCCAGAAATAAGATGCCATGAGGAGCCAAATAGGGCAGCAATAATGGCAGGGATAATCGCCGCGTATAAACCGTATTCAGGCGGCATGCCGGCAATCAGTGCGTAGGCTACCCCTTGGGGCAGTACGATGACAGCGTTGGTGATACCCGCAAAAAGATCATCACGCGCTTTGTCCCTGGTAATAAGGCGAGACCATACCAGAAAGGGAAACAAGCGAACCCAGTTAAATGGCGGCTTGTTTGGTTGGTTCTGCATAAGACTGACTCTAGTAATTGATTTTTCTTAACTTTTTTATTATGGCATATCAACCACTATGTTCTTAGTGAAAGTGCATATAGCCTGCAGAGATTTCATCTTTCACTGCAATAATATTACTATGATCTCCCGTTATGCCGTTACAGGGATTTTCATGTCATACCCCATCGAAAAAAAATTGGTTATCGCTGTATCATCCAGCGCTTTATTTGATCTCTCTGAATCCAACTCGATCTTTGTCGAGCAAGGACCAAAGGCATACAAACAGTTCCAGCAAGACAATCTGGAGAAGGTGTTGGGTAAAGGCGTTGCATTCCCTTTTATCAAGCGATTCTTGAATATCAACAACCGGTTTGCAGAGCAGGAGCCGGTCGAAGTTGTTTTATTGTCGCGTAATTCTGCGGCCACCGGTAAGCGTGTTTTCAGGTCTATCCAGGCATATGGGTTAAATATTACACGTGCCGCCTTTGTGGAAGGGAAGTCTCCCTTTGAGTATGTGCCGGCATTTAATGCGTCGCTGTTTCTCTCTGCCAATGAAAAAGATGTGCAAAATGCCATCGATGCGGGCTTTCCTGCCGGTGTGGTGTTGCCGGGAGAATCCGTGAATGATGAGGGTAGTGAAGAACTGAGAATTGCATTCGATTTTGATGGTGTGATTGCGGATGATGAATCTGAAGCTGTTTTTAAAAAGGGCGATCTTCCTGTTTTTCAAAAGCATGAAGTGGATAACTCCCATATCCCTCATAAGCCAGGGCCTTTGGCTGACTTATTTAAAAAGCTGTCATTTTTACAAAAACTTGAAGATGAAGAAGTAGAGAAAAACAGGGGCTATAAACGCGTGCTGCGAACCGCGATTGTGACGGCGCGCAACGCCCCATCGCATGAGCGGGTGATTACGACACTGGAATCCTGGGGAGTCAGTGCCAACGAAACGTTTTTTCTGGGTGGTATGGCAAAAGAGCGAATCTTGTCGCGCCTCAAGCCACACATGTTTTTTGATGATCAGCGCTCTCATCTTGAGTCAGGCGCAGGGGATATTCCCATGGTGCATATTCCTTTTGGGGTAGCGAATACGCTCAAGTGAGAAAAGCTGATAA
>NZ_JBFIIH010000124.1:0-11377 GCF_041601355.1 Neptunomonas sp.
ACGAGACATACGACGAGTAATACCTCCCATGGCGATATCATATTTACCTTCCTTAAGGTCACCAACCAAACCCTTCCATGTCGTCTGAACAAAACGTACTTCAACCCCCAGTTCTGTCGCAAGATGATTGGCTACATCGACGTCATAGCCTGAGTAAGTCTCGCCATCAAAGAAGGTGAAGGGCTTGTAATCCCCCGTTGTTCCTACCGTCAAATACCCTTTTTCCTGGACATCATGGAGGATATCGGCAAAGGAGCTAAAACTAAGCGTTACCGTTAACAGGAGTAGGGCTTTAGATAGTTGTATCGAAAGCTTCTTAGATCGTTGCATAAGTTGTTGTGTAAGTAGTTTCATAAAATGCCATCTTCCTTATTTTTATGTTTAAATCGCACTGCTGTTTTTTTTGCGTATATACGCAACAAGTGTCACATTAATACTCTTAAACCCAACAAAAAAGAAGTCAGCAGACAAAGAGCACCGTAGATTTATGAATACAAGCAGTGGCGAATACGGCGTAGGTGATAACTCCTATAAAGCAGCAGGAGAGTTGGCCGGCATTACCCGCCTTGTCGATGACTTCTACGACAACATGTGTACATTGTCAGAAGCGAAAATAATACGCGATATGCATCCTGGTGACCTGACTGAATCACGCACAAAGCTCGCCTATTTTTTATCAGGCTGGCTCGGCGGCCCAAGGATTTACGCCACCACCTTTGGTAGTCTGAGTATCCCGGCAGCACATCAGCATTTACCGGTAGGTAAGGCAGAGAGCGAAGCATGGCTAACCTGCATGCAAAAAGCCCTCGCGAAGCAACCGTATGAAGAGTCGTTTAAAGTGTATTTAATCACGCAACTGCGAGTGCCCGCAGAACGAATCAGGGCAGTGTGCGCGAGAAATCCCTAAGCTAATAAGCCTGTAATTACCTGCTACTGTGGACCCATAACATATTAAGAAGACATATTAAGCAGCCATATATAATAGCTATGCTTCGCAGTCCGCTAAGTAAAGAAAAGCTACAAAGCTGACATGAAAATTATTCATTCCTCGATAGTTATCCAAAACTCAGTTATTTTGGTTGTATATATTCATCTATTTGGTACGGGCTTTCAGTTGATATGTTTAGCTCACTTAAATCTAGACTTTACATTTTTCTTCTCATTGTTGCTCTGCCTGGTGTCATAACAATTTTTTATCAAGCCACTCAGCAGAGAGCTTCAGCCATTGAGAAACATACTGCTCACGCTATCGAAACGGCAAGGCGGCTTGCGCATGCACAAGCAATAATTATTAAAGATACCGAAAATTATCTGCAACATCTGTCATCCGTTAAAGAGATCCAAAATCCAAGAAGTGACGCTTGTCAGGTCTTTCTGAGTAAAATTATTAATCTGAACACTACCTACATCAATATAGGAATACCTACCTCAGACGGTGAACTGCTATGTAATGCTTTGCCATTAAGCAAAAAGGTTAATGTGTTTGATAGAGCCTATTTTCAGCAATCATTGACGAATAAGGTGTTTTCTATTGGTACTTATCAGCATGACCGGGCGTCGCAAAGCAGCAGTGTTAACTTTTCATATCCAGTCATCGCCGCCGATGGCACAGTTACCGCGATCGCTGTAGTGGTCGTTTCACTGGATTGGTGGAGTCGCCAACTTTCAAATTACAACCTCCCTCCAAGATCGATTGCCTTCATATCTGATGAAGAGACTTCAATCGTCGCTAATTTTCCGGTTCAGGCCTCTTTACATGGTCTGACACCAGGTGAGTACAACGTAAGCATAGAAGCTGCTCGTGAATACGATCTGCAGACCGAAGTAATTCAAGGTAAGGATGAACTTTTACGGATTTTTACACATAAAACGCTATATAAAAAAGCCAATGGAAAAACCGTAACCGTTAGCGTGGGCATCCCTATAGATAGCGCTTTAGCGCAAGCGAACTATCAGTTCGTCACTAATCTTTTGTACTTTTTGATCTTCTTGGGGGCCGTGACTGTTTTGGCTATTAAGGGACTACGTTCTGGTATTTTACAACCCCTGCAACAAATTACGGGTGCCACGGCCAGGCTTGAAAAAGGAGAGTTAATTGAAAACTTACCCACTAATGGAGCCAGGGAACTGTCGATACTCGGCGAGCGCTTTAAAAAAATGGCTGAAGCGCGTTTAAAGGCTGAAGAAAACGCTAAGAAGCGCAGTGATGAATTAGATTCTGTCTTCAGTGCGTTACCTGACCTTTACTTTAAATTAAATCGCGATTTTATCATTCTCGAATACAGAACATCCTCTCCGGGCGACCTTTATACGTCACCAGACTTGTTTCTTAGCCACAACATGTTGGATGTTCTGCCAACTGAAATCGGTAAGCTTTTTCAGCAGAAAATTCTTGAGCATGTTGCGAATAAGAAGTTAACCACATGGGAGTATCCCTTAGATATTGGCGGTAAGCGCGAGTTTTTTGAAGCACGTGCAAATGCGATACATCAGTCCAACGATATGATTATCGTCATAAGAAATATTTCAAGAAGAAAGCAATATGAAGAATCACTGCTGTTATCAGCATCTGTGTTTGAAAATAGCAGTGAATGCATGATGGTTACCGATAAAGACACCTTTATCCTTAATGTCAATCCGGCCTTTACCGAAGTTACCGGCTATACAAAAGAAGAAGTTCGTGGCCTTAAAACGAACATTTTATCGTCAGGCCATCATGATCAGGACTTCTACCATACACTGTGGGAAGCCTTGAAAGACAGTGGCTGCTGGAAAGGAGAAATATACAACCGCAAAAAAAATGGTGAAGTATTTCCCGTTTGGTTGAGTATTAACAGTATCTACGATGAGAGTCATCAGGTCGTACGGTATGTCGCGCTTTATCGTGATATCTCGGAACAGAAAAAAGCCGCCGATTTAATATGGCAGCAAGCGCACTTTGACCACCTTACCGGTTTGCCTAACCGCAACACCCTGATTGATCATATGAGTCACGAGATCACTCAGGCTCAACGTCATAATCTGCTATTGGCTACTCTGTTTCTGGACCTGGATGATTTCAAACACGTCAATGATACGCTTGGCCATGACAAGGGAGACCAGCTTCTTAAACTGGTTGCTACCCGGCTAGCAACTAGTGTTCGCTCAGAAGATCTTATTGGCCGACAAGGGGGAGATGAATTTATCATTATTATGGGGAGCCTGCCTAATCTGACGCCTGCTATTCGAGTCGCTGAAAAAATCAAAAACAGCTTCAGCGAACCCTTCGATCTTGAAGGAAAAACAGTATACATCTCGGTCAGTATTGGTATCTCCTTCTATCCGCTAGACGGTACAAATAGTACTGAACTGTTGAAAACATCCGATCAGGCTATGTATGCAGCCAAGGAGTCTGGGCGAAACTGTTACCATTGTTTTAAACCCTCGATGCAGGAAAGCGTGGTGCAACGTATGCAATTAATTCACGATCTGCATATTGCGCTTGAGGCTCAACAGTTTCTGCTCTATTTTCAGCCGATTGTCTGTTTGAAAACGGGAAAAATACAAAAAGCCGAGGCCTTAATTCGCTGGAATCATCCGCTTCATGGCGTAGTTTTACCCTGTGAATTTATACCGCTGGCAGAAGAGACGCGGCTCATCACTGACATAGGGGAGTGGCTATTCAATGAAGGTTGCCGTTCACTTAAAAAGCTGCAACAGGCGTTTGGCTCCGATTTTGAATTAAGTATCAATGTATCTCCCGTTCAATTTTTGGATTCCAAATCCGGACTCCTGCCATGGCTTGAAAAATTAACCGGGCAGGGCTTAAGCGCTTCATCTATCGTTATCGAAATTACGGAAGGACTCCTGATGACGAGCAGTGAAGAGAGTTTATCGACTCTGCTACATTTCAGAGATGCCGGTATCCAGGTCGCACTGGATGATTTTGGTACCGGCTATTCTTCACTGGCGTATATTCAGCAATACGATATCGATTATTTGAAAATAGACAGAGAGTTTGTCAGACAAATACCTGAATCTACTGACTCAAGGGTGCTATGCGAATCTATCATTGTCATGGCGCATAGACTGGGAATTAAAGTGATCGCCGAAGGGATTGAAACCAAAGCTCAGGAAAGGGTGCTTACTGAAATGGGATGTGACTATGCTCAGGGTTACTTGTATTCTAAACCAGTACCACTCAATGAATTTATAAAGTAATCCTCTGCCCACTTTCTACTCATTCATTGCCTATGCATAATGGCGCATCTGTCTGCAGGCGCTGTCCTGCACATCCTGGCGGACATCAAAGACGATAAGTACGTCGTCGGGTTTGATTAGTCGTAGGCAGAATTAATAAATCATCAGGGCACGTGTGTAGAGCAATAAAGTTTGCCCGTTAGTGAATCGCCGCCAGCCGTGATCACCATTGTAAGCGGTTACGCTGCAGAAACGGGTCAGAAATAGGCTGGTCAGCTATGATATTAATCCGATGGGCTTCTGCTGAGTCGATTAGTAGATGAAAAGGACGTTTATTCCGCTTATTCTCTGATTATGCCTTCTTAGGCAATAGGAGATGTTTTGCGCAAAAGCTGTTCCATGACGGAATCGGCGGTTAACCATAAGAGGTACATTTATGAGTCATACCTATCGCTATATCCTGGGCAGTCATACCTATCAATTTAAAGATCTGGCTGAATTAATGGCCAAAGCAACACCACAGCGATCCGGCGACCGATTAGCTGGAGTGATAGCCCAGTCAGCAGAAGAGCGTGCCGTAGCTCAGCTTACTCTTGCCGATGTAACACTGAAAACATTTTTAAACGAAGCCTTGGTGCCTTATGAAGAGGACGAAGTTACCCGCTTAATAATGGATGAACATGATAGTGTGGCATTCGCACCTATTGCCCACTTAACCGTGGGGGATTTTAGAAATTGGCTGTTAAGCGATTATGCAACCAGTGAGGTTCTGGCACAAATTCGTCAGGGTATAACCCCGGAAATGGCTGCTGCGGTTAGTAAAATTATGCGTAACCAAGATTTGATCTTAGTGGCTAAGAAATGCCATGTGAGCAGTGCATTTCGTAACACAATCGGGCTGCCCGGGCACTTGTCTACGCGGTTACAGCCTAATCACCCGACGGACGATGTGAACGGTATTGCAGCAAGTATTTTAGATGGCTTGTTGTACGGCAATGGTGATGCGGTCATTGGCATTAACCCCGCCACGGATAATGTTGCTCAGGCAATCAAATTAATGCATTTAATGAATGACGTGATTCAAAAGTACGCCATTCCTACCCAGAGCTGCGTGCTGACCCATGTTACCAATACCATAGAGTGCATTGAGGCCGGTGCACCGGTTGATTTAGTGTTTCAGTCAATCGGCGGTACAGAGGCGACCAATAGCAGTTTTGGTTTTAACTTAGCCACGTTGGCTGAAGCGCAAGACGCCGCCCAAAGCCTGAAAAGAGGTACTGTGGGTAACAACCTGATGTACTTTGAAACCGGACAGGGCAGTTCGCTCTCTGCTAATGCACACCACGGCCTGGATCAGCAAACATGTGAAGTACGGGCCTACGCTGTGGCACGCAAGTTTAATCCGCTGTTGGTGAATACCGTGGTGGGTTTTATCGGACCAGAATACTTGTTTGATGGAAAAGAGATTACCCGCGCTGGGCTTGAAGATCATTTTTGCGGCAAGCTACTCGGCCTGCCGATGGGTTGTGATGTGTGCTACACAAATCATGCGGAAGCTGACCAAAATGATATGGATAATCTGCTTACCTTACTTGGCGTGGCGGGCTGTGCATTTGTAATGGGCATCCCGGGTTCAGACGACATCATGCTTAATTATCAAACTACCTCATTTCATGATGCCCTATATGTTCGCCGGGTACTTGGCTCTCGTCCTGCACCAGAATTTGAAGATTGGTTACATAAGATGGAAATTATGCGCAGTGGGGGTAAACATGTTTTATCCGACGCTATACCCGCGCCATTTGCCCGCTCATTGAAATCAGTAGGGGGAGGTCTGCGTTGAAAAAATCAACTTCAAAAAAAAGTGAATGGATAGGCGGCACACCCGGGCAAAAGTCACACCAGGAAAATGGCAAGGTGGTAGAAAATCCTTGGAGTACGTTGCGCAGCTATACCGATGCGAGGATAGGGTTAGGTCGTGCAGGTATTAGCTTGCCCACCTCAGAAATGCTTGGTTTTCAGTTGGCACATGCCCAAGCGCGGGATGCTGTAAATTTACCGTTAGATATTGACACACTACGTGAAAAGCTCAGTACGTTTAGCGCAGGTCGCGACAGCCAACCAGTACGCGCCGCACAAACAGAACCTGCTAAATGTTGCACACCGTGTCCACCGATTGCATTACATAGTCAGGCGTACGACAGAATGACGTATTTACAGCGGCCTGATCTGGGTAGAAAGCTCAATGATGCGTCAAGAAATTCGTTACACCGTTATATGGCAGAACAGGGTGGTGAGGCCGAGCTAAAACATGATTTGGCGATTGTCATCGCCGATGGTTTGTCGTCTTTAGCGGTACAACAAAATGCCGTGCCCTTTATTCAACACTTAGTGACACTGCTACAAGATGATCCACAGCCCTGGAATTTGGCACCTTTTACGCTGGTAGAGCAAGGCCGGGTCGCTATTGGTGATGATGTCGGTGAATTGCTTAATGCTCAAGTGGTATTAGTGTTAATCGGCGAGCGACCGGGCCTTAGCTCTCCGGATAGTCTTGGTTTGTACTTAACCTGGCAGCCCAAAACTGGCCTGAATGACGCCAGTCGTAATTGCATCTCGAATATTCGCCCGGCAGGTTTGGTTTATGAAGAAGCGGCTAGACGGACATTATTTCTGCTGCGTGAAGCGCGGCGTTTAAAGCTCTCTGGGGTGAACCTTAAGGATCGCACCCAAGACGGTGTGATTGAAAATCGGGCACAGAACAAAAACTTTCTTTTATCGGATGAATAACACTTTCACGTTATCTGCCTGAGCTGATTTGACAAAAAAATAATATGGCAGGAGAAAAAGTACGTTGGAAAATAACAAGGAGTAGTTTGCCAAAAGGCAATTTAAACGGCTGGATAGCTGTGATGTATTTAACCCTTATTTTGTCTTTAGCTGAAATGTCTGCAGCGATACCTGCCGCAGGGGGAAGATATAGTTTTGTCAGACAAGCCATGGGATCGACAGGCGGCTATTTGACCGGCCTTGCAGCATTGATTGAATACACTTTGGCGCCCGGTATGGGGTTTGGGCGGCATTACCCTTTTCTATGTGGTTGTTTTTAGCAGTAGAGGGTGGGGGGGATTACTGCTGAAGAAGCAAAGATCCGGTTAAAGATGTGCCTAAGAAGCACCTAAGGGGTCATAAATGGTCACTCAAACACCTGAAGAAAGGTTGGGCAATACTCCCTATCCAAAGGGAGTACCGGTCCGGTAAATAATAAATCAATGCGCTTATGAAATAGGTGAAGGGGCCTTTACTTGCTTCATTAAGTCTTCATTCCATTCACCTTCGACAGAAAAATGAGCGGCTGCACCCAGCATGATGGCTTCAATCAAATTATGGCTAACATAAGCATACGTTCCCGGCTGACGGAATGTGTAAAGCGCAGCACCAGCGGAACCACCCGCGATAAACCAGGTTTCAATGTTCGACTGGGGCGTGTCATGAAAAGAACCCGACTGCCATACTAAATCCCCGTGTCCGCCGATCAGATGAGGGCGAGAATCGCGATTGGCCTGAGAGTGAATGATTAAGACATTCTCTCCTACCTTGGCTTTAAGTGCGTTATCCCCGGTCAGTGCACCGACAGCACCGTTAAAGACCACATGACTAGGCGTTAACGTACGCATTACATCCAGCATATCCCCCATACTAGCCATCACACTATCGTAAAGTTTATACTTGCCCTGAGCATCTTTTGGCAGATAGAAATCCTGTTCCCCAACATAATACGCACGATCATAGTGCGCAGGCTCACCGTGCTTATCCTTCAGACCATCCCGCGGCAATACCATAATGGCACCGTTCATACCTGTGACCACATGAAAGGGTATCATCACACCGCCAGGTGCACAGTGGTAAACGAATACACCTGCTTTGGTAGCTTTAAAGCGCAAAATAGTTTCTTGACCAGGCGCTACTTCAGTCAGCGTTCCTCCTCCCATCGCGCCAGTAGCAGCATGAAAATCGATGTTATGAGGTAAGGTATTCGTCGCTGGGTTAATCAGCGTAACTTCTACGTAATCATTTTCATGACAAACAATCATCGGACCCGGAACGCTACCGTTAAAAGTACAAGCCCATATTTTTTCTCCGCTCGCTGCTAACGTAATCTGTTTTTCTTCTATCACCAAACGCACCTTCACTAATCGAGGCTGTTTAGGTGCCACTTGATCATGCACAGGCAGAAATGGTGGTGTTACCAATTGCTGCTCTACTATATCAAGCCCGGCCACATCCATCGCCGCTGCATAACTGGTCGCAGATTTATGACTCGCTGCCTGAGATTGCCCAGTCAACGCTATAGCACCCACAGCGGCGATGGAAGATCCGATAAAACCCCGGCGGCTAATGCCAGACAATCCTGAATCTGAACTTTTTGTTTCATTATTATCAGCCAGACGAGCAGCATGATCTGAAAATTCATTCGACATATTTGTCATTATATTTCCTTATTTGTTTTTACATATGATTATAATTATTAAGTTATCGCTAATATTATTAAAACATTTTCTATTGTTAAAATATCTTAATTATTTATTGAGCTTAAAAATCATTGTGTATAATTTTAAAGTTATAACAGCATGAAAAAATTGACTAATCTCAAGTAAATAATTTTTCTTTTAAATGAAGTTATCATTTAAAGTGAAGCTCACCAGTAAATGAAAAATACTGAAACTATCATATTTATTTTCAGAAAAAATAGGTGGAAAATAAATCACTCACTTTTATATAAAATACATAGCCGGGGATATAGTGATGATGCAGATATACAGAAGCCAATATTATACGATGGCAGATATAGTTGATTATTTTGGTGTTAATTATTCGACGGTAAGCGGATTAATAAAAAAGGCTGCAAGAAGTAAGACCTGCCCCTCTTATCTGTTTGGGCCCGATATATTTAGGTTGACAATAATAAAGTCATATTCGAAGATTAATTGAATATTTTTGGTCTGTATTGGTCAAAAACTATCGTCTTCAACCACCAGTGAATCAAAACAGATGTTAGCACGGAATTTATTATTAGTTTTTATTATGTTATCGGGTAGCGTGCAGAACGCCTTCGCCACGACAAATCCAGATTCCATTATGGATAAGCTACGCGAAATCGATGCCAACGTACTATTTATCCGTCATGCTATTGCTCCTGGTTTTGGTGATCCTGATAATTTTGTTATTAACCAATGCAATACACAGCGAAATTTGGATGCCGTTGGTCGAAGTCAAGCTATCTCATTAGGGCAGAAGCTAAAGCAGTCGAATATAGTGGTTGATAAAGTGTATTCAAGCTATTGGTGTCGTTGCATCGAAACCGCCGAACTTTTACAACTTGGCGTAGTTGAAAAATTCGCTGGACTGAACTCATTTTTTGAAGAGCATGCTGATCGCAATCAAACACTTAAGTTACTCCAAGAAAAGCTTGAAGAACTCAACCAAAATAGTCTTACACTGATGGTCACGCATCAAGTAGTAATCCAGGCTGTGACGGGTATGGGTGTCTCGTCTGGGGCAGTTGTTGCCTACAACACACGAACACGCAAAGCTGTTAGAGTCGCGATTGAATGATTTTCAATAAGGGTCATATATGGTCCGCCTTTAACTATAAATACCTTTTAATACCGCGATCCTCTATGTATCAGAAAAAAGTGTCAGCGAAAAAAATGGCGGAGAAAAAATGAAACACGATTCTGAAGCGAATAAAAAAAACGCGATTGCATTTTATCGAACGGCGTATTTAGGTGATCCAGCCAGTGCTGTGAAACAGTACGTAGGTGCCGAATACAAACAGCACAATCCTTTGGTTGGCGATGGGAAATCGGCATTTATCGAATATTTTGAAGAGATGTCTGCATCATATCCCGACAAAGAGATAGAATTTGTCCGGGCTATTGCTGAGGGCGAATTGGTGGCGTTGCATACGCACCAAACATGGCCTGGAAACGAGGAATATGTAACTATGGACTTCTTTCGCTTTGATGCAAATGGAAAGATAGTCGAGCACTGGGATTCGATACAGCAGGTGCCGAGTTATTCGAAGAACGGCAATTCCATGTTCTGATCAGGCAATTAACAGAGTTTGCCCCGGGTTTTTAAATTCCTTGATGAGTTAATGTCAATACTGGGGCATATCAAGCCCTCTATGTCAGGATGAAAAGCGTAATGAAAATTGCAATTTTAGATGATTACCAAGGTGTCGTTAGCACTCTGGATTGTTTCAACATACTCAGCGGTCACGATGTTCAGGTTTTTAATGAATCGATTAGTGATATCAATGAACTCGCGTTAAAACTAACTGATGTTGAGGCATTAGTGTTAATTCGGGAACGTACTCACATTACGCAAGAGTTGTTATCAAAACTCCCGCAACTCAAGCTTATTAGTCAAACGGGCAAAGTAAGCAATCACTTGAATGTAGCGCAGTGTCATAAGTATGGTGTCTCTGTTGCTGAGGGTATCGGTTCTCCCATAGCGCCTGCCGAGCTTTGTTGGGCTTTAATCATGGCGGCTTCACGAAATATTCCAGAATACGTAGCGCATCTTTCACATGATCAATGGCAGCAATCAGGAGTACTGGGACTGGGCCGAACATTGAATGGATTAACCTTAGGTATTTGGGGTTACGGAAAAATTGGTCAACGTATAGCGCAGTACGCAAAAGCATTTGGTATGTCGGTTGTGGTCTGGGGTAGTGAGTCATCAAGAGCATTGGCTCAATCACATGGCTTGGGTTCCGCATCTTCCAAACGGGAATTTTTCAGTACGGCCGACATTGTTTCACTTCACTTGAGGTTAAATGAAGTGACCCGCTGTTGTGTGACGCAATCAGATTTATCACTGATGAAGCCGGATTCATTATTTGTGAATACCAGCCGCGCTGAGTTAATCGAGCCGAATGCCTTGTATACCGAAATGAAAGCGAATCAAACCAAACGCGCTGTATTGGATGTGTTTTTAATGGAGCCGGCAACGAAAGAGAATGAGCCATTGCTTTCGTTACCTAATGTGCTTTGCTCACCTCATCTTGGCTATGTCGAAAAGGGCAGTTATGAACTTTACTTCAAGATTGCGTTTGAAAACGTCGTGGCTTTTGCGCAAGGAAAACCACAAAATTTAGCGAAGGTGTAACGCTTGTTTTAGTCGGGTAGCT
>NZ_JBFIIH010000125.1:0-11139 GCF_041601355.1 Neptunomonas sp.
ACTGTACATATTCAAAAATTCTGGCAGATAATTTTTATCCCATTTTAACTGTTGTGGGATGTTAGCTTGCACAATATCGACCTGTTGAATGTGTCCGCTGCTTTGTGTCCAGTCTTTTGGCAGAATAAGTGCCAGACAGGGTAGGCTGATCAGCACTGCCAGCGCGATTCGTCGCGGTGTTCGACGTGCTTTTATCAGCTGAATAATTCCGATAGATAAGCACAGTACGATCAGTGATAACAACCAGACGCCGCCCAGCGGAGCCCAGAATTTGAAGGGTGAATCGATCAGAGCATAACCAAGGTAGAGCCACGGGAAGCCGGTTAAAAACCAGCTGCGAAGCCATTCAAATAGAATCCAGATACCGATAAAACCCGCCGCCGAAAAGTGTGATGATGAAAGCCATTTGGCATAGCACCAGCCTTGCAGGGCAAATGTCAGTGCCAGCCCCATGGCAAACGCCAGCGTCATAATGGAGGCAAGGGGAACGGAGGCATTGCCGTAGGTATGAATGCTGACATAGACCCATGAAACACCTGTACCAAAAAAACCTGTGCCAAAGCACCAACTGATCCAGGCCGCTTTGCGTGGTGATAGGTCTTGCAGGAGCAGGTAGAGAATGCCGGGGGTGATCAGAATCAGCAACCATAGGTCGAAAGGTGCAAATGCCAAGGGGGTCAGCGCGCCGCCGACAAGTGATATCAGGGCGCGGTATTTTGCAAAGGTTAACTGCTTCATGGACGGTGGCTTATAGTTTCCGTTTTACCTGCAGTAAGCGAATGCGCCGATTATCGGATGACAGTACTTTAAAGGTGAAGTCCTGTATTGTGACTTCTTCATCCTTGCGCGGCAGGTGTCCGAAACGATGCGTAACTATGCCGCCAATCGTATCAAACTCATCGTCAGGGAAGCTGGCATTGAAGTACTCGTTAAAGTCTTCGATCTCTGTGAGTGCTTTGACAATATAGGCGTTCTCATCAAATAAACGAATATTGCCTTCATTGTCGTCAAAGTCGTGCTCATCTTCGATTTCGCCGACAATCTGTTCGAGTACGTCTTCGATGGTAATGAGTCCGGCGATGCCGCCGTATTCGTCTATAACAATCGCCATGTGATTGCGGGTTGCACGGAACTCTTTCAGCAGGACATTTAGTCGTTTGCTTTCAGGAATGAAGGTTGCTTTACGCAGTTTGCTGTAAATATCAAACTCTTCTTCGCTGTTATCAATGATCAGAGGTAGCAGGTCTTTGGCGAGAAGCACGCCAATGACTTCATTAGAGTTCTCGCCCAGCACAGGAAAGCGAGAGTGTGCGGTAGAAATAATGAGTGGCAGGAACTCTTTGGGTGTTTGTTCGGCGTGAACAAATGTCATCTGGGATCGCGGGATCATCACATCCCGAACCTGCATTTCTGCCACCTGTATTGCGCCTTCAATGATGCTGAGGGCTTCTTGATCCAGCACACTCTCTTCTACCGCATCCCGTAATATGTTGAGTACTTCATCACGGGTTTTGGGTTCATCAGAAAATGCTTGGGCAAGACGCCCAAACCAACTTCGTGGTTGTCCCGATCGACCTTCGCTCATAATTTCTTTTTCACACTCCTTGCTGATAAGGGTCAGGTATATTTAAAGTCGCCAGTAGTGCAACCTCCAGCGTTTCCATCTGTTCTGCATCGGTATCATTTATATGATCGAAACCGATAAGATGCAAGGTCCCGTGTATTACCATATGTGCCCAATGGTGCATTACAGGCTTACCTTGTTCGCTGGCTTCCTGTGCAACAATGTCTGCGCAGATGGCCAGATCGCCGAGTAAATCCATTGGAATCCCTGCAGGGGCTTCGAATGGAAAAGAGAGTACGTTGGTGGGGGATTCTTTGCCGCGATAATCGCTATTCAACTGCTGGCTCTCTGTTGGCTCAACCAGGCGAATGCAGATTTCACCTGCAGTTTTACGACCCTCGAGTGCCAAAGCAACCCAGCGCTGGAAATCTTCATCTGAAGGGAGATCGGATCTTTCGACCTCACTCTGGACCTCTACGTAGAAGCTCATGCCCGGGCGCCTTTACTCTGACTTATATTCTGATCCAGGTTCTGACCTTTGTTCTGCTCTTGCTCCAGGTCGAAGCGGTCGTAAGCCTCAACGATATGTTGTACCAGCGGGTGGCGCACTACATCTTTAGACGAAAAATGAGTAAATCCAATACCTTTGACTCCATCAAGTACATGTATAGCATGTTTGAGACCCGACGGTGTGCCTTTGGGCAGATCGACCTGGGTAATGTCGCCTGTGATAACAGCGGTAGTGCCAAAGCCGATACGTGTCAGAAACATTTTCATCTGTTCGCGCGTTGTGTTCTGGCTTTCATCAAGGATTACAAAAGCACCATTGAGAGTACGGCCGCGCATATAGGCAAGCGGCGCTACTTCAATAATGTTGCGTTCCAGCATTTTGTCGACTTTTTCAAAGCCCAGCATTTCGTATAAAGCGTCATATAACGGGCGCAGATAAGGGTCGACTTTCTGCGATAAATCGCCGGGTAGAAAACCGAGTTTTTCGCCGGCTTCAACGGCAGGTCGTACCAGTAGAATACGTTCAATCTCTTCACGTTCGAGCGCTTCGACAGCACACGCAACGGCCAGATAGGTTTTTCCGGTGCCGGCCGGGCCGATACCAAAGTTGATATCGTGCTGAAGAATGGAGCGTACATATTTCTGTTGATTTGGCCCGCGAGGTCTTATCAGTGCTTTACGCGTGCGGATGCAGATATCGTCTTTCGGTAATTTATTACCGTTTCCGCTGCGCTGCTCAATGCCCGACTGTTGTAACAGAAGGTGAATCAGTTCGGCGGTAATGCTCGTTCCATCTATCGAGTCCTGATAGAGCTGTTTCAGCATTTCACTCGCCAACTGCGCGCGTTGCGGTTCGCCGGATACCTGGAACTCGTTACTGCGGCTATGTATCTCTACACCTAAGCGTGATTCAATCTGCTTGAGGTGTTGATTAAGCTGGCCGCAGAGGTTAGCCAGGGCTTCTGCATGAAAGGGCGTCAGTAGAAACTTAACGTCTTGGGTTGTTTGTGAGGTCATACCGGCGTTATTCAATCCGCAATGGGGTTAGTCAAGCTCAGAGCTGATAAGCTCACCAAGCAAGGAGTTCTGATAGGCATCCAGAATGCGTACATCGGCAAAATGGCCTATCAGATTGGGGTTGGCGCATTTGAAATTGACGACCCGGTTGTTTTCGGTGCGCCCTGATAGCAAGCCCGGATCTTTTCTGGAATAACGGTTTACCAGGATGCGCTGAGTTGAGCCGATCATGCGACGGCTGATCTGCATGGTTTGTTGAATAATTCGCGTTTGTAGAATCTGTAAACGCTCTTTTTTAGTTTCTTCGGTCACCGTATCGGGCAGGTCGGATGCGGGTGTGCCCGGGCGTCGGCTGTAGATGAAGCTGAACGAGTTATCAAAGCCGATCTCTTGGATCAGATTCATGGTCGCTTCAAAGTCTGCTTCTGTTTCGCCCGGAAAACCAATGATAAAATCAGATGACATGGTGAGTTGTGGGCGGACTTTCATCAGCTTTCTGATTTTTGATTTATATTCCAGGGCGGTATGGCCACGCTTCATCGCCATGAGAATGCGGTCAGATCCTGACTGAACGGGTAGATGAAGATGATTAACCAGTTCCGGAACATCAGCAAATGCCTGAATCAGTCTGTCGGTAAACTCAACCGGGTGCGATGTAGTAAAGCGAATACGATCAATCCCATCGACGCCGGCAACACTTCTGATCAGCTCAGCCAGGTCGGCAGTATCGCCATCATGGGTCGCGCCACGGTAGGCATTTACGTTCTGGCCTAATAGATTGACCTCTCTGACACCTTGTTCGGCCAGTTCAACGCACTCGGTAATGACGTCATCAAGTGGCCGGCTGACCTCTTCGCCGCGGGTATAGGGCACCACGCAGAAGGAGCAGTATTTACTGCAGCCTTCCATGACGGATACAAAGGCTTCAGCGCCATCGGCTTTAGGTGCAGGTAAAGAATCGAATTTTTCGATCTCAGGGAAGCTGATATCAACAATCCCTTTTTTCCCCTGATTGCTCAGATCAATCATTTCGGGTAAACGATGTAATGTTTGCGGTCCGAAAATCATATCAACGTAGGGTGCGCGGGTAAGGATGCTTTCTCCTTCCTGGCTGGCGACACAGCCCCCCACGCCAATCACCAGATCGGGGCGTGCAACCTTTAATTTGCGCCAGCGACCCAGTTGATGAAATACTTTCTCTTGCGCTTTTTCCCTGATAGAACAAGTGTTTAATAACAGGACATCGGCTTCTTCCGGATTATCGGTTAACTCCAATGCATGGCTTTCTCCGAGTAGGTCTGACATGCGCGCAGAATCGTACTCGTTCATTTGACAACCATGAGTTTTAATAAATAGCTTTTTCGCCATTACACACCTTGTTCGATCATTTACAAAAAGACCGGTCATTATACTGGATAGGGGCTGGTTTTAATAGTTTTTGGCGCGCTTGTTAATATCGGTTTTATCCCCATATAACAGTTAGAAATTAATAGCGGGTATGTGGAGTTAATAAAAGGGCTATGGCCGAAGAAGAGAATATCTATCGTGTCAAATTTGTAAATCAGGATCAGGTTTATGAGGTCTTCGTCAAACAAATTTTTCAAAGTGACATGTGGGGGTTTATTGAACTCGAAGAGTTTGTATTCGGGCAGCGTTCGGAGTTGTTGGTAGATCCGGGAGAAGAGAAGCTTAAGCAGGAGTTCGCTGAGGTTGAACGCAGCTATATTCCACTGCAATCTATTATTCGTATTGATGAAGTAAAGAAAGAGGGTGTCGCTAAAATCAGCCAGTCCAGAGGAAATGTTACTGCTTTTCCGGTTATGCCGCCGCCTGCCAAAAAATGATCCTCCGGGCAGTTACATCCTGCCCGGATTTTTATTATCCGCCTTTAACTGACAGCCCGGCTTCTAACGAACGCAGCTTCCTGAAGTGTGTTTAGTTAGCGTGTCGCCCTGTGCTACTTCTACGCTGCCATCACTGAAGACAATCTCAATCTGATCGATATCAATGCACTTAACACCCTTTTTGCTCCAGGTATTTTTCCATGAGTGGCCTTTGCTGTATTCGCCCGGATAGATAGGGCCTGCTACGCGAAGGTATGCGTTCTGATCACGGCTTTTCTTAGCGCGTATAACGTTACCATTTTCATCAAAGGCAGTGGTGCGAAACAGAACGTATTGGTATGTTCCTGAGGATATATTTGAAAAGTGAATGTAAGCTCCGGCACGGCCACGATGTTTCTCTGATTTAGGCTCTGCTAACTCTAAGGCGATCAGCGGTGGTGGTACATAGACCGGGGTTGGTGCGGGCGGTGCCTGGACTACTTTGTCGGAACTACAGGCGGCTAAAAGCGCCAGCGTAATAAGTAAAGATGAGCGTTTAATGAACTGCATACATAAATCCTGTGGCTAGGCTTGTTACAATTTCGGGTTGGTGAACACGTGTTTCATTGATGAGTTTCCCTGTATACACCCATGTATACGCTCATATATACACTTATAAGCTTAAGGGGAACTGATCACTCTTTCCTGAATTTAATCAGATTCCTTTAAGAATAGCAGTGTTTTTGAGGGGCGGCCTGGAATTTCTCTTGCGAGTTTAGGGACCAGATAGCCAGGAAGCTCTGCTTGAAGTAAAGTAATCAGTTTAATTGCGTCATTGTCGCTGACGTCAAAGTGTGCCGAACCATGGACGCGATCAAGAACAAACAGATAATAGGGTAATACCTTGTAATCAAAAAGTTTTTCGCTGAGTTCTTTGAGGCAGTCGACTGAGTTATTGATGCCTTTGAGCAGAACGGCCTGATTCAGTACAGTGACGTTGGCGTGTTGTAATTTTGCAATACCATCAGCAACCTGACAGTCGATTTCATTCGCATGATTGATGTGCAGCACACAGGCTATTTTGAGTCGGGATGATTTTAATATTTCGCACAGGTCGTCAGTAACCCGTTGCGGAATAACGACAGGCAGGCGACTATGAATTCTCAACCGCTTGATATGCGGAACCTTTTCAAGGTCGTTAATCATGTTCTTTAAGCGTTTATCGGGTGTTGCCAGCGGGTCGCCTCCGGAAAAAATCACTTCGGTGATGCTGGGGTCATTGTTCAGGTAAGATAAAACCTGTTGCCATTGCTGGTTACCCAGTTGATTCTCCTGATACGGAAAATGGCGTCTGAAACAGTACCGGCAATTGATGGCACAAGCGCCACTGAGAACAAGCAGAACCCGGCCTTTGTATTTATGAATCAGCCCGGGTGCAGGATTTGTGTCGCGTTCTTCCAGAGGATCGTTAGAATAGCCTGGATAACGCTCCATTTCGTATGTTTGCGGCAGAATCTGCAAGAGCAGCGGGTCTTGAGGGTTACCCTTCTCGATCCGGTTCAGATAAGGTGTGGGGACGCGAAGCGCAAAATCTTTGGCGGCTTCAGGGCATGCGTTAACGCTCTCATGGCTCAGGTTAACCCGCATTAGTAGTTCGTCAAGGCTACAAATAGACTGTCGAAGCGACGTTTGCCAGTCAGTTTCTAATAGAATAGGTGATATTTGGTTCATCGTAGCCATGGTCCGGAGTAATTCAATTTTGCTCGCATTCTCCTTTCAAGTAGAATGGGTGTCAATTTTGAGGTGAAACTTTTCTGGCTTGACTCTTTTAAAGAGAAACCTTTATAGAGAAATATTTTTAGTGAAATGTTTCTGGTGAATTTATCCTAGCTTAATTATTGATTAGAGAAAATTATGGCATATTCCGCGAACCAGTTAAAAAACGGCCTTAAAGTTATGCTTGAAGGTGATCCATGTACGATGCAGGATGTTGAGTTTGTTAAACCCGGTAAAGGTCAGGCGTTTACACGCGTAAAAATGCGTAATTTGATGACCGGTCGTGTTTGGGAGCGTACCTTCAAATCAAATGAGAGTGTTGAAGGTGCGGATGTAATGGACCGCGATATGGAGTATCTCTATTTCGATGGTGAGTTATATCATTTCATGGTGCCGGTTACATTTGAACAGTACGGCGCTGATGCCACAGCCGTTGGTGATGCGGCGAAATGGTTGAAAGAAAATGACGTATGTATGGTTACACTCTGGAATGACAATCCTATTGCCGTCACGGTAGGCAACTTTGTTGAGTTGGAAGTGACTGAAACAGATCCGGGTATAAAAGGCGATACAGCTCAGGGCGGATCGAAGCCGGCTACGCTGGCAACCGGTGCCGTGGTTAAGGTGCCTTTGTTTATTGAGCAGGGTGATATATTGAAAATTGATACGCGCAGCGGCGAATACGTTAGCCGCGCATAATTCTTTTAGTGTTTTAAGAAACGGCAGCTTCGGCTGCCGTTTTTAGTGGGGGAAGTATGTCTGAGTGGAAACCAACGACCAGCGTCGGAAATTTGCATAAAAGAGCCGCGATTTTCGCCGATATACGCCGCTACTTTGCCGGGCAGCAGGTACTTGAAGTTGATACAGCTGTGTTGTCTCAATGCGCTGTTAGTGATCCGTTTATCGACTCATTGGACGTTGCTTTTCGTGGTCATCCTGATGCGAGTGCAGAAATGTGCTATCTGCAAACCTCTCCTGAGTATGCCATGAAACGTTTGTTGGCTGCCGGAAGTGGCTCTATCTATCAGATGGGGAAAGTCTTTCGAAATGGCGAAGAGGGGCGTTATCATAATCCGGAATTCACTATGCTGGAGTGGTATCGTTTAGGCTTTGATGATAAAAGTCTGATGGATGATGTAGAGCGCCTTGTCCGTTTGGTATTGGGTATCGGGCCGATTCGCCGTTGTACCTATGCAGAAATTTTCATGGAGAAACTGGAGGTTGATCTTCAGGAGATCAGCACTGCTCAGCTAGCCGGTCTGATGCGACAGCACGTCGAAGTAAACATGGATCCGGATGATAGGGATGGCTGGCTGAATCTGCTGATGTCGCATGTGATTGAGCCTTTGCTGAAAGATGAAGCTGTTTTTATTACTGACTATCCTGCCAGCCAATCAGCATTGGCACGTATTAAAACGAATACTGATGGCCAACTGACGGCTTCCCGCTTTGAGTTGTTTGTTAACGGCATAGAGCTGGCAAATGGATATCATGAGTTGACCGATCCTACTGAACAGCAGCACAGGCTGGAGGCCGACCAGCGCAGTAGAAAACAATTAGGGTTGCCACAGCGCCCACTCGAGCAGCGCTTGGTTTCAGCGCTGGCCTACGGGCTGCCCGACTGTGCCGGTGTTGCATTAGGCGTCGACCGGCTAATTATGCTTGCATTGCAGGCGGGACACATCGAAGAGGTCATTCCTTTTACCTTTCGAAACGCCTGATGTACTTCCTTTATGCGCACGGAAGATGGTTAAGTAAAGCGTTTTTAATCCGCTTAACCGCTTCTTCCAGCATAGGTCTGGGACAGCCGAAATTTAGCCTCATATAGTTACTGTCACCAAAATCCCGGCCAGGAGACATGCCAACGCCTGCTTGTTCAAAAAAGTGGGCTGGATTCTCCAGTTTAGCGGCAGATACATCAATCCATGCCAGATAAGTTGCTTCGATCGGGTTGAGCTTCAGACCGGGGATCTGGTTGATCTCCTTTATCAGGTAATCTCTGTTGTCGCGTAAATAGTTAAGTTGTTTCTGATTCCAGGCATCGCCCGCCTGATAAGCGCCGATGGCGGCGGTATAGCCAAGTAAGTTGACATCAGGCACGATCCCCTTTCTGATGTTGATGAACTGCTTGCGCAGCTGTTCATCAGGGATAATGGCAAAAGAGCAGCCCAAACCTGCGATGTTGTAGGTTTTACTCGGTGCCATTAAGGTGATGGTGCGTGCGGCAATATCTGGATTAAGTGTTGCCAGAGGGATATGTACCAAGTCCGGTTGCAGAATCAGATCACAGTGAATCTCGTCAGAGCAGATAATCAGCTGATGCTTTTTGGCAATGTCTGCCAGTTGTTGTAGCTCCTCTTTGCGGTAAACAGTGCCGCCAGGATTGTGCGGGTTACAAAAAAGTATCAGGTGGGTGTCGGGGGTGATCGAATTCTCAAGCGCCTCAAGGTCGAGAATAAAGCGCGTTTGTACTTGCTTCATCGGTACCTGAATCACTCTGCGTTTTGATAAGTGAGGAGCTGAAACAAAGGGTGGGTAAATAGGTTGAGGTGCAATGATGTCGTCGCCTGCTTCACCAACCGTACGACAAGCCAGGTTAAGTCCACACACCAACCCTGGTAGCCAAACCAGCCAGTCGGTCTTGATCTCCCACTGGTATAAAGACTGCATTCGTTCAACGATTATCTGATTCAGCTCCGCGGGTGTATTAGTGTAGCCAAAAACACCATGATCGATGCGTTTCTGTAGTGCCTGAGTAACGCTGGGAGGTGCCATGAAGTCCGTATCGGCGACCCACATGGGCAGGATTTCTGTGTCCCGATAACGTTCCCACTTCAGGCTGGCGGTATCACGTCGGTCTATTAAGGTATCAAAATCTATGGGCGGCATCGTGGTTCCCTGCTTTATTCAGAAGTCGCTACAATAAGTACTTCGTTTGAAGTGCCATTTGTCGCGGTCGAAGGTTGCAAATCGTTAGCTTCAGGTTATAGTTATCGCTAATTCAAATCAATTCGGTTAGCGGCTGAGTATGCAATTCGTGCCTCCCTGTGTGATCTGCAAAACAGATATCAATCAAACGATATCTGCGTTTGCTGTCATGAGGCGTCTGCAGCTTTTTCGTCCACTGCTTAAGAGCAGTTAATATCGTGTTACCTTATCCCGGCAGGCTATCGGGCTTGGCCGATGTCTGCTGGTAAATACATTAAAATAATTCGTTTAATTCAATGTCTTTTTTCCCGCATTGAATAACTGATTGGAGCCCCTCCGATGAGCAGTACAAATCAAGTCATAATTTTTGATACAACATTACGAGATGGTGAGCAGAGCCCTGGTGCTTCAATGACCAAGGAGGAAAAGCTGCGTATTGCCAAGCAATTGGAAAAAATGCGGGTTGATGTAATCGAGGCTGGTTTTGCTATCGCTTCACCGGGTGATTTTGCCTCTATCAAAGCCATTGCTGATACGATAACCGGAAGCACTATCTGTTCTTTGTCGCGTGCTTTGGATGCTGATATTGATCGTGCCGGCGAAGCACTGAAAAATGCCGCCTCGGGTCGAATTCATACCTTTATCGCGACGTCGCCTATCCATATGAAGTATAAGCTGCAGATGACACCGGATCAGGTAGTCGAGCATGCAGTGCATGCGGTTAAGCGTGCACATAACCTGATCAGTGATGTAGAGTTTTCTCTGGAAGATGCCAGCCGTTCTGAACTGGATTTTATGTGTCGTATTATCGAGAAAGTCATTGATGCCGGTGCGCGTACCATCAATATACCTGACACGGTCGGTTATGCCATTCCCGAAGAGTTTGGCTATACCATCGGGCAGTTATTACAACGAATTCCGAATGCGGATAAAGCAGTTTTCTCGGTACATTGTCATAACGATCTAGGGCTGGCAGTGGCTAATTCGTTAGCAGCGGTGACGGCGGGTGCGCGTCAGGTCGAATGTACCATTAACGGGCTGGGTGAACGTGCCGGAAATGCGTCGCTGGAAGAGTTCGTCATGGCGATCCGTACCCGTAAAGATCTTTTGGGCTTAGACACCAATATTGATACGACGCAGATCGTACCTGCTTCGCGTTTGGTCTCCAGTATCACCGGCTTCCCGGTTCAGCCAAACAAAGCGATTGTTGGTGCTAATGCGTTTGCACATGAATCCGGCATTCATCAGGACGGTGTGCTGAAACATCGTGAAACTTACGAAATCATGACGGCTCAGGATGTGGGTTGGCAGACTAATCGGATGGTGATGGGTAAGCACTCCGGGCGTAACGCCTTCCGTTCACGCCTGGAAGAGTTGGGCACTAGTTTCAGCTCAGATACAGAACTCAACCATGCTTTTGCGCGCTTCAAAGAGCTTGCAGATAAGAAGCATGAGATCTTTGATGAAGATCTGGTTGCGCTGGTATCTGATGTGCGTGCGGCGGATGCGTATGAGAAATAT
>NZ_JBFIIH010000126.1:0-11076 GCF_041601355.1 Neptunomonas sp.
AGGTTCACGCCCACGAAATGCGACAAACAACTCCATCGGTTCTTTAGAACCGCCGTTTTCCAAAACTGTTTTAAGGAAACGCTGGCCTGCCTCCTGATTAAAAACGCCTTGCTCTTCAAACACTGAGAATGCATCGGCGGATAACACTTCAGCCCATTTATAGCTGTAATAACCCGCCGCATATCCGCCACCAAAAATATGGCTGAAGCTATGCTGAAAGCGATTGAACTCAGGGGGTGTGATCGCCGCAACCTGCTGGCGAACGTCATTTAACAACCCTTGGATATCGGTTTTACCCGCTTCAAACTCATGATGCAATTTGAAGTCAAAAATTGAAAACTCTAACTGACGCACCATCATTAATGCAGACTGGAAGTTTTTTGCAGCCAGCATTTTATCCAGCAATTCAACCGGCAGTGTTTCGCCCGTCTGATAGTGTCCGGAGATGATCGCCAGCGCTTCAGGCTCCCAGCACCAGTTTTCCATAAACTGACTCGGCAGTTCTACTGCATCCCACGCGACACCGCTAATACCACTCACATCCGCATATTCCATCTGTGTCAGCATGTGATGTAAGCCGTGACCAAACTCATGAAACAGCGTAGTTACCTCGTTATGCGTCAGCAATGCCGGATCATTACCCACCGGCCCATTGAAGTTACACACCAGGTACGCCGTTGGTAGCTGCAAAGAGCCATCTTGCAAACGTCGACGCGTGCGACACACATCCATCCATGCGCCACCCCGCTTGTTTGCGCGGGCAAAAGGGTCCAGATAAAAACGTGCAATGATCTCTTCATTACGCTTAATGGCAAACAGTCGGGCATCCGCATGCCAGCTATCCATTTCAGTAATTTCTTCAATATCGATATCAAATAAGCGTTTGGCAACATCAAACATTCCCTGCAGAACTTTAGGGAATGGAAAGTAAGGGCGCAACATCTCTTGTGATAACGAATAACGGGCTTGTTTGAGCTTCTCTGAATAGTAAGCGACATCCCAGGACTCAACACTCTCTGCAGCAAATTCCTCTTTAGCAAAAGCGCATAACTCTTTATATTCCTGACGTGCTACCTCTACGCTTTTATCTGCCAGATCATATAAGAACTGCAACACCTGCTCGGGTGTCTCGGCCATTTTAGTGGCGAGTGAGTAATGTGCATAACTTTCAAAACCGAGTAACGCCGACATCTCCTGACGCAGTGTCAGAATTTCCGTCATTACTTCTGAATTATCCCACTGGCCGGCGGTGGGTCCCTGATCAGATGCACGTGTCGCATAAGCCTCATAGACTTCACGACGCAACGCTCTGTCATCACAATGCGTAATCACCGGAAAATAGGAAGGAAATTCCAGCGATAGCAGATAACCTTCTTTGCCCTTCGCTTCTGCTGCTTGCCTGGCGGCCGCCAGCGACATTTCCGGCATACCTTTCAGCATGTCAGGATCAGTAATCAGCTTTTCCCATCCCTGCGTGGCATCCAATACATTTTCAGAAAACTTAGTGCTCAGTTCAGATAAGCGCTGGCGAATATCGGCATAACGCTGTTTTTTATCCACAGGCAGATCAATACCGGATAAACGGAAATCACGCAGACTATGTTCCAGGACTTTTTTCTGAGCCGTATCTAAACCAGAGCCTTGTTCGGATACACGTCGATAAGCATTAAACAGGCCTTCATTCTGGCCCATCTCCGTCCAATAGGCCGACAGCTTTGGCAGGTTTTCGTTATAGGCTTCTCGCAACTCATCGCTGTTCAGTACCATATTCAGATGTGACACAGGGGACCAGGCCTGATTAAGCGCATCATTAATCGTATCCAGCGGTGCAATCACTTTATCCCACTCAGCACTGCTGACATCCCCGGTCAGTCTGGCAATCTGCTCTCGTCCTTGCTGCAACAGCTGATCAACTGCCGGGGTAATGTCGGACGGTTTAATCTGACTAAACGGGGGTAGCAGGGTGGATTCCAATAACGGATTGCTCATTGATCTCTCCAAATCAGGCTCTGAACGCTGCATGAGCGTGCCAAATGCGTAACGGGTGCGGTTGTAAGTGCTTATATCAGTGCTAATGTCTGTAAATAGGCAGTACAACAGAAAATAGTGATTAGTATACAATGGGGACTGATTATGGCGATGCAAGCGAGTAATAATTAATGAATATTCGATCTTTTCAGGGAATCACGCCCACGCTTGGCGATAAAGTCTTTGTAGACCCTTCAGCAGTCGTGCTGGGCGATGTAAAAATCGGTGCCGATACCTCTATCTGGCCATTGGTGGTTATTCGTGGCGATATGCACAAAATCCGCATCGGCCACTCGTGTAGCATACAGGATGGTTCTATTCTGCATATCACGCACGCAGGTCCCTACAACCCCGACGGTTTCCCGCTGATCATTGGCAATCATGTCACCGTAGGCCATCAGGCCATGCTGCATGGCTGCACTATTGGTGATCGTATCCTGGTAGGAATGGGGGCCATGATTATGGACGGCGCGGTTATTGAGTCAGATGTGGTTATTGGTGCCGGTAGTTTAGTCCCACCGGGGAAAACACTCGCCAGCGGATTTCTGTATGTCGGCAGACCGGCAAAGCAGGTGAGGGCGCTCACAGAAAAAGAGATGGACTACTTTACCTACACCGCGGGTAATTATGTGAAATTAAAAGATCAGCATCTTCAGGAAGAGTGGGCCGTATAAGCCCGCTTTTCATTTTCAGAGAACCGGAAGGCGCTGCCTCCAGACAACAAAAACCGGCTAATTAGCCGGTTTAAGAATGAGTTGATCATCATGCTGAGCATAAACAGGCAACACCTTATTGCCTGTTTATACCGACGCTTTTATCAACTTTTATTAATACTAAGCTTCTTTAGATTGGGCCGGTGCCACTAAACCAAAATTTGCAATAACACCGTCATGCGCGCTGTTCACATTAGCATGAGTACCATCACCTAAATGCGCCTCAACAGATACACCTAAATCTGACAGTGGGCTACTCACTACGCTAAAACCCTGTGCTGTCGCTGCATGCCCGGCAGCTAAGTTAGCTTCAACAGACTGAGCAGAAAAATCACTTAAACCACCGGCAAATGCCTGAGAAGCCAAAAGAGCAGAAGAAAGAAGAGCAGTAGTCAGTAAAGTTTTCATGATAATTTCCTTTAATTTAAACAGTTCAGCGAGTGTCGCTGTTTGATGGGGCTAGTTTACAAACCAAAGCTGAAACGAAACTGAAATAAAAAAACTATTTTCCTACTATTTTAGTTATATGTACTAATCACCGAAAATAGATAACATAGTTAGCAAGGAGACCCCGCGGTAACGACTTATCTGATTGGCTCCGGGGGTTAACCGTCCGGCCTTGTGTGTAGTCAAAAAAATTCGCTGTTTGCCTGAGCTTTGTGCAACAAAAAGAGAAGTTAATAATATGAATATTAAGGATTTGTTAGGTATCGAGTTGCCTATTATTCAAGCACCGATGGCGGGCGTGCAGGGAAGCGAGTTAGCCATAGCCGTATCACAAGCAGGGGGGCTGGGTTCTTTGCCCTGCGCCATGCTGACACCTGACATGATTCGAACAGAATTAACGGCCATCACATCAACAACCAGCAAACCTTTTAATGTGAATTTCTTTTGTCACACGCCTCCTCAGGCGAATGCAGAACGCGAAGGCGTTTGGCGAACAGCATTGCAGCCTTATTTTGCTGAATATGACATCAATGCTGATGATATCCCCGCAGGACCTGGCCGGGCACCGTTCTCACACGACATCGCTGATGTAATTGAAGCATTTCGCCCGCCCATAGTGAGTTTCCATTTTGGCCTGCCTGCTCCTGACTTATTAGCACGCATAAAAGGGTGGGGGGCAAAGGTACTATCATCCGCAACTACCGTGGAAGAGGCACTATGGCTTGAAGCACATGGGGCAGATGCCATAATTGCACAAGGACTGGAAGCGGGAGGCCACAGAGGGATCTTTTTATCAGACGATTTAACCACGCAGGTCGGTACTTTTTCATTACTGCCGCAAATTGCTAAGGCCGTTAATATTCCCGTGATAGCTGCAGGCGGTATCGCCGACGCTACAGGCGTTGCCGCGGCGCTCTCGCTGGGTGCTATTGCCGCACAAATCGGTACGGCTTATTTACTTTGCCCGGAAACCAAAACAAGCCTGGTTCACCGCACAGCACTGAAAAGCGCCTCGGCACAGCACACCGCTCTGACTAACTTATTTTCCGGAAGGCCCGCTCGCAGCATCGTCAACCGTGTTATCCGGGAAATTGGCCCTATCAGCAACAGCCCGCCAGAGTTTCCTTTGGCCACAACCGCTATTACGGCCATACGCTCAAAAGCAGAAGCCGAGAACTGCGCTGATTTTTCGCCCCTCTGGTGTGGGCAGAATGCAACCGGGTGCAAAGAGATCTCAGCTACAGACTTAACCAGAGAGCTTTCGCCTGCAATACTAAAACGTTCAGTCTGATCGCCACGCAAAAAAAAGCCGCTGAACCGTCCCATGAAACATGAGAAAGTTAGCGGCTAAAGGTCTATCTACTTCATGATGAGAGAGCAACAGTGTTACCGGGCTGCTTATGCCTTAAACAACAAGTTCTGGTACATAGAACGATGAGAGCGGTTGTTTAATTAAGGGAGGCAAAGCCTCCCGTGTAAATGATTAAAGCTGTGCTTCTGTTGATTTAGCCGGCACGTCTAAACCTGACAACGCAACCGTATTGCTATTTATATGACTAGCAGCACTGGCAACGGTGTGATTGGCATCAGCCAAATGCGCCTGAGCCGAAACACCCAGATCAGAAAGTGGACTGCCAACGGATGCAAACCCCTGAGCGGTGGCTACATGGCCAACTGCCAGGTTAGCCTCAACAGACGGTGCAGAAAAATCACTTAAACCACCGGCAAATGCCTGTGAAGCCAAAAGAGCAGAAGAAAGAAGAGCAGTAGTCAGAAAGGTTTTCATGGTCGTTTCCTTAAATTCGTCAGCGTGTATCGCTGTTTGATGGTGCTACTATAAAACCCGTAGCTGAAACGAAACTGAAATAAGAAAACTTTTTTTAAAAGTTTTTAGTTATATACTTTAATCACTTTACGGCTTAATCAAATGCTCGTATTTTCTATCCGTTAGTGTTCCAAGAAATGCCACCAGCGCATCAATACGCTTATCATCCAGCGCAGGGCCTGTTTCAAGTTCTTTACGAGAGAGCGTCTCTGGTATTTCCGGTTCACGCCATTGATCACCTGTTTCAGGATTAATCTGACGTTTTACACTACGGCTGTTGTACTTGTTATAAAACAAAATCACTGTTCGTAAGTCTCTAAAAATACCGTTATGCATGTAGGGGGCAGTCACGGCAACATTGCGCAGTGTGGGGGTTTTAAATTTACCACGCTGGTCTGCGTCGTCTACATCAGGGTGGTTCAGCAACCCCTGGTCAAGCTGTGTGACATCATTCATCGCACGTAATGCAGTGTTAGCTGGCACACCAATGTTATGAAATTCGTAATTGCTAAAGGTTTCTTCCTGTTGCTCAGGCAATGTACGCAACTGGTGGCAAAGGTTACAGTTAGTAAATTGCTGGGAGAAAAACAGGGTGCGCCCTAAATCTTCTTGCGGTGTTAATTGATACTCGCCACGTAAATAACGGTCATATTTGGCATCAAAAGGTGAGAAAAAATCGGTTCTTTCAAACGTAGCAATTGCATCCGTCATGGCAGCATAAGCCTTGTCGGCTTGTTCAAAAATGGCCTCGCCATAGATGCCCTTAAAAGCTTTTTGGTAGTGGCTGTTTTCTTTTAAACGAGCAATGACACTGGTTTTATCCGGCATAGCCATCTCACCGGGATTGAGTGGTGGCCCTGCAGCTTGATCTGCTAACGTGCTAGCGCGTCCATCCCAAAACTGTCCGCCTTTAAAAACACCTTCTTTGGTTTGATGAAAAACAGGCGAAAACCCCGCATAACTGGCGGTGGGTGTATTCCTATCACCTAACGATTGCCCATCATCCCCTATTGAAGCGGCTGATGCAGCTCCCGTTCCGCGATGGTCAGAGAACCCCTTATCAGGCGCATGGCAGCTTGCGCAGGACTGGGTTCTGTTTTGTGATAAATTAACATCAAAGAATAACTGCTGGCCGAGTGATACTTTTCGGTTTTCGATAAGCGCTGCATCCTGAGAAGCCGGTGATTCTTGTATCTGGCGCTGTTCGGCATTGACGTTGCCGCTAGCGACTACAACTACTCCTGTAACTACTCCTGCAACTAAAAGTACTCCTACCAGATGTACTCCCAGACGCACCATTGAAGCAGAAAGATACACCGCCGCCATCTTCAATATTACGCTCTCCGATATAAAAAAATATTAAAAAACACTATTTGTAATGATAACGCTTATCATTTATATTTACAGCGAAATGTTCTTAGCTCAGGATAAATTAATGAAAGTATTTACAAAATTAGCACTCACTATTGCACTTAGTGCAACCAATACTTTTGTATTAGCGAATAGTGCGGCCTCTGTTGTAGGCACTTATGGTGATATTGCTGAAGCCGCTTATGCCGACTCTTTATCCACAGCTAAAATACTCAAAGCGTCTATCGATGACCTGTTAACTTCGCCTACACAAGCAAACCTGAATGCAGCACAACAGGCGTGGATCAATGCTCGTGTTCCTTACCAGCAAACAGAAGCATTCCGTTTTGGTAACGTGATAGTTGATGAATGGGAAGGCAAGGTGAATGCCTGGCCTTTGGATGAAGGGCTTATCGATTATGTGAATAGTGGAAGTTACGGCACTGAATCCGATGAAAACCTCCTATATAGCGCCAACGTGATTGCTAACCCGGTATTGAAACTTGGCAACAGAACCATTGATGCGACCCACATTACCCCGCAACTTCTTGCTGAAACATTACATGAAGTCGATGAGATTGATACGAATGTTGCGACAGGCTATCACGCCATTGAATTTCTACTCTGGGGACAGGATCTGAATGGTACAGAGAAAGGCGCCGGGGCTCGTCCCGCAACTGATTATAGTTTAACGGATTGTACTGGCGGAAATTGCGAGCGCCGTCGCGACTACCTGAGTGCCGTCACGACGTTGTTGATCACTGACCTGGAAGAGATGGCCAACAACTGGAAAGAGGGGGGCGCAGCACGCAACGACCTGGCAGCAAAAAGCGATAGTGAAGCGTTAAGAACCATCCTTAGCGGCATGGGTAGCCTCTCTTATGGAGAACTGGCCGGCGAGCGTATCAAACTTGGTTTAATGCTACACGATCCGGAAGAAGAGCACGATTGCTTCTCCGACAACACTCACAATTCGCACTATTACGATGCAAAAGGCATAAAGAACGTTTATCTGGGCGAATACACTCGTGTTGATGGCAGTTTAGTGAAAGGGCCTGGTTTATCAGATTTGGTCAGCGCTAAAGCTGCAGACGTTGATCAACAGTTGCGCGCCGAGTTGAATGCCACCGAAGCAGCCATGCAGGCTATGGTAGATCAGGCAAGTTTCGGTAATACTTTTGATGTACTGATTGCCAGCGGTAATACAGAAGGCAACGCGGTAGTACAGAAAGTAGTCGATACATTAACCGCTCAGACGCGCTCAATCGAGAAAGCGATGAATGCACTGGAGCTCGGCAGCGTAACGTTAGAAGGTTCTGATAGTCTCGATAACCCAAGCGCCGTTCAGTAATGCACCGATGAAAAGGCTCTTGCTTCTTGCGGTCAGCATAGTAGCGATTGCTGTAGCCACAGCAACGCTGGCTAGCCAGCACTGGCTGCTCTCTCAGGCCTATGCCAGTGAGCAGCAGCCTGAACCAGAATCAGAAAAAGCGTCTCTGCCCGTGGTTAAGAATGCCTTTTCATCATCCTTTTCATTACCATCCGCCAACCTTACTGCAGAGGAGCGGATGTCGTTTACACTGGGCAGCAGCCTGTTTAGCAAAATATGGGTCTCGTCGCCCTCGTCAACCACGGCCAGCGATGGTCTTGGCCCGCTGTTTAATGCTCGCTCCTGCCACAGTTGCCATATCCGTAATGGCCGTGGACGCCCTACAACAACAAACGACAGCGCAGATGCTGCGATCTCCATGATTCTGCGCCTGAGTGTTCCTGCGCACACGCAGCAGCAACGAGCAATGCTGGCATCAGGCCAGCAAAGCGCACTCCCCGACCCCATGTATGGCACACAGCTACAAGGCTTATCTGTACAGGGAATTGCCGCAGAAGGCCGTATAAAAGTGCGGTATACCGAGCTTCCCGTGTCACTTTTAGCCGGTGATAAGAACGCCACTATTTCACTGCGTACGCCTGAGTATGATATTAAACAACTAAGCTACGGCCCATTGCACCCCGATACCCGGATGTCAGCCCGGGTAGCTCCGCCTATCATCGGTCTGGGTTTACTCGAAGCCATCTCAGAGTCCGTTATTCTCGCAAACGAAGACCCCAACGATCTCGACAACGACGGTATTTCAGGGCGCGTAAACCGTGTCTGGGATATGCAGAAACAAGACCACAGTATCGGCCGCTTTGGCTGGAAGGCAGGGCATCCCACTTTACAACAACAGAATGCTTCAGCCCTACACGCGGATATCGGCATCTCTTCCCCGATGTTCCCAAGTGGATCAGGTGATTGCACAGCAGCACAAACACACTGTCAGATGCTGCCCAACGGTAATAGCGCACATCTGGATAATGCTGAAGCCTCTGCGCAGATGCTCGATCTGTTTACGTTTTATACGCGTAATCTGGCAGTTCCGGAGCGACGCAATGTGCATGCACCCGACGTTATCCGTGGCGAAAAACTGTTTACCGCTATCGGCTGCCAGCGCTGCCACACACCTGCTTATATCATTGACAATGGCTCATCCAACCCCCCGGTGAAACAGACAATCAGCCCCTACACTGACCTGTTATTACATGACATGGGTGAAGGTTTAGCCGATAACCGTGACGAATTTCTTGCCACGGGGCGCGAATGGAGAACCGCGCCTCTATGGGGCATTGGCCTGACAAAATCTGTCAGCGGTCATACTCAGTTTTTACATGACGGGCGTGCCAGGAATTTAGCGGAGGCGATTATCTGGCACGGCGGGGAAGCAGACGCCAGTAAAAAACTTTTCATGCAACTGTCACCACAAAACAGACACGCTCTCATCTCATTTCTGGAATCACTCTAATGCAACCGAGCCATTCATTAACACCCGTTTTACTTGGTCTATCTTTATTCCTGTTCGGCGTTGGCGTTGTTCATGCAGCACCCACTGAAGAACAGTGGAGTGAATTAAACAACGTCATTATCGAGCAGCACCTGTTTCCTCGTTACCAACGTCTGGCGGATAACAGTTTAGCGATGTCTGAACAGCTTAAGCACTTATGTGAAGCGCCAACCGCTCAGCAACTAGACGCAGCACAACAGAGTTTTATCAGTGCTCAGGCCAGTTGGCAGGGCGTACAGCATATACAGTTTGGCCCGGTAACATTGCTGATGCGGAATTATTCTCTGCAATACTGGCCGGATAAAAAGAATATTGGCGCAAAACAACTCAGTGCACTTCTGACGTCCACTGAAGCAAGGTTTGATGACGAATTTTTCCGCTCAGCCAGCATCAGCGTCAAAGGCTTCCCGGCACTTGAGCGCCTACTCTTTGCTAAAGATAAGCAGATACAAGAACGCAATGCGGTTGACTGCCGTCTGGCCAATGCTATTGCAGAACACATCTATGACACCGCTCAGGCTATTCACAGTGAATGGACAGAGGAAGCGCGCTTAGTCTCACTGGCGAGTAACAATACAAGCTCAGCGGATACGGAAGCTGAAGAGTATTTTGCCTATGAAACACCTTCAGAGGCCGCGACAGAGTTTATGAAATCGCTTGTTGAGCCCATTGAAGCTATCCGTGATAACAAGCTCCTGAAACCACTCGACACATCAGCGCAGCAAAGCCGCTGGAAGAAAAGCGAATCATGGCGCAGCGGGCAATCTATCAACAATATCCGGGAAAATATTATCGCTCTGCATGAACTCTACAGTGGCACTCACCCCGTCAGCGTGAAAACTCTGTTAGAGGCATCGAATGACACTGAGCGTGCTGCTGATATTGAAGCCGCGTTTAAGATGATTACAGCGGAGCTGGCTCAGCTACCTGCCATTAACGAGATGAATATCACTGCGCAAATGCACCAACAGCTCATGCAGGTTAGCGGCCACCTGAAAATCTTGCAGAATCATCTGGAGCTGGCCATGCAAACCCTGAATATCCAATTAGGATTCAACAGCCGTGACGGGGATTAATCGCCGCCAGTTTTTAGGCTGGCTGGCAGCTTCTTCGGTGTTATTACAAAGCAGCGCAGCGCAGGGCTATTCATCAAAGGCCTCCGAGGCATCGCAACGCTTCGCTTCTGCCAGCCAGGGAATAGATGGGCAGCACTACCTGAACCTGTTTAATGGCCTTGGTAAACAGCTGATACGCCATCCGCTGCCATGTCGCGCACACCAGATCGTCAGCCATCCTATTCAACCCTGGTTGTTTGCGGTATCCCGACGCCCGGGAACATCCATCGATGTACTCGATTACCAATCCGGCAGACAAGTACAACGGATTATGTGTGCCGATGGATATCATCTCTACGGACATGCTCAGATTAGTGCCGATGGCCGCTATCTGCTCACCACAGAAAAGAGCGGGCAACATGAGCATGGCCGCATTGTTATACGCGACATCAAGATAAATTTTGACATAGTCGAAGAGTATTCATCCGCGGGTATCGGCCCGCATGAATTGCGCCTGTCTCCAGACCAGAAAACACTCGTGATTGCCAATGGTGGCATCAAAACGCAAGGCCGCGAGAAGCTTAATCTGGAATCGATGCAACCATCATTAGTTTATCTCGATTTACACACAGGACAACCACTTGAGCAGGTTCGCTTACCTGAGGAGTATCATCAGTCAAGTATCCGCCACCTGGATATTGCCACGGATGGACAGGTACTGATCGCCATGCAATATGAGGGCAACCCTGGTGACACCGTCCCGCTAATCGCTTATCACA
>NZ_JBFIIH010000127.1:0-11054 GCF_041601355.1 Neptunomonas sp.
AAAAGGAGAATCAATGCGGAAAATACAGTCCGAATTGACTGAACGTGAACACTTAGGGTAAAAAGACTGAGAGCCCAATGCGGGAAACTTCAGGTGTTCACGTTCGACCAGAATCACCGTTCAACTTCACCAGAATACGCAATGAAAGCATTCTATCAACAGATCAACAAATCGAAAAACTAAAAGAATACAAAGCCACCCTGATCAACAGCGCCGTAACCGGTAAAATAAAAGTACCGGAAGTGGATTCTGGTTGTTAACCAATAAGGACGTATTATGTCAGTGGCGGTTGCTAGTTGTACCCTAGATGCAATATTTAATCAGCAAGCTATTAAGGCTTCGGATGGCTCGCAAATTAGTGGCGCGCTTACCATACCGGAATACCAGCGCCCGTATCGCTGGGGCGAAGTGCAGATTAAAAAACTGTTAAGTGATTATCAGCTTTATCTAAACGACATTGCTCAAAGTGATACACAGTACGGCTATTATTTAGGCAGTGTGATTTTGCACCAGTCGGAAGAAAACGGCTGTCTGAATATTATTGATGGCCAGCAGCGGCTAACCACCTTGGCATTAATTGCGTTTGTGCAAAGCCTGGCTAAAACCGAAAAAGGGCAAAAGCCCTTTGCATTGCAGTTAAGTTACGATTCACCAGAATCCCAACAGCAAATTATGCACAACTTAGCATGGCTAAAAAGCAATGGCTTAACTCAAATAGCGGCATTTGATGTGTCAAAAATTAACCTGACCTTGGTGGTTACACGCTCAGAAGACGATGCTTATCGTTTTTTTGAAACCCAAAATACAGGTGGTGTAAGGCTTGGCGGGCCAGACATTATTAAAGCCCATCACTTGCGAGCCATTGAGCGTAATAGCCAAAATGAATTTGCTAGCAAGTGGGAAGCATTGGGTGACTTAAACCCGATTGTTGGATCGTTAGTGAAAGGACGTTATTGGCAAAAGCTGTATAACCGTAATGTGCCTTCTCATCGTCAGCCGCATTTAGTCAGAAGTGCGATAGTAAGCGAGTTAGGGGAAAGCACAGGTAAAGGCAACGATATTGCCTTCGGGCGTTTTGAACGGGCTTACTTGCCTGATGGTGGCCAAATAGATAAACAAGCCCAGCAAGGTTATGAGCTGCGCCAGCCATTAAACAGTGGCATCAATACCATTCATTATTTGACGTATTTTGAAGGGTTAAGAAAAAAATACCTGTCTGGCAATTATAAGTTAGTTCAATCCGATCAACCCATTTCACACTTTTTTAGTTTTTATCAAAATCTTGTTTGCAAGCTTGATGGTTGTAGTTATGTAAAAGGTTTATACGATACCGCTTTGTTAATTTACATTAGCCAGTTTGGTGAGCAGCAATTAGACATTGCCGCTAAAAAACTGTTTCGGGTAATTTACTCGCCACGGGTGAGCAATCAAAAAGCCGTACGAGAAAACTCTATATCCGCATTTGTGCGTGATAACCCTGTACTTGATTGGATCGCCGCCAGTTACACCTCAAGCATGTGCTTTGATTATTTAGACCGTTTTAGTTTTAAAACCGACCAAGCCAATTTAGCCGCCGATAAAAACAGCGTAAAAAAACGCTTCATATTTAAAGTATTAAAACACTTTGAAATAGAGGTGGATTCAAACTTATCACCACAAGCGCTTGCGAATGAATATACCGCTCATTTAGATGGTTTTATTCTCCCTTTGGGTAATGGGACACATGTGGATAAGCTTGAAAACACGTTAAAGAATCAAGGGTCGCCACATGGATAATTTAACGCTAAACCATTCCAATATCGAATCGGCTAAATCGCCTCAGGAAAACGTGGCCACCCAAGTACTGACGTTAAGCTACATTCAGGCTAATGGATATCAATTTAGTATACCCAGCTATCAGCGTCCTTACGTTTGGCCAGACGAGGCAGTATTAAAGTTATTTAATGATATTAATGATGCGCGTGTGGCAAAAGAGCCAAACTACTTTATTGGTACGGTACTCACCTCCATAGAGCAAGACGAGCATGGTAATGGTATTTATGAATTAATTGATGGCCAGCAACGCACCACCACATTAATACTCATCGCGCTTGCATTTAAAATGGCAAATGTAGATTCCAAAATTTCGGATATGGCGGCTTTTAATAACCAGCCCAGATTGCAATTTATCATTCGTGAACAGGTGCAGCACTTATTAGGCAGCTTGGCTGGCTTAGATGATTATCTATTTCCAGGCTTAGAAGCCATTGCAGAAAGCCCATACCTAAAGCGTATTTATGCGGCCTTGCAGGTCTTAGAACAGCAAGTTAAAGCCCTAAAACAAGATGACCGTATTTTATTGGGTGGTTACATATTTGATAACGTGCAATGGGTGAATAACATTGTGCCGCAACAAATGGATTTAAACCGTTTGTTTGCCACCATGAATACCGCAGGGGTGCAGCTTGAACAGACCGATATTTTAAAATCAAAACTGCTTAAACAGGTCTCTACTGATAAACCTTTGTTCGATGCCATGTGGGTGACTTGTGAACACATGGAAAACTATTTTGAACGTAATGTGCGAAAAGTTTTCCCCAATGCCCCGTGGAACGATATTGAATCAAAGCATTTATCCAGCTTTGATGAAGCACTGTTTGTAAAACAGGCCAATGACTCACAGCAAAAACAGGGTTTAACCATTGCGCAACTGGCTGCGCAGTTAAACGAAAACCCAGCAAATGCGAGTAAAGAACTAGCACCAGACAAGGGTAGTAATGATCAGCAAGTGGGTTCATACGATTTAGAAACCGAAACGGTTTATTGCCGCCCAATCATCGGCTTCCCGTTATTGTTGATTCATGCTTATCGCATTTATTTAGCCAGCCATGCTATCGAATTAAATGGCGCATCAGAAGATGTACTGCCCCGCGTACATGCAGACAAACTATTAGAAACCTTTGAGCCACTCACCCAAGCCAGTGAAGAAGAAGTAAAGGCCTTTATTAAAACACTATGGCAAGTGCGCTATCAGTTTGATCGCTGGGTGGTGAAATGGGTTGAGCGCGACGACAGCGATGATGAACAACTACGCTTAACCTATATAAGCCGTAGCCAATCAAGTGACAAGTGGTACATTAACCGCACACAGAAAGAGCTTAATGAACTGGTGATGCTGCAAAGTGTGCGTAACTTTACCGGTGAGCGTAGTGCCCAGTATTGGATTACACCTTTTATTGCAGGGTTAATCAAAAAAGGCATCACTGAAGATGATCAAGCTATAGCTTTGCTTGAGAAGATTGATAATGACTTATCAATCGCCAGTGAAGATGAAACTCAAAAAACAGCCAGCTTTAAGCAAGCCCAGCAGCAACAGCCAGATGTAGATACTTGGCAAGCAAGGGTTGGCTATTTTGCAGAAGCAAAAGGCACCAGTTTTGAGCATTACTGGTTTCACAAACTGGAATATATCCTGTGGAAACAAGAGCCAGATAAGCATTTAGAACAATTCAAAAGATACCGCATAACCGCTAAAAACTCGGTTGAGCATGTATATCCGCAAAATGAAGAGCACCAAAATAAGCTAGAAAGATGTTTTCTAGATGCCTTCGGTAACTTGGTATTGTTAAGCCCGGGTGAGAACTCGTCATACAGCAACCAAGCGGTTAAAAAGAAACTGGTCGATTTTGAAGCCAAGCCTCAATATGACTCATTAAAACTAAAAGCCATGTTCAAGTTGCTGAAAGAGCAAGATGACTGGCAGGAAAAACAAATAAAACAGCACCAAAGCGATATGTTAAATATCTTAGCTGGGCACTATGGTGGCAAGTAATCAGTATGGATAATCAGATAAATAAACGGGCCCTTAGGAGTCAGAATATTGGATAAAAAAGGCACAACTCCAGTTTATAAAATATTCTGTGATGAAAGCTGTCATCTAGAGCATGATGGCGCAGATATCATGGTGCTTGGTGGTATTCGCTGCACGACTGAGAAAGCTACAGCTTTGAATAAGCATATTAAGTGGTTAAGACATCAACATAATTATCATACTGAATTAAAGTGGACCAAGTTGGTTGCTAAACAAATTGATTTTTATAAAGCGTTAATTGACTTGCTGTTTGATGATGAGGACATTTGGTTTAAAGCCACTGTTGTGCAGCATAAAGAGCGCCTTGAGCATAATGCTTATAATGAAGGGTCCCATAATCTTTTTTATTACAAGATGTTCTACTACACCTTACGTGACTTTTTACAGCCCGGTAATGAGTACAAAATTTACCTTGATTATATGGACACCATGGGTGGCGAGAAGGCGAAGAAGCTTTGTGATGTGCTAAAAACAGAGAGCCGTGAAGGACTGAAAGTCGACATTTATATTATTCAGTCTTATGAGTCGCAAATGATTCAGCTGTGTGACCTAATTATAGGGGCTGTGAGTTATAAGAATCGCAGCGACATTGGGCATACAAGCAAGATTAAATGCCAGGTGATTGACTACCTAGAGCAGAAGGTAGGTCATGCACTGAATTATGGCACCCCACCTTGGGAGAGGAATTTTAATATATTCCGTTTTGCTCCGTCAGTGGAAGGGAGGTAGTGCATGTTAGCAGTCCCAATTGATTTAACGGATTTGAGTTCAGATACTGAAATATTTGATTATCTTTATTTGTTTTTTGAGGAGGACTTCATTGAGCAGCGTACTTTGTTAGCGGGCTCAATTTATCTTGACCCTAATGGGCAAGGAATGAGGAATGGGCGTGAAGAAGTTTTTTGGCATATTACGACGCGTGAAAGAACGGTAAGGGTAAGGCAGGGCAATCAGTTTATCCCTTCAAAATCACGTCTACTTGATCCTGATAGAGCAAGTCGAATAGATTGGATTAGGCCAATTCTACTGAACCATAACCATACCGACATTAAGCTATTTTATCGTAAAGAAACTACGGGTAGGAAACCAATAAGGTTGTACCTATGGGCTCATCAGCATGATTTTGTAGTGATTGTTCAGAAGTTAGGGGCTTCAGGTGCCTTTTTAGTGACGAGCTTCTATATCACTGAGGTTTATAAAAGAGCCAGCTATGCTAGGTTGTATGCGGAATATACATCGGGTGTAAATCAAGATTTACAAGGTTGTGAGTGGTTTTAGAGAGAAGGAATGGTCGCCTATTATGGACCGGACGATAGCGGTCACCTCTTTCTACGCAATGGTAGGTGAGCGGATTGGATTCTGAAGACTCTCTAGGTCTGTGTCAATGGCTTTGATGTAATAAGCATAGACCATAAATAGCATTAGCGAATATATAGATATTAGTAACTGGCGGGAAAGCCAGTAAATACAGGAAGATGGACGTTTATGGTTAGTCAAACCAATGAGCAAGCTTTAGAAGCGGCGATAGAAAAATATCTAACAGGTACGTGCTTAGAAGACGTCAAAGCAGGTGTTCAAGAAGCAGCGGCAGACTATGGTAACCGCTTATATAAGCTTGGCTCACCGAATGATTTTGATATGCATTATGCCTTAGATACAAATTTCTTTTGGCAGTTTCTAGAAAATACCCAAGAGAAAGAATTAGAAAAGCTGAAAAAGAATAGCCCAAATGACTGGCAGCGTAAGGTACTAGAGCGCTTCGACCGATTAATAAAGAAGCATGGTGTGCTGCATTTACTGAAAAAAGGTTTAAGTGTAGAAGATGCTCACTTGAACCTAATGTATCCAGCTCCCCTTGCTAGTAGTAGTGATTCGGTTAAACAAAATTTTGATGCCAATATTTTTAGTTCGACACGACAGCTTAGGTACTCCCAAGCGAATCCATTACAAGAAATAGATATTGTTTTATTTATCAATGGTATTCCACTTGTAACTTTGGAGCTCAAGAACCATTGGACTGGGCAAAATGCGCGTTATCACGGTCAAAAGCAATATCGAAATGACCGAGATATCTCCCAGCCATTATTACAGTTTGGCCGCTGCTTGGTTCACATGGCGGTTGATACTGATGAAGTATATATGACCACTAAGCTGGCGGGTAAAAGTACCTTTTTCTTACCTTTCAATAAGGGCAATAACAACAGTCAAGGAAACCCTCCAAACCAGCATGGACATAAGACAAGCTATTTGTGGGAAGAAGTGTTCAGCAAAGCCTGTCTTGCCAATATTATTCAACACTTTGTTCGCTTAGATGGCAGTAGCAAGGATGATTTGAAAAAACGGACGCTATTTTTTCCTCGTTACCATCAGATGAATGTCGTTCGTAAACTGGTCGATCATGTCTCAACCAACGGCGTTGGCCATACATATTTAATTCAGCATTCAGCAGGATCAGGTAAATCTAATTCAATTACTTGGACTGCATATCAGTTAATTGAAACATACCCGGTTAGTGCCGATTTACCCGGCAGTAAAGGTATAGAGCAACCTTTATTTGATTCAGTGATTGTAGTAACGGATAGACGATTACTTGATAAACAGCTTAGAGAGAACATAAAAGAGTTTTCTGAAGTAAAGAATATTGTTGCTCCTGCATTCAAATCGTCTGAGCTTAAGTCTGCACTTGAGAATGGTAAGAAAATCATCATTACAACCATTCAAAAATTTCCATTTATCATTGATGGTATTAGTGATTTAAGTGATAAGCGTTTTGCTGTGATTATTGATGAGGCGCACAGTTCACAGTCGGGGTCAGCTCACGACAATATGAATAGAGCAATGGGCAAGATAGAAATTGAAGAAGCTGAAGATGCGCAAGATAAAGTATTACAGGCAATGCGCTCTCGCAAGATGCGAGGTAATGCTTCGTATTTGGCGTTCACTGCTACACCTAAAAACAGTACGTTAGAGAAATTTGGCCAAAAACAAGATGACGGCAGCTTCAAACCATTTCACCTTTATTCAATGAAACAAGCGATCGAAGAAGGCTTTATTCTGGACGTTATTGCTAATTACACAACCTATAAAAGCTATTACGAGATAGAAAAGTCGATTCAAGATAACCCAGAGTTCGATACTAAAAAGGCCCAAAAGCGTTTACGTGCCTATGTAGAAACCAGTCAGCATACAATAGATACCAAAGCTGAAATTATGCTAGAGCACTTTATTCCTCATGTGGTGAATGCCAAAAAGCTGCGTGGTAAAGGTAAAGGCATGGTCGTAACGCAGAACATCGTTACTGCTATTCGTTATTACAAAGCGATTAAACGAGTATTAGAAGCGCAAGGCAACCCGTTCAAAATTGCGATAGCGTTTTCTGGCACAAAAGAAGTGGATGGTATTGAGTATACTGAAGCCGAAATGAACGGCTTTGCTGAAAGTGAAACCAAAGATAAATTTGATACCGATGAGTATCGTTTGTTGGTAGTTGCCAATAAATACCTTACCGGGTTTGATCAACCAAAGCTGTGCACTATGTATGTTGATAAGAAGCTAGCGAGTGTGCTTTGTGTTCAAGCGCTATCTCGTTTAAATCGCTCATCACCTAAACTTGGTAAGAAGACGGAAGACTTGTTTGTGCTTGATTTCTTCAACAGTGTTGATGAGATTAAAACTGCATTTGATCCATTTTATACTTCAACCACGTTGTCTGAAGCGACAGATGTTAACGTATTGCACGAACTTAAAGATGCTATGGATGATGTAGGTGTTTATGAATGGTACGAAGTTGAAGATTTTGTTACACGATATTTTAACAATGAAGATGCGCAAACCTTAAGTCCAATCATTGATGTTGCAGCGAATCGTTTTAATGTAGAGCTAGCGCTTGAAGATGACGATAAAATTGATTTTAAGATTAAAGCCAAGCAGTTTGTAAAAATCTACGGACAAATGGCTTCGATCATGCCGTATGAAATTGTTGCCTGGGAAAAGTTGTTTTGGTTCCTTAAATTTTTAGTCCCAAAACTAATCGTTAAAGATCCTGATTCAGAAGCATTGGATGCATTATTAGACTCTGTAGATTTGAGTTCATATGGCTTAGAGCGTGTGAAGCTCAATCATAGTATTGGCATGGATGACGGTGAAAGTGAACTGGACCCGCAAAACCCTAATCCTCGTGGAGCACACGGCGGTGATGACGACCGTGATCCACTAGACGATATTATCAGGAGCTTTAACGAGCGCTGGTTTCAAGGTTGGAGTGCGACACCAGAAGAACAGAAAGTTAAGTTCATCAATATAGCGGAAAGCGTGAAAAGCCACCCAGACTTTGAAGCTAAATATCAGAATAACCCAGACCCACATAACCGCGAATTAGCCTTTGAAAAAATGCTTAAAGAGGTGATGCTAGCAAGGCGTAAAGATGAGTTAGAGCTTTATAAGCTATTTGCTGGAGATAGTGCTTTTAAAGCTTCTTGGACACATAGTATGCAGCGGACGGTAGGACTATGAATTTTTATTCCACATATAGGCATGAGGAATACTGACATGCTAGGAGCTCCTCTACCTGTACCCTTGGGGTATTAAAGCACATTAGATCCGCACAGGGCGGTTCACTGAAAATCATGAAGCTTGATCCAACCATCGCTTAAGGCATCAAGCCCCTGAGACTTTAAATAAGCATTGGATAATGCTTATTTAATCCCCGGAGTTTTTGAACTGCATAATATGACTTTGGTAGTAGTACCGCCACGGCAACTACTGCCTGAACACGAACGCCCAGTTTCATCAGGCGTATTGCTTTAGTGCGTGGTGTTCGCCACTCTCGGACTGTCGCCAGTAAGCCATCCGAACGCTACACCTATGCTTTATCGCTATCATCTAATGTCAGGGTTATTTCAATATTTGAAATGGTTTTGGCCTTTGTTTGACCGCTTGTTCAACGTTCGCTTTAGGGGTTTAGGTGGCTGGGCAAGGGATCTCGGGCAAACCGTTCACCTTTTATGAGATTTAAAATATTGGTCTAAAACCCAAATACACCCGTTGAGTCAGCCAGAATGCCTAGTTCACTTAGGCTATACCCAAAAAGAGCCGCACGCCAGCCATGGCAATCACCTGCAAATAAAATATGAAACCACTTAAAATGAACCTTTAAGGGCGAACCACTCAAAACAGACTGTTGCTTGTGTATTTTTTAAATCAGGTTTGCTCTCCATGCGATGGCTCATAACTTTGTTAATCTTGGTAGTGGTGAGCAGCATCGAACTATCAGCATTTCAGGGGAGGGCGTTTAATTAATAGAGAGAAGCCACTGCTTTAGGCTTCTCTCTTGATTCTGGTTTGGGTGATGAGGCCCTTGTCAGTGCCTGGAGGAGGCATTAAAGGCTAAGTCTTAAGAGTCTATACAATGGCACAGCTCATCCGATAGCTGTGCTTTTATGCAGAATGAAAGATTTCTATCAACCGGCAAAGGCTTCTTTCGTACGGGCAGCCAGCTCATCTTTAGACAAATTTTCAATCTTGGACGCCAGGGTCCAATGATGGCCAAACGGGTCCGATATGATTCCGTATCGCTCACCCCAGTAGGCATCTTGCAACCCTGTAACAGGGGATGCGCCGCAATCTAGCGCCTGTTGCCAGAGTGTATCAATATCATCGATGTAAAGGTGAAGGCTGGCAGCAGCGCCCCCTAGTGTTAAAGGGCTTAATATCTTGTTTTCTAATGACTCCTCCATCACGCGCACCAATGAGTTACCTATCTTGAGCGTGGCGGCAACCACCGTCAGCTCATCCGGGCTGAGAAATTTATGACTCAGTTCAGCACCAAAGCAACCCTGATAGAATTCGATGGCATCCTGAATCCCTTTAACCACAATTACTGGTGTGACGGTGCGATACCCTTTAGGTATCGGCGATACTTTTTTTCTCATAACAGATTCCTCGGTTATATTTTAAAACGATAATTTGAGTAAGTCTGAATAAATTTATTCAAGTCAAAAGACCACTCGGTAGTGGTCTGGGTAAGTAGCATCAGCGCATTTTCCGGGCTTCTGTTATCCAGTATGGGAGCTTATTCGTGGGCTGCGCTAAGTGTGAAGTCGCACCCTTTTTCTGTGGGAAATAGATCCTATGGGTCGAGTCTTGAAATGCTCTACCCAAATAACTACCCGTAAGCTGGCAGTAGCCGAGGAGTTCTGCCTGATTTAAAGAAATTTATCCATGTAGACCTAAATTGTAGACATAAAAAACCCGAGGGCCATAAAGCGCTCGGGTTTAAAATAACTGCTTATTTATCAAGGAGTTAAATGGTACCAGTGGCCGGACTCGAACCGGCACACCTTGCGGCAACGGATTTTGAATCCGTCGTGTCTACCAATTCCACCACACTGGCTCAACACTTAACTCTACATGGCTACGCAAGCCATTTTATACACGATGCTTTGGCTATTTCAGCACACCGGTACATCGATCAATCACCTTACTCTCGTAAAGTGTGGGCGTATTATAGGCAGCTTTCGCCGTACGTCAATCCCTATATTTTTAATGATGATAAAAAAATTAATTTTGCTGTACAATCACCGGCCTCTTTAACGGCCTTTTTGTAGTGATATGCAGGTAAAAGATTTTCATTTTGACCTCCCTGAGGAGCTAATTGCCAGTTATCCGCTGGCGCAGCGTACGGCGAGTCGTTTGCTGTGCATGGATGGTAATACGGGTGAGTTAGCGCATCGACATTTTTCGGATGTGCTGGAACTGTTAACGCCGGACGATTTGGTGGTTTTTAATAATACCCGGGTGATTCCTGCGCGTTTGTTTGGTGAGAAGGCCTCAGGCGGAAAGGTTGAGGTGCTGGTGGAGCGAGTGCTGGATCAGCATCGCGTGTTGGCGCATGTCAGATCCAGCCGATCACCTAAACCCGGCACGGTGTTGATACTCGAAGGTGCTGCGCAAGCGACGATGATCGCGCGCCACGAGAATTTGTTTGAGCTTGAGTTTGCCGGTGAAACGCCGGTGCTTGATCTGCTTGAGCAGCATGGGCATATGCCTTTGCCGCCTTATATGAAGCGTGAAGATCAGCTGGAAGACAGAGAGCGTTATCAAACGGTGTATAGCTCGCAGCCGGGTGCTGTCGCTGCGCCCACCGCAGGTTTGCATTTTGATGAGGCATTGCTGGCTAAGCTGGATGAAAAAGGCATTCAAAAAG
>NZ_JBFIIH010000128.1:0-10822 GCF_041601355.1 Neptunomonas sp.
TAACATATGCTGAAAAATCAGTGGATCTGGTTTTTCTACACCGACACTGTCTGCACTAAACTGAAAATCCATCAAGTGCGACAATCCCACCTGCTTCACATCAGCGTTGCCATTACTGATAGCTCCTAATAGGTATCCGTGAGCTTTAAGCGCTTCCAGCATCGCTAACGCGTGTTCAAAGAACTCCACTTTCTGACGTGCCTGATAAAAAACAGAAAACGCCTGTTCTGCCAGTTGCTGCGCCTCAACGCTTGTATAGCCAGCCTGCTCCAGGCCATGTTCCAGTACGGCCATGCGAATACGTGAGACGCTGTAACTAATATCAGGTTGCTGCAGCAGTACTTCTGTCCGGAGCGTGTTCAGATCGCGTAACTGGTAGGTTTTATTGAACAGCGGCGCATTCTCATATAACCATTCATATAAGGTGTGATTGGCGGCTCTGACCACAGGATCAACCGCCCAAAGTGTATCGTCCAGATCAAAAGTAATACATTTAATCATCTTTTTTATGTGCTCTTGGGTGTGATTTTTCGTAGACATCCATCAGATGTTGAAAATCCAGATGCGTATAGATTTGTGTTGTCGATATATCTTCATGGCCCAGCAACTCCTGCACAGCACGCAAGTCACTGCTCGACTCCAGCATATGACTGGCAAAACTGTGGCGCAAACGGTGGGGATACACTTTGCCTTGCGTCTGCATAACTTTTGCCCAATGATCAAAACGCTGCTGCGCACTGCGCACACTTAAACGCTGACCTCGCTTAGAAATAAACAGTGCACTTTCATTATAATCGGCCCAGGCAGCACGGTACTTCAGCCAGGCATTTAACGCCTTCAGCGCGACTTGTCCAACAGGTAGCATTCTGGATTTACGCCCTTTACCCGTCACAACTAAACTCGCATCCCGACAATCAATATCAAGAATATTAAGGCTGATCAGTTCTGAAACACGTAAGCCAGAAGAATACACCAGTTCCATCATCGCTTTATCACGACTGGAAAGCGCATCACTCACAGGAAAATCCAACAATTGACTCAGCTGATCAACATCCAGTGTTTCAGGGAGTGACCTACCAACTTTAGGCGCGCGTACACCTTGAGCGGGGTTATGCGAAACCTGCCCCTCTTTTGCCAGATAGAAATAAAAACTGCGCACGGCAGACAGCGTACGTTGAATGCTTTTGCCACTTAAACCGTCACGATGGACCTCTGCAACAAATGCACGGATATCCCGCTCAGTGACATCGGCCCACTGTCGCAAACGACAGTCAGCGAGAAAACCCACCAGCTTGAGCAGGTCTCTTTGATAATTACTGGAGGTGTGCGGCGATAAATTACGCTCTGCCCGAAGATGCACTAAAAACAGATCAACCGCAGGACTGAGCTGTTCGGCAAAGCAGCGGTTAGGCATATTACACCTGCACCTCATGCATAATGCGGCTGGCAACCCGGCTCAGCACCTCACCCACATAAGATAAAAACAAAGTACCCTGACTACTTTGAAAGTAATAAGGATCGTAGCTACCAATCGCCAGCAAGCCAATTGTTTCACCTTTGACTAAGGGAATGACCGCGGCCGATTGCACTTTGACCGCCGCATCTTCGAATAAGAAGCGATTTTCAATCAACTGCAATTGCCCACAGGTGGGTAGATTAGTCGTCATTAGCGGCTCGATCACACCGGCAGTAGCACGGGGTAATATTCTAAGATTATTAACGTTCAGTGGCCTATCGCTAAACAGCACCAAAGACGTTTCATCTCCATAAAAATCACGACATAAACTCTCTTCCAACGCCACTGCCACATCATCCAGTGTGGCTGAATCGAGCAATGATAAAACCATACGTTTGGTTTTCTCAAACTGAGAATCATTATGCCGGGCAGTATCGATCAAATCTGATAAATGGACTGTTAATTGCTGATTCCGGTCTCGCAAAAGCGAAGTCTGTCGCTCAATCAACGAAATCGCTCTTCCGCTTTCATGCGGTACCGCCATCACTTCCAGTAACGGTTTATGCTGCATAAAGAAATCAGGATGTTGCGCTAAATATTCAGCCACATCCGATGCGTTAATGACCGATGACTTAATCTGTTGATTTTCTTCCTGACTCATAAAAACACCTGACCTTCAAACACTGAGGCTGCGGGCCCTGTCATCATCACAGAGTCTTCTTTACCGCCTTTCCAGCTAATGTGCAGCACACCGCCCGGAAGATGAACCTCCACACTGTCGCCCAACAATCCTCTGAGGCGACCCGCCACGACCGCCGCACATGCACCGGTACCGCACGCCATCGTCTCGCCTGCGCCACGCTCATATACGCGTAATTTCACTTGCGTAGGTGAGATTATCTGCATAAAACCAATATTTGCTTTTGCCGGAAATCGCGGGTGAGACTCAAGTGCCGGCCCCAGCGTTTCAACAGGCGCGTGATCTGCATCGTCAACCACCAATACAGCGTGCGGATTACCCATTGATACAGCAGAGATCTGCACTCGCTGATTATTGACGTCGAGCGGATACACCGCTGCCTGCCCATCAGCAATAAAAGGAATAGCCGCAGGCGACAACACCGGTGCGCCCATATCTACTTCAACCTGATTATCGGCACGAATAGTCAGTAACGCTTTACCTTTAGCCGTTTCAACCGCAATCACATCTTTATTGGTGAGGCGCTTATCACGCACGAAACGCGCAAAACAACGCGCACCGTTACCACAATGCTCAACTTCTGAACCGTCAGCATTATAGATGCGGTAGCGAAAGTCCATCTCAGGATTGGTAGGCGGCTCAACTAATAACAACTGATCAAAACCCACACCCATATGACGGTCTGCCAATTTCCTGACCTTATCTTCAGAAAGACGGATGCGCTGTGTCACCAGGTCAACAACCATAAAGTCATTACCCAGCCCATGCATTTTTGTAAAACGTACTAACATCTTCTTTATTCCGTTTAATGCGCTTTTAATGCCCTTTAGGCAACATCACTTCACCGCGCATCAGATCTGCCAGTGTCTCACGTGCGCGTACTGCAAACATTTCACCATCATCAATCATCACTTCAGCAACACGAGGCCGGGTGTTGTAGTTAGAACTCATGACGAAGCCATAAGCGCCAGCAGAACACACCGCCAACAAATCACCTGGCTGCAGGTTCAATTCACGATTTTTACCCAGGAAATCACCTGTTTCACACACCGGCCCAACCAGATCATACGCTTTGACCTCACCCTCTTGACGAAGCTCTACGGGAATAATGTCCTGATAAGCACTGTACAGTGAAGGCCTGATCAGGTCGTTCATAGCACCGTCGATAATGGCAAAGTTTTTATGCTCTGTACATTTCAGAAACTCGACCTGAGTTAGCATCACACCGGCATTGGCTACAATAGAGCGACCCGGCTCGAAAATAAGGCCTAATGGTCTGTCTCCCAGCTTTTCAAGCACCGCGGCTATATAGGTTTGCGGGGTGGGCGGAGTTTCATCGGTATAACACACACCTAAACCACCTCCCAGATCCAAATGATGGATCTGAATACCTTGCGTTGCCAACTGATCAATCAGCATCAGCAAGCGATCCAGCGCATCCATAAATGGTGCAATTTCAGTGAGCTGGCTGCCAATATGACAATCCATACCGACTACATTCACATGAGGAAGACTGGCGGCATGGCAATAAATACGCTCAGCTTCACCAATCGCAATACCGAACTTATTATCTTTCAATCCCGTCGATATGTAAGGGTGCGTACCCGCATCAACATCCGGATTAACACGAAATGAGATATCCGCAATTTTTCCACACTCACCGGCAACCTGGTTGACTCGTTCTAATTCAGCTTCTGACTCGATGTTAAAACAACGAATACCTACGGCCAGCGCTCTGTTAATTTCATGCGCCTGCTTGCCGACCCCCGAAAATACGATTTTTTCAGGTAATCCGCCGGCTTTGAGAACGCGTTCCAATTCACCCAAAGAAACGATATCAAAACCCGCACCTAATCTCGCCAGAATATTAAGCACAGCCAGATTACTGTTGGCTTTAACCGCATAACATACCAGCGCGTCATGACCTTCCAGTGCCTGAGCATAATCCATATATGCGCGTTCAATTGCATCGCGGGAATAGACATAAACAGGGGTACCAAAACGCTCAGCCACTTTACTCAACGCTACTTCTTCGCAATGCAAACGGCCATTACGGTATTCAAAACTATCCATTGATTCTTCTCACTCGCAACACATGTTTAATTTTGCGACCTTTAGACGATTACTCCTTTGTCTTCCGGCGGTGTTAAAAACGCACTCATTCGGCAATTTATACACATAAACTTCCTTATTCCGTGCGTTTTTGCCTTGTCAGAAAACAAATTTTCAGCTTCTGCAAAGATCGCATTGTAGCTTTACTGATTTTCAGTCTGCTTTTCCGGTTCAGGCAGGTAAAGCGGCCCTTTTTGCCCGCAACCCGATAACAATATTATCCCCGCCAACACTAAAACCCAGCTAAGTTTCACAATACAATTCTCTATTCATAGACAATAATTGATCGATTATACCCTTGAAAAGAGCCTGATGAGTACCGTAAGAAAGCTGATATACTGCGCATCCACTTAATTATCTATATAAAGAGTTTGTCTGATGAACGAATCCGAATTCAATGATCTTGTTGATGTGACCCTACAACAGATTGAAGAGCGTCTCGATGATGCTGAATCAGATATCGATTATCTGATCAGTGGTGGTGTACTCACGATTAAATGTGAAAACCGCAGCCAGATTATATTTACCCGCCAGACTCCGGTGTTACAACTATGGCTGGCCACCAAAGATGGCGGTTTTCATTTCGATTACGATGTAACCAGCAAACAGTGGTTGCGTGACAGCGACCAAACGCCACTCGTTGACATGCTCAACCATGCCTACGTCACCCAAACGGGTGAGCCGCTCACGTTTGACTTAAATTAAACGCTTAAATTAAAAGCGTCATGCAGCGCTTTCTTAGGATAGCAGGTGCGTACTCACTTCCCGATACAGACGATCGAGTGCGCCCCGTTGTGAATCAGCATAGTGCATCGCTTTACTGCCAACCTCACTAAGCATTTCAGGGCGCTGCATATAGGCCGACAGCAGGTCTGTTACTTCAGACATCTGTTGTACCCGCTGCATCCCACCCGCCTGTTCCATCGCCTCACTGATCGCTGCAAAATTAAAATGATGCGGCCCCATCACTATCGGCAGGCCCAGCACAGCTGGCTCCAGTGGATTATGCCCTCCTACATTGACGAAGCTCCCTCCCATCACCACCAGATCGGCAGCGGCATACAGCAGCATCAGATCCCCCATGGTATCGCCCACATAAATGCGGGTTGTCACATCAGGAAGCAACTGGTTGCGGCCAGAACGACACACCACATCATCCGAATATTTTAACGCTATCCTATAAACCGCTTCAAAGCGCTCAGGATGACGAGGCACCAACATCACCAACAGATCGGGATAACGCTCCCATAAAGGACTGATTGCCGCTAACAATTGCGCTTCCTCATCTTCATGGCTACTCGCCAGGATCAGCGTGAACCGCCCGCCGAATTGCTCCCTTAACTGCCTGCCCCGCAAACGGGTTGTATCATCCACCTGAATATCAAACTTAATACTGCCGGATACTAAGATACGTTCAGCAGGCATACCCAGTTGTTTAAAGCGCTCCGCGTCACTTTGATGCTGGGTAATCAATAATGTCAGCTCTGACAGCATTTGCTGTGTCAATCTGGCAAGTTTTGCATATCCTTTAGCAGAGCGCTCAGACAAACGGGCATTAGCGATAATTACCGGCACACCGGCCTTTTTACAACCCGCAATCATGTTCGGCCAAAGCTCAGTTTCTACGATAAGCGATCCACGTGGCTGAATACGCTGAATAAAACGCTGAATAGCATCGGGCAGATCATAGGGGCAATAAAAATGATGAACACGATCAGCAAACAATGCCTTAACACGCTCAGCACCCGTTGGCGTCATACTGGTCATGACAATTGGTATTTCAGGAAAATCTTTTAATAGCCGCTCGACTAACGGGGCGATGGCGATCGTTTCGCCGACCGAAACAGCATGAATCCACAAAGGGCGACCGCTAACCGGCGGTACCAGGCCAAAGCGTTGCCACCAACGTTGCCGATAGCCCGGTGCTTTTCGTCCCCGCCACCACAAGCGAATTAATAGTACGGGAACTGACAGATAAAAAAGCAGGGTATAAAGGAATCCAGGCCAGCTAGTCATCCGCTAGTTCACCAAACTGCATTTTATACAGCTGAGCATAAGCTCCATCTCGTTGTAATAAATCATGATGCGTCCCTTGTTCGACGATACGTCCTTGATCCATCACCACAATCAGGTCTGCGTTCTCTATGGTCGAAAGACGATGCGCAATCACTAACGTAGTGCGGTCTTTCATTACCTCTTCAAGCGCACTCTGAATATGCCGCTCTGATTCGGTATCCAGCGCAGAGGTTGCTTCATCCATAATCAATATCGGCGCATCTTTCAGAATAGCTCTGGCAATGGCGATACGTTGACGCTGGCCACCGGATAACAACACGCCACTTTCACCCACCTGCGTCTGCAAACCTTCCGGCAGACGGGCAACGAACTCCATCACATGTGCTGCCTCAGCCGCCGCCTGAATCTGCTCAAGTGAGGCTGATGCCATAGAACCATATGCAATGTTTTCGGCGATCGTGCCGTTAAACAACACCACACTCTGGCTGACAATGGCGATCTGCTCACGCAGCGACACCAACTGATAAGACTCAAGTGCCTGATCGTCCAGTAATATTTCACCTGTCCAGCCATCATTAAAGCGCGGAATTAAGGCAGCCACCGTTGATTTACCGCTACCGGATTTTCCAACCAACGCGACTGTTTTACCTTGCGGGACATCCAATGAGAAATCTGAAAGCACCTGATCATTGCTTTCAGGGTAGTTAAAAGAGACGTGTTCAAATGTTAAATGCCCGGCAACTCTGTCCGCTATTATTGTGCCCCCATCCTTCTCTTCTTCCTGATCCATCGTATTAAAAACAGCCTGTGCAGCCGAAATGCCTTTTTGCACCATCACATTTATTTCGGTCAACAAACGTAACGGTTTCGTCACCATGGCTGCTGCCGTGATAAAAGCGACAAACTCACCCGTGCTCATGCCACCCATCACCGATGGTGACATGGCCAGATACATCAACGCCGCCAGCGCCATTGCCACCAGAAACTGAACTACGGGGGTATTAATCGACTCAGCCACCACCAACTTCATAAACTGACGGCGATTCAGATCACTGGCACCATGAAAACGTTGACGCTCAAAGTCAGTACCGCCATACACCCGAACGACTTGATACCCCTGTATAGATTCAGAAGCAGAGCTGGTGATATCACCGACCGACTTCTGAATACGATGCCCTAAACCGCGCATTCGCTTAGAAGCGATCTTTACAACAATACCGATAAACGGAGCTGCGGCCACAAAAATCAAGGTCAACTTCCAGTTAAGATAAAACAGGTAACCAAACAAACCGATAACGGTAAGCCCTTCACGGATCAGTATTTTTACCGCATCAGTCACCGCCCCCGTCACTTGCTCAACATTGAAGGTCAACTGAGCCAACAATTCACCAGAAGAGTGGTGGTGATAGTAGTGCGCGGGTAACAACAGCATCCGATCAAACAGATCTGTACGTAAACCGTGGATGACAAAGCGAGCCACATAGCTAATGCAATAATTGCCGAGAAAAGTACCTACGCCACGTAAGGCAAAAATACCCAGTACCGCCAACGCCAGCCAGACCCGATCATCCAACCGGCCCCCTTCCACAGAATCAACGACACTTTGTAACCACTTAGCCGACATTGCCTGAGATGCGCCATACAGGGCATAACCTATAAAGGCCACAGTAAACGCCGGCCAATAAGGGATAGCGTAGGCTATCAAGCGCTTATAAATCACCCAACCTTTAGAAGCAGCATCCCGGGAGCTTACATCAGTATTCTTTTTATCTGAACTCATCAGGCTCTCAACTTAGTTCTTTAACAGATATAAAAATGTTCTCATTATAACCTTCTTTTATAAGTATTTGCTGACATCGCAAAAGCCTCTTACAATCGTGCCTATACATTTACTCAAAGACATTTTATGACAACTAACGATCAGCATTTTTTTAGTCCGAGATACTGGCCTACCTGGGCCGGACTCGGCATTTTATACTTCATTAGCTTGTTACCTTACGCAATGCAAATCAAACTTGGTAAAAGTACCGGTAACCTGATGTACAGGCTCTTTAAAAAGCGCCGTCATATTACTGAAGTGAACATCCGGCTGTGCTTCCCGCAAATCACACCGGCAGAACAACAGCGCCTAGTACGCAATATCTTCCAAAATAATGCAATAGGCATGTTTGAAACAAGTATGAGCTGGTGGCAAAGCGATCAGTTTCTCAGTATGCCCGTTACCCTTAAAGGTAAACAATACCTGGATGATGCGCTGTCACATAACAAAGGCGTGATTTTATTAGGTGCGCATTTTTCGACACTAGATATGGGAGGGAGGCTACTGGCTCGCTTTTATAACGTAAATGCTATGTACCGCAAACATAATAACCCTTTAATGGATTTCGTTATCAAACGGGAACGCGAGAAACATCTGGCCCATACCATTGAACGCAAAAATCTACGCGGAGTACTTAAAGCTTTACGTAAAAATGAAATTGTCTGGTACGCACCGGACCAGGATTTTGGGCTTAAACACTCAGTGTATGCTCCCTTTTTTAATGTACCTGCTGCAACAATTACCGCGACCAGCAGACTCGTCAAGCTGAACAATTCTCCAATATTGATGTTTACCCATCACCGCTGCCCCGATAATTCAGGTTATGAACTGGAGTTGTTTCCTATTATTGAAGGCTTCCCCAGTGGCGATGACACCCGGGATGCGACGCGTATTAACCAGGAACTTGAAAAGGGCATTCTAAAAGACCCGGGGCAATATATGTGGGTACATCGACGCTTTAAGACACATCCAGAGGGGAAGAACTTCGTGTATCGTCATTAATCTCGCTGGCATAAGTAAATAATGAAGCAATAAACAAAGCAGCTAATAGCCAAAATGCCTGCGCCCAGTAGGCTTTATAAAGCGATAAATGTGTATTGATTGGAAACAACACTCCAACCAGTCCGCAGTAATATCCCAATGGGATCCACTGTTTGATTTTGACAAGCTGCAAAAAAAATCGCCGGAATATTAACCAGAATGCAGCCAACAAACCTAGTAAGCCAAATAAGCCCGTATCAGCCATCGCGTCAATAACTATCTGGTGGCTATGAAACGCTCCCCTCTTCTGCTCCCCTTCAGGTGAGCGCAACACATAAATATCATCAGGCTGAGCATAGTCCGGATAGGCATAACGAAAGCTTTTAAAACCAACCCCATTAATCCAGTTATCCTCTATCATATTTATTGCCGTACCCCACAGCGTTAAGCGATACGACGTTGCCCGATCTAAAGCAGCATAATCAGCAGTGCTGAGTCCCTGAAAAGTATAAGCTATACGTCCCTTAATTCCCTCGTGAGTTGACACACCAGCGATGACCAGGCCCACTATCAAAAAACTACCAAGCACTATTTTTTTTGAAATTTTCACTTTCCACAAAGCAGCAATGATGACAGTAAACAACAGCAGCCAGGCAACCGCTAACCACGCGCCTCGATTGCCACTTATAAAAATCGTAGCGATCAAGCAAGGAACTATAATCAATAACCCGACTTTACCTACCCATTGATTTACAGCAACGCAGGCAATACCAATATAAACAACTAACATCCAACCTAAGACTGGGTCATCACCAAAAACACCACTAATTCTCCCCGGCGAATAACTTTCCATGCCAAAAAGATTCACAGAAAACAAAAGCTGAATCCAGGCATCTACCATCCAGAAAATAACGATGACAGCTATGACACGGGAAATACTCTCATGAATTTTAACTGATGACGCTGCATGTATGATAAACACACCAGCAAAGTAAAAGCGCAGCATACCTAACGCATCAATAGCGCCCTTTTTAAATAGGTAGGCATCAGGTAGAGAAAGTATTGCGGGAATCCAGAAACAGGCGAACAACAACGTAAAGAACTTTACCCCCAGGCTACCCCTGAAGTTATCCTTATTCAGGATCAAAAGCCTGATACCCAGTACCGCCATGATCAGTGTAAAAAGTTCAAAAGACACACCAAACGGTTGAGAAAAAACAGTCAGGCCGACCAAAACAACAGGTAAAGCCATCCAACTGCTACGGTGCAGACCAGCGATCATAAAGTCTCTCTTTTAGTGCTCAATCAAAGATTAATCCGCTTATATAAGCGCTCAATTCTTCGCTGCATTTTTCGTTTGGCTAAGGACGAGGATAAATAGCTTAGTGGTAACAGCGCACGGTCTTTACGATACCCTTTCAGATCAATAAAACGTAGGGTTGGATTACCTCCATTAATCTGAATAAGAAAATTATTAGGATTAAAGTCAAAAAAATAGAGGCTTTTTGAGAACAGTGTTTGAAAAAAACGTTCAAGTTGCGGTTTTAATGTGTCGGCAGAAATTCCACTATCTGTTAAATAGTCCGCCAATGTTTTAGATAGCTGACCATTATCATCTAACACTTGCCGACACGCTAAACCTAGTCCTTTATCGGTATCAACTAATGTTTCTTCATATTCAGGAATATAACCTTGCAAAGAAAAAACTAGTTTTTTATATATGCGCAGCTCACGCGCA
>NZ_JBFIIH010000129.1:0-10780 GCF_041601355.1 Neptunomonas sp.
GTGGACTCATGAATAGCGAGCTTGGTTTCCGGACCAGGTAGATCGGCTGCATTGATATGCTTTTGTGAGCGGAAACGATCCGGCATATGCGCATAGTTGAAAACGGATAAGCGATCCGGGCTCATGGCAACTACCGTATCGAGTGTTTCATTGAAGCTCTCGAAAGTCTGGTGCGGAAGTCCATAGATCAGGTCCATGTTAATCGATTTGAAACCGAGCTCTCGCGCTGACTTAAGCACGGCTGCAGTCTGTTCGGTGGGTTGTATGCGGTTTACTGCTTCCTGGACGGCAGGGTTAACGTCCTGAACACCCAGGCTGATTCGGTTGAAGCCGACCTTTCTGAGGGTTTGCATCGTTTCATATGAAGCTTCACGAGGGTCGATCTCAATGGAATAGTCACCACTGTCATCATCGAGCAGGTTGAACTCCTGCTTGATTTTATTCATCAGTTCCGCCATCTGCTCGTCACTGATAAAGGTTGGTGTTCCGCCGCCCCAATGAAGCTGGTTAACAATTCTTTTATCGCTGTACCATTTGGCTACCTGCTCTATCTCTTTATAGAGTGTGTCCAGATAGGGCTGAGCTTTTTTTCGGTTGCGGGTAATGACTTTATTACAGGCGCAAAAATAACAAACATGAGCGCAAAAGGGGATATGGATATAGAGAGACAGTGGCGCCGATGTATCTGTCGTAGTTTGTCCGCTTTCAACCAACTGTGTTTCAGACAGCGACGTATCAAACTGAATAGCTGTAGGATAAGAGGTATACCGGGGACCGGAAAGATCGTAACGTTTAATAAGATCAAGATCCCATGAAATGGTTTTGTCCAGGGCCACGATAGTTTCCTCATTATTTTTAAGCACAGCAGTATAGCATCTGATCAGAAGATTGATTTGACATGTATCAAATATCGATGATTGCACGAAATGGGATAGTATATAGGCCAAAAAGCAGTATAAGAAGGCCGGCAAAATGTTGAACGTTACGATTTGCCAGTAATGTTTGAACCTGTTTGGCCAGCAGGCCGGTGGTTAGCATAGCGGGTAGTGTGCCGATACCAAAAGCAAACATTAAACTACTGCTTTGTAATGCATCTTGTGCGGTCGCTGCCCATATCAGTGTGCTGTAAACTAAGCCGCAGGGTAGCCAGCCCCAGAAAAAACCTAACAGAAGTGCTTGTTTTATGTTCGTAACCGGTAGGAGTTTGCTGGCTGTCGGGCGGATTAAAGCCCAGAGTTTATTGCCGAGTTTTTCAATATGGACAAGACCTTTCCACCATTGAGCAACATACAAACCCATGCTGATTAAAAGGATGCCAGCCAATGTGCGCAGCACAATGGCTGATGTACTGTCTTTAATGATAACCCCGAGTGAGCCTACCAATGCCCCTGCAAGTGCATAGCTGCAAAGCCTGCCGAGGTTGTATCCCAGCAGGTTAGGTAGTCGTGAGCTTTTTTGTCCCATCGATATAGTGGCAGCGATGCCCCCACACATACCAAGGCAGTGCGCGCTGCCAAGCAAGCCTAGCAGTAGCGCTGTTGTTAAAGAAAGAGATTCAGTCACGAGAGGAATTGTTCTTTCCCTGTTTGGCATCGTCTGGAATCATATCTTCATCATCATCAAATAATATGCTGTGGGCCGGTGAATCAAGGTCATCATATTGCCCGGTATTAACGCTCCAGAAAAAAGCCCAAATAGCGAACCCTAACAGGATGATAGCGATCGGTATTAATATAAAAAGAATTTCCATGGAGAACCATCTCGAAAATTGAAGTGACTATTTTACAGGATTGCGGCGAACAAGTTTAGTCAGGCGAAGCGCATTGCCCACAACGATCAGTGAACTGACTGACATGCCGATTGCGGCCATGTAGGGTGCAATAAAGCCCATGGCGGCCAATGGTAAGGCAATCAGATTATATAACAGTGCCCAACTCAGGTTTTGGCGAATGATATGCTGGGTTTTTCGTGACAGAAGAATAGCGTCGGTTAAACGCTCAATATCACTACTGATCAGCACCGCATCGGCATTGGTTTTGGCAAGATCCGTTGCGCTCCCCATGGCTATGGATGTCTGAGCACCGGCGAGTACAGGTATGTCATTGATGCCGTCACCAATCATCACGACTTTGGCGCCTTTCTTTTGCAGCTTTTGAATATAGGCAAGCTTCTCTTCAGGAGAGGCGTTGGCAATGACCTTATCTATATGTAGTTCATCAGCAACCTCCTGAACCGCAGCGGAGTTGTCGCCTGTCAGCATCTGGATATTAAGCCCAAGACGTTGAAAAATGGCTAATGTCTGTTGGGTGCCCTTTCGAATCTGGTCGTTTAAGCAGAACCAGGCAAGAGGCGTTTCGGCGTTACAAAGCAGCAGCCATTGGCCATTATGATCGGGCGCATCATCATAAGTCAGTTTTTGTTGGCATAGTGCAGAAGCAAATTCAGGTTTGCCGATGCGATAAACGATGTTATCAACATTGCCTTCTAAGCCTTGTCCCAGTTCTGCATTCATCGAGTCTGCGGTTCGCAGTTGGTATTTTCGAAACGCTTTGGAAATAGGGTGCTCAGAGTGGGCTTCTAATGCGGCGGCAATTTCCAGCACAGTTTGTGCATCTGTAGTGCTACACAAATGCGTGCGTTTGAGCGATAAGTTGCCTTCTGTGAGCGTACCGGTTTTATCAAACACGATATGTGTGGCGGTCGCCAGGCTTTCTAGTACATGTCCGCGGGTAATCAACAGGCCATGTTGCCTTAATGTGCCGGTTGCTGCGGTTAGCGCGGTAGGTGTCGCTAATGAAAGTGCGCAAGGACAGGTAACAACCAGTACTGACAGGGTAATCCAGAAAGCGTTTTGCGGGTCGATGTTCCACCAGGTAAGGCTGACTATAACAGAGGTTACCAGAACGGCTGCGACAAAATAACTAGCGACTTTGTCGGCAATTTTAGCAACCGCTGGTTTTTCTTCCTGAGCTCTGTCGAGTAACCTGACAATGGCAGATAATTTTGTACCTGCACCTACTTCTGTAATTTGCAGCTGAAGGGGGTTTTCTACATTAATCGTCCCACCGACAACATGATCGCCCAGCGTTTTGTTGATGGGGAGGTACTCACCGGTCAGTGCTGATTCATCTACTGAGGAATAACCCGCCACAATAATGCCATCTGCCGGTATCGTGTGGCCTGGTTTAACCAGCACAACATCATCAATGCTGAGGTCGTTTGCCGGGATGAGTATTTCTTGCCCGTCTGCTAATTTTATGGCGCTGTCGGGGATTAAATTTAATAAGGCATTACCGGCTCGTCCGGTTCGATGCCTTGCCTGCATCTCCAGATAACGACCGATCAACAGAAAAAAAGTAAACATGGTAACGGAGTCGAAATAAACCTCGCCACTTTGGGTATAAGTGGCCCAGGCACTTGCCAGGTAGGCTCCACCTATGGCGATAGATACGGGAACATCCATACTCAGGTGTCGTGCTCTGATGTCACGTAATGCAGCCGTAAAGAAGGGTCTGGCGGAGTAGAGCAGTACCGGTGTAGCAATAATCAGGCTGGTCCAGCGGATAAAGACTTCAATCTTGTCTTCTATTCCCTGTAGTGCCCCGGCATACAAAGCGATGGACATCATCATGACCTGCATCATGGCGAGACCGGCTACGCCGAGACGGCGAAAAGCGCGCTTTTTTTCAAGCTCAAGTAATTGTTCTTCTTTGTCCGGGTGATAAGGGTGGCCTTGATACCCAATGTGGTAAATCGCCGCCATGATGCTGCTTAATGTAATTTCACTATCATGCCAGCGTATACGTGCCCGGTGATTGGTCAGGTTGACAGACGCTTGCTCAATACCTGTTTGTTTTACCAGGTGATGTTCAAGTAACCAGACACAGGCTGCACATGTAATGCCTTCAATGACCAGGGTTGCTTCTTTAATCTCATCTTCTAATGTGATGACAAAATTTTGTTGAATCGAAACATTGTCATAGAGTTTTAGCTCGTCCTGAATGGCGCTGGGGAGTTCTGTGCCAGAGAGATCCGGGGTGAAGGTTGAATCTCCCTGGCGGTATTTGTAGTAGTGCTCAAGCCCGCTGGAAACAATGGTTTCTGCTACTGCTTTGCATCCGGGACAGCACATGGGTTGTGCTGTACCTTTAATATTGGCAGCAAACTGTACGCCTTTGGGTACGTCTTGGCCGCAATGAAAGCATTTCACAAGGCTGTGCTGGCTATTAAGACTACTATTCATACTTCTTTGTGCCTTATAAATTCGGCATTAACTGAATGCGGCGCTGTTCATAAGGTGGCAGAATCTCTTTGTGAAGGTGCCAGCTTTCATCTGGTGGAAAGAGGAAAAGAAAACGCTTTCCTTTGAGTGGGTTGGCCAGTGATCCGGAATACAGCTGCCGGGAACCAACCGCTTTCAGGGTGATCAGCTGGTCGTATTTCTGGTGAGTGGGGTGGACAATATCCAGTGTCAGGAATTCAGGCACATTAGTCAGTTCACCATTCAATTTAATCATGATATCGCCGGTCAAATCATCCAGATTAAGCTCTGCAATAATCTTCTGGTCAATCGCGTTTTGATTTTTTTCAGTGTTGAGTTCATAGCCTCTGGCTATGCGGTAGTAATCATCTTTTACAACGCCGTCCATTGTCACGATAGACAAGTAAAGAAAGCCAAAACCGTAAAACACTACGGCGAATATCGGAGTCAGAATAAAAAGGAGCCAAGGTTGTTTATACCAAGGTTTTGCTGCTTGAATCTCATCTTCGGTCATATTTTTTTCTGTCATAAAAATAGCTGCTGTCTTTGCAGAGAGCAGCTATTGTACCTTAATTTAATGCGCAGGTCGGTTATCGACGTGGCGCCGGGCCAATGAATCGGTTGTCTTCAGTCACTGAAATACTGTTGTCATCTAATGCCTGAACCTTGATCTGTATATCATAATTCGGACGCTTGATATTCTCCCTCTCTAAATGTATACGGATGTTGTAATCAAGTAGTTCGCCCGCTTTAATAGTGACCACTGGTTCTGATATTAGTTTCAGTCCTTCGATACCACTAACGCTAATCCGATAATCGTGGTCGCGTTGTTCTTTGTTGGCGAGTTTAAGTTTATAAACGTTCTCAATCAGGCCGTTAGGTGTTTCGTTATATAGTTGACCGCGATCTCGCAAAATATCTACTTCAAGGGGGATGCGGCTGAAGATGGTGTAGCCAAAGGCGATACACATCGCCAGCAGTACGAACAAATAAGCCATCAGGCGAGGTCGGAGTATGTTAGTGGTATTACCCTTCAGCTGATGCTCTGTTGTATAGCGTACTAAGCCTTTTTCGTATCCCATACGATCCATAATGTCATCACAGGCGTCGACGCATGCACCGCAGGCTACGCATTCGTACTGTAAGCCATCGCGGATATCGATTCCGACAGGGCAGACATTGACACAAAAGCCGCAATCAATGCAGTCACCCAGGCCATCGGCTTTGTAATCACTATCTTTTTTGCGCTTGCCGCGCTTTTCTCCACGTTTTTCATCATACGAGATAACCAGAGTGTCCTGGTCAAACATAACACTTTGGAAGCGCGCATAAGGGCACATGTAGATACATACTTGTTCGCGTAACCAGCCAGCATTTGCATATGTGGCAACGGCAATAAAACCAATCCACCAGGTTTCCCATGGGCCTAGCGAGAAGGCGGCTAAATCTGCAACTAATTCTCGGATCGGAGAAAAATAGCCGACAAAGGCAACAGCAGAGGTGACAGCAATAAATAACCATAAAGCATGTTTAATGGTTTTTTTTCTGATCTTTTCAGCACTCCAGTCTGCTTTATCGAGCTTCATGCGCTGATTACGGTCGCCTTCTGCAAACTTTTCTGCCCAAATGAATAACCAGGTCCAGACAAACTGAGGGCACGCATAGCCACACCAGAGGCGTCCTGCAAAAACGGTTACAAAGAAAAGGGTGAATGCAAGAATGATCAGAAGCCATGACAGAAGCATGAAGTCCTGAGGCCAAAATGTCATACCAAATATATGAAATTGGCGGTTAGGCAGGTCGAAGAGAATGGCTTGTCTTCCGTTCCATTCGATTAACGGAAATGCGTAAAACATGAGCAGCATTATAGCGCCGGAAATAACGCGAAGGTTCTTGAAAAAACCTTTATAGAACTTTACATAAATGTGTTCACGGCTGGCGTAGAGTTCGTAGACCTCTTTTTTGCCGTTTGTTGGAGGTGTGACATCTTTTACAGGTATCTGATTCATGTCTGTGCTCGCAAGCTGAATTGTCGGGTATTAGCCTACTGGATCAACGCATCCATTAGAGAAGCTGCATATTGTAATCGAATCTCTAAAAAAAAGGCGATATGAATCTCTTCATATCGCCTTTTTATTGATAGTTGTCAATTACTTGTTAGACAAGCTATACACATAAGCTGCAATTAGCTGGACCTTATCCTGGCTCAGCAGGTCTTTTTGAGCAGGCATTACACCATTACGTCCGGAACGGAGAGTATGGGTAATATTCTCAAACGAGCCGCCATAAAGCCATATGTTGTCAGTGAGGTTCGGAGCACCGAGCGCCTGCATTCCTTTACCGTCAACACCGTGACACGCCGTGCAAAGTGCCTGGAACTGAGTTTTACCACGTGCAGCAGCTTCGGCATCAGCTTCCTGACCGCTAAGCGTTTGTACATAGCTAGCTACATCGCGTACACCTTCTTCACCTAACACTGCGCCCCATGCAGGCATAGCGCCTTGGCGACCATGCAGAATAGTCTGGATTAGCGCATCAGGGGTTCCACCATATAACCAGTCATTATCTGTCAGGTTAGGGAAGCCGTGTGCGCCTGTTGCTGCTGTGCCGTGGCAAACAGAACAGTTGTTAGCGAACATGCGCTGACCCATTTTAAGGCCCGCTTCGTTCTCAGGCTTTTGCAGGTCTTCTATGGACAGTGAGGCGTATTTGGCGAAGACTGGCTTGTATACTTCATCAGCATAAGCCATCTCTTCTTCCCACTGGTTTGTGGAGGTCCAGCCTAATAATCCTTTGAAGTTACCTAGCCCTGGATATAGCGCCAGGTAAACCAAACCAAAAACGACTGTGCCCAGAAACATCTGGAACCACCATTTTGGCAGGGGATTATCATATTCTGCAATGCCATCGAATTCGTGGCCGACAGTATTATCAGTTTCTTCTTTAAAAGTTTCACTCTTACGCGTTCGTAAAAGTAACCAAGTACAGCCAAAAATTACTGCCAGGGTAATAATTGTTACCCATGCGCTCCAGAAAGCACTCATTTTTCAACTCTCCTGTTCGGGGTCGATTCATCCGAATTATCTGGCGCCTCATCGGCGAAAGGTAGTTGAGATGCATCATCAAATCGTTTTTTATTGCCGGGTAATAAGACCCAGATAAAAAGTCCGATAAAGGTGATGAGCATAATCACCGGTATGAATGGGCCGTAAACATCGTAACTCACTAGTAATTACCGTTTGTTATTGTAAACAGAATGGGTTTTGCCCAGCGCTTGCAGATATGAAACCACAGCTTCGATTTCATATTTACCTGCTACATCATCCTGAGCAGTAGCGATCTGATCGTCAGTATAAGGAACGCCCAGACTGCGCAAAACGCTCATTTTTTTAGCAGTATCCTCTCCCGATACCCTGTCTTCGAACAGCCATGGATAAGATGGCATTTTAGACTCAGGTACCACATCGCGAGGATTATATAAATGAGCGCGATGCCAATCGTCGGAGTAGCGTCCACCTACACGTGCCAGATCTGGTCCGGTGCGCTTTGAACCCCATAGGAACGGATGCTCCCAAACGTGCTCGCCAGCGGTAGAAAAGTGACCATATCGTTCAGTTTCTGCACGGAATGGGCGAATCATCTGACTGTGGCATACGTGACAGCCTTCACGGATGTAGATGTCACGGCCTTCCAGTTCTATCGCGCTATAAGTGCGAAGACCTTCGATTGGTTTGGTCGTTTGTGCCTGGAAAAATAAAGGAACGATTTCAGCTAAACCACCACCGCTGATAACGATGATGATCAACAGGACCATTAAACCGATATTCTTTTCTATTGTGTCATGCTTGATCATTATTCTGCTCCTCAGCCTTATGCAACCTGCGCAGTAGCTTCTGCTACTGGGGCTTTGCTGTCCTTACGAACAGTTTGCCAAGTGTTGTAAGCCATCAGAAGCATTCCTGCCAGCCAGAATATGCCGCCTAACCAACGCACGAAGTAACCTGGGTGAGATGCTTCCAGTGCTTCAACGAAGCTGTATGTCAGTGTGCCGTCTTCATTAACAGCGCGCCACATCAGACCTTGCAGAATGCCGTTGACCCACATGGCGCAGATGTAAAGCACAGTACCAACAGTGGCTAGCCAGAAGTGAGCATTGATAAGGCCGACGCTCCACATTTGAGTTTTGCCAAACAGTTTTGGCAGCATGTGGTAGGTAGCACCGACAGAGATCATCGCAACCCAGCCTAATGCGCCGGCGTGAACATGACCAACAGTCCAGTCAGTGTAGTGAGATAGTGCGTTCACAGTTTTGATGGCCATCATCGGGCCTTCGAAGGTAGACATACCGTAGAAGGACAGAGAGACAACCAGGAAGCGAAGAACAGGGTCTGTACGTAATTTATGCCAAGCGCCAGACAGTGTCATCATACCGTTGATCATTCCACCCCAGGATGGAGCCAATAGGATCAATGACATAACCATTGCTACAGACTGAGTCCAGTCCGGCAATGCAGTATAGTGAAGGTGATGACCGCCGGCCCACATGTAAGTCGCAATCAGTGCCCAGAAATGCACAATTGATAAGCGGTAAGAGTAGATTGGGCGTTCTGCTTGCTTTGGTACGAAGTAGTACATCATTCCCAGGAAACCGGCTGTCAGGAAGAAGCCTACAGCATTATGTCCGTACCACCACTGTACCATTGCATCAACTGCACCCGGGTAAACAGAGTAGGATTTCCACATAGAAACCGGTATTACTGCACTGTTAACAATGTGCAGAACCGCTACGGTAATAATGAATGCCATATAAAACCAGTTACCTACATAAATATGCGAGGTTTTACGGTTTTTGACAGTGCCAAGGAAAACGATTGCATAGGAAATCCATACAACGGCGAGCAGAATGTCAATTGGCCACTCCAGCTCAGCATATTCTTTAGAAGAAGTTAAACCCATAGGTAGGGTAATTGCTGCCAGAAGAATAACGGCTTGCCAGCCCCAGAACGTGAAGGCTGCTAAGCCGTCTGAGAATAGACGCGTTTGACACGTGCGCTGAACTACATAATACGATGTAGCAAATAGGGCAGATCCACCAAATGCGAAAATAACCGCATTGGTGTGTAGAGGTCGTATACGGCCAAAAGACAGCCACGGAGTGTCAAAGTTTAATGCCGGCCAAACCAGTTGGGCGGCAATTAAGACGCCAACTGCCATGCCGACGATACCCCATATCACCGTCATAATGGCGAACTGGCGCACAACTTTGTAGTTATAAGTTGGGTGTTCGATTGCAGTGCTCATGTCAGGCTCTCATCAAAAAGCTTGTTTTATAGTACAGTTTCACGGGCAATTATCTTGGAATAGCCCTGTGTTTTCAACGAGGTTTAGGCGTTGAGTGTGACGCATTGTCGCATAAAACGTCCGGTAAATATATTGTATATGCATATTAGTTATTTGTTTGGCGTGACTCTATCTTGTTGATTTTATTTGAAATATAAATATTTGTATACGATCTTGTACAATCGTCTACAGTGTACTTTAGGGGGTTGTTGCCTCTTTCTTTGCTACTTTAGGCCCGTTTATTTCGTTAGCTAACTATCATTTGCTTGATATAGATCAAGCCTTACAATGGCGTCTTTAATCGTATATTTGCTGAGGTGGGTTTTTGGATCTGTTGATTGAAGGGGAACCTCTGTTTGGGCGGGTGATATTTGCTCATGGTGCCGGCGCGGGTATGGAAAGTGATTTCATGAAGATGGTGAGCCGCTACCTGGCTGAGCGTGGGTTGCAGGTGATCAGGTTTGAGTTTCCGTATATGAAACAGCGCCGCATTGACGGGAAAAAACGTCCACCTGATCGTGCAGACAAGCTCGTCACTGCTTTTAAAGACACGATTGAACAGTTTGCTGGCGATGTGCCGATCTACCTTGCCGGTAAGTCTATGGGAGGGCGGATAGCAACGATGATTTTGCAAAGCTCGGATGCGCAAGCTTGCTTTGTTTTTGGTTATCCCTTTCATCCGGTTGGAAAGCTACTGACTACACGTACAGATCATTTTTGGCTTCTGAGTAAGCCTGTGTATGTTTTCCAGGGGGAAAGGGATCCGATGGGCTGCAAAGATGAAGTGGCACAATATTCTTTACCACCGACAGTCCAGATTCGCTGGCTGCCAGATGGTAATCACGATTTAAAACCGCGAAAAGTATCAGGCTTTACACAGCAAGAGCATATTCATTCAGCACTAGATGAGATGTTAATGCTAATTAAGCGGCACTCTCCATAAGCGGCACTCCATAAGCCGTCCTGTTTATAAGCTGTCATCTGAGTGTCTGATGCTAATGTTCCAGCAGCGTGAACTTTTCCTCCCGATCAAGCATGGGTCTGATCTGTTCCATCATCTCTTTTCGTTCTTCAGAGGATAGCCAGCGTTGCCAGTCCGCAACAGTGCGATAGGTTGCTATAACAACCCGGTGATTTTCATCGTTAACATTCCTTAACGCCTCTCCGGAGATGAAACCA
>NZ_JBFIIH010000130.1:0-10570 GCF_041601355.1 Neptunomonas sp.
CACAGGAAACCTGGATAATCATACGGCTAATGATGTTCAGGACCTGATGTCGCGTTTGAATCAGGAGTTTCGAACGTCTTTCATTATTGTCACTCATGACGCTGAATTGGCACATCGTATGGATCGGGTTTTAGAGCTCAGAGACGGAGGGTTGCACTCGTTGACAAGGGCCACTGCTTAAGCGCTGCTAGTGCTGATACTAGTGCTTAATAATGGTTACTTAAGTTGCTCATTCTTACCTCTTTTAGACCATGACCTGCGCACATGCCATATCCAGAATGATGAAGCAATAAAATACGCGATTACGCTGAAGATAGCGCCGCAGAATACAGAGCCTGTTAATAAGGGCCACCAGATAGCGGAGAGGTCGTGGTATAGTGCTTCATAAGTGAACTTCAGTTCAATATCCAGTGTTGGTGTATTCAACAAATAAGTACCGACCACGTAGGTAAAATAAAATATCGGCGTTATCGTCAGGGGGTTTGTGATCCAGACCAGGCCGACGGAGATTGGAATATTACTTCTGGCAAGCAGTGCAAGTACCGCGGCGATAATCATTTGCATCGGCACGGGTAAAAAAGCACAAAACACACCAACAAGAAAAGCTCTTGCAACAGATTTACGTGTTAAGTGCCACAATGATGGATCGTGTAGATGACTACCAAGCCAGCTAAGATGTTTATGGTTTCGCAGTATTGACTCGTCGGGCAAGAGTTTCTTGATAATCTTCCGGGGCATAGGAAGTATACTTCATCAGAAAAAGATAACACTATTATGCACAGCGTAGCTGTGTAAGCCAACACAGAGATCAAGGATGATCATATATATCACAGCTTTTGCTATCGTAGCCTGGCTTCCGGTGCTACCGCCACTTATCTGGCTCTCTCCCTTGCCCGTTTTGGGGCTGATCATATTTCGTTATTTTCCAGCGGGTCGCGTCAGGCTACTCAGCTTTTTTATCGGGCTCGTTATCGCACTGCTATACGGGCACTTTCAACTGATGCATCGATGGAGTGTTGATGATGCAAAAGTGCTTTGGCGAGTTGCCGGTGTAGTTGAGGGTCTTCCTCAGCATGAAGGTAAGCAAGTGCGTTTTAGTTTGCGCGTCAATAACATTCAATCTGAATCTTCTGGCGGGTTAGCTAGTGAGTTACCTGTCGAGTCATCAAGTCAGCTATCCGGTCAGCCTAAGCATCAACCGCGGATTATCCGCTTGAGCTGGTATCGGGCTGACCGTCATATACAACCCGGGGATCGCCTGGTGTTGGATGTGAAACTACGACCAGCGCATAGTTTCTGGAATCCAGGAGGGTTTGATTACGAAAGGTGGACGCTAAGCCGCAATATTGATGCCGTTGGATATGTGAAGGTATTTCTTGAGCAGCAAGTGGCGTCCTCTTCCTCCATAGACTTAATCCGCTTTCGGTTGATCACTTGGCTGGCCGGGCGTTTTAGCGAAGAGCCGGTCGTTTCTTCGACCTTGCAGGCGTTGCTGATCGGGGATAAGAATGCTCTCCGGGAGTGGCAGTGGCGTTTGATGCGTAATACAGGAACAACGCATCTGATGGTGGTCAGTGGTTTACATATCGGTGTTTGTGTGGGGCTGGGGTGGTGGCTGGGACGTTTGCTTTTCGTTGGTTTGTTTCGGGGTAGGGAACATTCAGTTGCTCATCAGTGGCTGCCGGTGATTGCGGCTTTGGGGTTAAGTGGTTTGTATGTTGGCTTGGCTGGCTTTAGTATCCCGACGCAGCGTGCGTGGGTTATGGCTGCTGTATTGTTGGGGGCGCAATTATTAATGCGGCGTCCTGATGTCTGGGCGCGGTGGTGGTTGGCCATGGCGGTTGTGCTGACTTTACAGCCGTTAGCCATACATGAAATTGGATTCTGGTTGTCTTTCAGTGCGGTGGCTGCCTTATTGTTTCTGGTGACGATAAGGCAGGTAAAAGCGCCCTTGATGATTTTACTAAAAAGTCAGTGGTGGATTTTGTGGATATTAAGTCCGTTGTTATTGTTGTTTTTCGGGCAGATGTCGATGAGCTCGCCGTTGGTTAATATGCTGGCGATTCCCTTCCTTTCTTTGTTGCTCATGTTGACTATGCCTGCTCTGTTAATGGAAAGCATCGGTATCCAGTGGGGGCTGGATGTTGTCGGTGTGCTTATTCAGGGATTATGGGCGAGTCTGGCCTGGGTGGATGGGCTGAGTGATCAGTGGGTGCTGGACTTACAGCCGCCGGGCATAGTTTCTGTTGTATTTGCGGGGCTGGGTGCGGTGATGATATTGCAGCCTGTCAGTAGCAAATTAAAACTCGTGGGTGTGTTGTGCTGGTTGCCGGTATTTATGCCACCACCAGACAGCATCGAATCAGGCAGATTCAAGGCGGTCGTGTTTGATGTGGGGCAGGGTACATCTGTCTTAATACGAACCCATCAGCATGTGATGTTATATGACACAGGGGCGGCGTATGCCAATGGTAGTAATGCCTTTGAGCGAGCTGTCATGCCTTATTTGAAACAGCAGGGGGTTAATTATCTGGATAAGCTTATCGTCAGTCACGACGATAATGACCACGCCGGAGGTGTCAGTATAGTTTCTCAAACCCTGGGCATTGGTGTGACTCAAAGCGGTATGCCTGCCGCCTTACCGATTCCTGCAGAATTTTGTAAGCCGGGCATGACGTGGTCGTGGGATGGTATTGAGTTCGCTTATATCCATCCTGAGCCTGCAACAAATGCGACAGATAATGACCGTTCCTGTGTATTAGAAGTACGTAGTTCGCAGTGTAGCTTATTGATAACCGGTGATGCGGGTCTGAAAGTTGAAACGCAATTGGCCGAGAGTTTGTCGCCTGTTAGCTGGTTAGTGGCGGGTCATCATGGTAGTCGTACATCAACCGGAGATACGCTGCTTGACGCAGCAAAACCTGACAGTGTGCTGGTATCTGCCGGTTTTCTTAATCGTTACGGCCATCCGCATGCCGATGTGGTGTCGCGTATTAAGGCGCATGGCAGCAGGATTATTCGAACCGATAAAAAAGGTGCTGTATTGCTTGAAGATGCTGGCGAAGCAGGCTGTCGGCTAGAGACATGGCGGCAAAAAGAAAAACGTTACTGGTCAGCGAGTTGAGAACGTACTCCAATGCATTTCAGTATGTTAAAGTAGCCCGACATTAAAGGAGAGTTAATCGTGTTTGAATTGATCGCATCTGGTGGCTGGCTAATGATTCCTATCATTGGTTGTTCGGTTTTGTCTCTTGCTATCTGTCTGGAGCGTTTGTGGGAGTTGCGTGCCAGAAAAATCGCCCCGCCAGAGCTGATGAAGAATGTCTGGGGTTGGCTGAAAAGTGGTGCAATGACAGCCGAGCGGATGAAAGAAGTTAAGAAGGGCAGTCCTTTGGGGCAGATCGTTGTGGCGGGCCTGAATAATGCGCGTCATGGGCGTGAGATTATGAAAGAGAGCATCCAGGAAGCTGCTTCCCAGGTGATTCATGAGCTGGAGCGTTTTTTAACCGCACTAGGAACGATTGCGGCTATTGCGCCCTTGTTAGGTTTGCTGGGTACCGTTATCGGTATGATTAAGGTATTTACCGAAATCATGATACAGGGAACGGGCAATGCTGCGGTTTTAGCGGGAGGGATTTCAGAAGCCTTAATTACGACGGCATCAGGTTTAGCCGTTGCCATACCAACATTGATTTTCCATCGACATTTTCAGCGTAAAATAGATTCGCTTGTCGTTGAGATGGAACAGCAGGCAGTCAAACTGGTTGAAGCTGTTCATGGTGAACGTGAAGTTGATCATGATAATTAGCGGAGACTTGTTGTGAGATTTCAACGTCGCAATAGAGAAGAGGTAAGTGTTAATCTGACGCCACTTATCGATGTCGTGTTTCTCTTGTTAATATTTTTTATGGTGTCGACCACCTTTACTAAAGAGACTCATCTGGAGATTGATCTGCCCGAAACCACCGCTGAGCCTGTCTCCGGGGATCTGCCGAAGGCGATTGAAATTATTATTGATGAAGAAGGACAGTACAGCGTTAATGGTTTGCCGCTGATTAATACTCAGGAAAAAACATTGCGCCAGGCAATGCTGAAATTAATTGTTGATGATAAAAAACCGCCGTTGGTTATTACCGCTGATGCTAAAACCCCGCACCAATCCGTTGTCACTGCTATGGATGTTTCCGGGCGCTTAGGCTTTGAAAAGCTCAGCATCACTACCAAACAAGCAGCCGAATAACCGATGAGTATGCTTGAAAACGCCTGGTATGATGGATCTCGCTGGCCATTGCTCTTGTGGCCATTAGAAAAGCTTTTTATCAGCATATCTCAGCGTCGCAGGAAGCAGCAAAGCCTGCGGCAATGGGTCTCTCCCGTACCTCTGATTGTTGTCGGAAATATTAATGTTGGTGGCACCGGCAAAAGCCCGCTGGTGATCGCTTTGATTCAATGGTTGCGTGATCAGGGCTACAGGCCCGGTGTTGTCAGTCGTGGGTATACAGCCAGTCCCGGGGCCTATCCTTTTAGTGTGACTTCACAGTCAAGCGTTGAGGAATCGGGTGATGAACCTTTAATGATAGTGCAACGCACTCAGGTTCCTATGGTCATTGATCCTGACAGAGTGCGTGCTTGCCGGCATCTATTGAAAATGCATAACTGCAATATCATTATCAGTGATGATGGGTTGCAGCATTATGCAATGGGTCGCGATGTTGAAATAGTCGTCATTGATGGCAAGCGTGGTTTAGGTAATGGTCATTGCTTACCTGTCGGGCCGTTGCGCGAGTTGCCTGACCGTCTGCAGCATGTTGATATGCTAATCGTTAACGGCGTCGGTGGTTATGAGCATGAAAAGGCTATCACTATGCAATTGGCAGTAACGGGTCTGGTCAGTCTTAAGGATGGCCAGCGTCATGATGTTGCAATGTTAGTGAATGCAAAAGCGAATACCGAAGTGGATGCAGAAGTGAAAACAAGAGTGCATGCAGTCGCCGGTATCGGTAACCCGGGTCGCTTTTACAATACACTAAGACAAGCCGGTCTGTGGCCGATTGAGCATAGTTTTCCTGACCATCATTTATTTCAATTGTCTGATATTACATTCGATGATGCGCTTCCTGTTATCATGACCGAAAAAGATGCCGTCAAGTGTGCATTGTTACCATTAAGCGCCCCTGCTTACTATTTACAGGTAGATGCGCAGTTACCCGCTAAATTTAGTGAGCAGTTAATGCAATTGCTCCAAAATGTAAAAGAGAGTGAGACAGATGGATAAGAAATTACTGGATATTCTGGTTTGCCCGGTATCAAAAGCACCGGTTGAGTACAATGCTGAGACAAACGAATTGATCTGTCGTACCAGTGGTCTGGCATACCCTGTCCGTGATGAGATTCCGGTAATGCTGGAAAGCGAAGCACGCACATTAACCACAGCAGAGCGTCTTAAGGAAAAATAGGAGCTGGTCATGGGGTTCAGCGTTATTATACCGGCACGGTATGCATCTACACGTTTTCCAGGAAAACCGTTGGCAGATATTGCAGGCAAGCCGATGGTGCAGCATGTTTATGAGCGGGCTTGTCAAAGTGAAGCAGAGCGAGTCATTGTCGCAACAGACGATGATCGCATTGCAGATGTGGCGCGTAGTTTTGGTGCCGAAGTTTGCATGACTAAAGCAGATCATCCATCAGGTACAGACAGGCTGCAGGAAGTAGTGCACTCGCTGGGTTTTTATGCGGATGATATTGTTGTTAATGTTCAGGGCGATGAGCCGTTAATACCGCCGCGTGTTATTAATCAGGTTGCACATAACCTGAAAGCTGAGCCAGAGGCTGGTATTGCAACATTGTCTGAGCCCATTGAGGACTTAGCTTCGCTGTTAAATCCTAATGTGGTGAAAGTTGTCACGGATGCACGTGGCATGGCGATGTATTTTAGCCGCGCGCCCGTTCCCTGGCCGCGGGATGAGTTTTCGGCCGATCAGCAGCGGATGCCTGCATGTTATAGCTGGCAACGGCATATTGGCATCTATGCCTACCGGGTGAAGATGCTTAATGAGTTTGTTCGCTGGGCACCTGCACCGATAGAAGAAACTGAGTGTTTAGAACAACTGCGTGCTATGTGGAACGGGGCGAGGATTCACGTAGAAGTCGCTGATGAGTTACCCCCTGCCGGTGTGGATACGCCGGAAGATCTTGAAAGACTGCGCTTATTGTTCGCATAGCACTATGGGTAATTTTGTAATTCATTTGCATTCGCTTAACCTTGTTATAGAGATCCATCATGCTGAATCAGGCAAGACTTAAAGTATTTATTCAGGACTTTACTCGCCTTGTTGATAAGGTCCGCGGTGATGAGCAACAAATCTTCATTGCCGGAAAAGCGCTGCTGCAGTCCCTTGTTGCTCATGATGACTGGCTGCCAGCGGTGTTTGCTCAATCAGATCCGGATCGATACCAGCAATTTTTATTGCATTGTGACCCTCTCGAGCGTTTTTCAGTAGCCAGTTTTGTATGGGGTCCCGGACAGAGCACGCCAATACATGATCACACCGTATGGGGTATGGTCGGTGTTATGCGCGGTGGTGAGGTTTGTGAGGAATTTACTAAAGAATACGAAACCGGCCAGATGCTTGCTACAGGCAGGCATGTGATGCAGGTGGGAGACGTTGATCTTGTATCGCCGCGTGTGGGTGATATTCACCGGGTTTCAAATGCATTATCAGATCAGGTGTCGATTAGTATTCATGTGTACGGTGCCAATATTGGTACGGTAAGTCGGCATACCTATGACATTGGGTCGGGTGCGGCTCAGACGTTTATATCAGGTTATACAAACGCGGTTGTTCCTAATGTCTGGGGGTGAAAGCGGCTTCTGCTACGTGGGTTGGTTTTTGAATTAATTTGAAATGACTTTTATGAAATGGCTTTACTGCATATGAAAGATCACAATGTCTGTATCGGGTTAAGTAACCCCAAGAGTCCGGCAAACGTGGGCGCGGTTATGCGTGCGGCAGGTTGCTACCAGGTCAGCTCTGTATTTTATACAGGCGAGCGATATACGCGGGCTGTGAAGTTTAATACGGATACCAAGGATGCCCGTAGCAATATTTCATTGACGGGTGTTGACTGTTTGTTGGGGCATATTCCGCAGAATTGCAAAATTGTCTGTGTAGAGTTGGTGGAGGGGGCAACCCCTTTACCTGAATACCAGCATCCGGAAAACGCTTTTTATATTTTCGGGCCTGAAGACGGGACGTTGGAGCAGCGTGTGATTGATCAGGCCGATGCTGTGGTTTATGTACCCACGATTGGTTGTATGAATCTGGCAGCGACGGTTAATGTTATTCTGTACGATCGGCTTGCGAAATCGGCATCAACACTTGCAAATGATGAGTTAATTCGACAAAGCCGTGATACTAATAATAAAGTAAAGGTGAATCTGCTTTGACTACGTCGCGAAGCTGTATATAATTAGCTTAGCTTGAAAGTACGACTTATATTTATGTGTTCCATTTCGATCTTCTTTGTTGAGTGCTCGTTCTGTTTTCATAAGTAGTAGCAATATTTCCAGCTTTATCGCTTTCTCATAAAGAGATAGCTTCCAATACTCATGATTTGACAGGATATTATTATGTCTACAACAACTGGCACAGTAAAATGGTTTAACGAAGAAAAAGGTTTTGGTTTCATCGAGCAGGAAAATGGTCCTGATGTATTCGCTCATTTCCGCGCTATCGCGGGTGACGGCTTCAAGACTCTGGCTGAAGGTCAGAAAGTTGAGTTTACTGTTACTCAGGGTCAGAAAGGCCTGCAAGCAGAAAACATCGTAGCGCTATAATTTTAGCCGCTATGAAACGGGAGCTTTCAGAGCTTCCGTTTACCTGTTTGTTTAATGCATCTTTTTAATATACGTTATTTCATAGATGTCTTTAAATAAATAGGAAAAAAAGGGTAAGACTTAAATGTCTTACCCTTTTTTTATGTCCGCTTTTCGGTGATGGCGTTTATTTGCAGCTCGCTGTAATTGCCTGCTTGGTTTTAGGCAACAGAGCATAGATGCTACCGGTCTGCTTCATTTCTCCTGCCAGCTTTTCGGCGCGCTCCCCGCGTCCAAAAAACATATCTGCGCGTACGGGGCCATTGATTGCACCGCCAGTGTCTTGAGCAAATACGAGTCTTTGGTAGGTCTCATTACTGCCAGGCAGTGTTGTAGTGATCCATAAAGGTGTTCCTAGCGGTATTATTTTTCTATCTACTGCGGCGCTGCGTTCTGGCGTCAATGGTACGTTTAAGGATCCTCTGGGGCCGAACTCAAGGTCTTTTCTTACGTTAAAGAAAACATAGCTGGGATTTTGGTTCTTAAGTATGTCTGCTTCTGCAGGATGAGAAGACAGCCACTGTCTGATGGTATCAAGCGATACCTCCTCACGTGTTAGCTCGCCTTGTTCAATCAGCTTCTTGCCAATGGCAACATAGGGATGGCCGTTTTGGTCAGCATAACCAACGCCGATCATGCTGCCATCGGCTAGCTGAATACGCCCTGATCCCTGAATATGCAGGAAAAAAGCTGCATCTGCATCATCAACCCAGAGAATCTCCTGCCCTTTGAGTGGCGAGTCGCTGTTATCTATCTCTTGGCGGCTGTAATAGGGGATGACAGTGTTGCCCTCTATCCGCCCGCGCACTCGTTGATCCTTTAACTCAGGAAAGCGTGAGCCTAGCTTAACCGTAAGCATGTCTTTTGGGGGTTGATAGAGAGGGTAGTTGTAACGTGGGTTGGGTTGCATGCTGCCATTGAGGGTGGGTTCGTAATACCCGGTGATGAGGCCTTGGTTTTTGCTTGCTGTTCCAATGATGTTGTGTGGAATGAAATGCTCTTCGAAGAAATCACGCATTTCATCATCTGTTGTCAATGGGAGGGTATCGATGGCGCTGCAGATGGTTTTCCACTCAGGCTGAGATTTGCTGAGCCTGGGGCACTGTTGCCTGAGTGCAGGCAGTGCTTCGCTAAGAGTGTCTTGTTGCCAGCCCGCGAGGGTATCCCAGCATATCGCCTTGTTAATACCGGCAGTAATTTCTGGAGGCGGGCTCACAGTGCTACAACCATTCAGAAGTATAAGGAGGCTGCTACTGAGAAATAGACGAGGGGAAAAAAAGCGACGTGTCACGCGGGTAAACATTTTTAATATTCCTATTTAATAGTCCTGCCAATGTACCGTAGGCCTGCATCTTGCTTGCTTCTTAATAGCGTTGCAATAGCTATGCTGAATTTGATGAGAGTTGTGTTCGAAATGGGCCGGTCGGCTGCTTTGGACGGTATTAATATGCCGCAGGAAAGAGATGTGAGGCAAAGTTTGACCGCAAACAGAAGACAAATACAGCCAGAAAAATAGTTAGGGAAAAAAACAGCCAGGAATAAACAGGTAGGAGATATTTATGATTATTGAGAAAAGTATAATTTCTATGAGCTCGGAGCATCAGAAGTCAGAATCGGTTAGTTTTATCCAAGAGGGTAATCTATCCGGTTTTGGGCAGCAGTTCGTTCAGGCCAGCTTGCTATCAGGTGAGGCTCTGGCAGTAAAGGGGCTCTCCGGTGATGCATTGGGTGCGGAGCGAGGTGCTGCTTTTTTAGTGATGACAGAAAATGGCTTGCAGTTTAGTTCTGTCGATGAGCAGCGTGCTACGCAAGTGCAGCAAAGCTTGACTCAGGCAAACCTGTTTAAGGCGCTGTTTGAAGCCATAACCGGAACTGAGCTGCCTGTTGAAAAAGCGGGTTTTATGGTGAGTGATAATGTCATTGAGGATTTTTCAGGTGGGCGGGTGCAGCGATCTGCGGCAACTGATTTTCTGTCAGAAGTTAAAACAGTCAAAATGACGGTCAATCTGTCGCGTTCCGTTGAAGAACACGAGATAACCCGTTTTAATGCAGGTGGTATTGTTAAAACATCGGACGGTGTTGAAATTGGATTCAACATGGCGATGACAATGGAGCGGCATTACTCGTCGACAGAAACGTCTGGTTTTACAAAAGAGGTGCATTTTAAAGACCCTTTGCTGCTTAATTTTGATGGTAGCTCCGCGCAGCTGTCAGATGCCTCTTTTGAATTCGATATCGATGCAGATGGTGAGTCTGAGTGGCTTGGTTATTTGGCTGGTGCTAGCGGTTGGTTAGGGTTGGATAAAAATAATAATGGTAAAATTGATGATGGTTCTGAGTTATTCGGAGGTAAGACGGGTCAGGGATTTGAAGAGTTAAGTCGTTATGATGATGATAGAAATGGATTTATTGATTCGGCCGATAGTGTCTTTGATGATCTGTTAATCTGGAATAAAACCTTGCAGGCCGATCAGTTATTATCGTTAGGGGAAAGTGATGTGGGGGCGATTTATACGGGATCTGAAAATTCCCCTTTTGACTTAAAAGGTGATAATAATCAGGTTATTGGGCGCGTTTCTAAAAGTGGAATATATCTTACGGAGGCCGGCGATGTGGGTTCTGTGCAGCAGGTCGACATGGCGGTGTGAAGATAGACATCTGTGAAAATAACTTATTTAAATTCTTCATACCCGG
>NZ_JBFIIH010000131.1:0-10525 GCF_041601355.1 Neptunomonas sp.
ATATCATTGGTTCTGCGATACATCAGATCCAATGTTTGCAGCAATTGACTCTCTGCAACAACGGCCAGTTCGATGGTTTTTGGCAAGAGGCGCTGCAACTCATCAAAAGCAAAAATATCCAGTGGATCCGACATCCCGACTAAAAAGTGATCCGGGTTTTCTTTTAATACAATCGAACGAAAGCGTCGGGCATGGGTTTCAGACAGACGCAGCACATCCTCCTGCTTAAAATTGTAATGCGACAGATCAACCAGCGGCACACTCAACTGCTGAGCAAGAAACTCTAAAAATTGCTGCTCATCGACATAACCAAGAGAGACTAAAGAGCGCCCTAGTTTCTGGCGTGTTTCCTTCTGCCGGGCCAGGGCACTGGTCAGCTGCTGCTCAGAAATAACACCATTCTGAACCATCAGGTCGCCAATACGGATTTTCATCTTTGGTGATGCCATGCCTCTTAACCCTTCTTATTGCGATTGCATCAATCTTTGCGACTGCAACTGCGCATACTGTTTTAAGGATTGTTCCAGATCCGGAATCTGTAACGCTGAACGATAAGCATCCAGTGCTTTTCTTGTCTGTCCGAGATGCTCCAGAGAGACTCCCAGATTAATCCACCAGCGGCCTTCCTGAGAGTTCAGGGTTAATAAACTCAGATAACGCGCAACCGCTGCTGCATGTTGTCCTGCTTGCTGGTAACCCGATGCCAGCAGATCCAGATAATCCTGCCGACTCTGCCCATCCGGATATTGCTCCAGTAACTCTATTGCCTGCTTTGCTTGTCCTTGCTGCAGAAAAGCCCGCGCTTGCAGCAGCCCCCACGATAGATTGTCGGGTGCTGTGTGGAATATTTCTGATGCGGCCGTATAACGCTCGGTTACCAGAAAAAGTTGTACCAATAAGTAACGGCTCTGCAGCGAAGCAGGCGTTTTATTGACATAGTCTTTTAGTAAGTCCAGCGCTTCATCGGTACGTTGCTGACTCAGCAGGCGACGGGCACTTCGCACAACAGAACTATCTGTTGGCAGCGTATTCAGTGATTTCTTCCACTGACCTGCCTGCTGACCTCTTGCCTGATCTGTCGTATTAGTGGCCGTATGAGAGACCTCTGTCGCATCTTCCGATACTGTAACTCTGGGAACAGGTATAGGCTCGCGTGCAGCGGGTCTTGCTTCCTCGGCTGCTAAGACGGATGTGGTTTCTTTAACTGCCGATCTTGTCGGTATAGCAACTGACACCTCAGGTGCTGAACGGCTGACCTCAACAACCAAACGGGCCGGGTTTTGTTTTAGTTTAGGAGAAAACTCCACAGGCTCGCTTGCGACTAGTTTAAAGCGGCTCCTGCCCTCTTCAGGAACGATGTCAATTGTCGTCAATAATGAGCCATTGATGTCGGGTAGCCCAACGGCCAAAAGCGACTCCTCAATGGCAATATCCATTGTCATGGTTGACCGGCTATAAAGCACAAAAGGCTTCACCTGATCCAGCCAGAAGGTCAAAGTGCCACGTAGATCTGATTGTGATGTCCAGTTTATGGCACTGATATTGGTAGTAACAGGAGGTATTTTTTCAGGCTTAGCTTTACGTTCAGGCTCAGGTTCAGGCGCAGCTATTTCATTTTTCACGTCTGTCTGCTGAGCGGTTAATCCAAGCGATTCCTGCACAAGCGGCTGACTGCTACTGCCTGTTTGGACTTGTTCTTTATCAAGCAAGGAGAAGAAGTGGCTTCGCTCATTGATCTTTCCACCCCATTCTCTGACAACAAAAAAGCCAACAATCGTTACTAAGGCAATAAGTAGTGCGATCCAAATCCAACGGCCCGTATTGCTATCGCGTTTGGCAACCGCGCGATAGCCTGTTGAGCCTTCTCTTTTGCGCTCATCCAAGTCACGCAACATATCATTCACCAGACTCATATAAGCCCTCGCATGGTCGCCCAGTAAAGCATTCCGCACACCGAGCCAGTCATAATAACCGAGCCCAGCAGAAGCTTTGCAACACCACTGATCAGCGGAACATCAACGCCCTCAGTATCTTCTATCGCCCTAATAACATGTGCTTTTTTTATCGTGCTGTCGCCACGCCCATAGGCACTCATCAAAGATTTATGTGCCAGTATATTAACCAACCGTGGCACGCCGCCAGATGCTTTGGCTATCAACTTTGCTGCAGCGGGCGAAAATAGAGAAAGCCCTGCATATCCTGCCCGGCTGGCACGTTGTTCGAGATAATTACTGACAGCCGCGACCGGCAGGGTATTTAATCGGCAACTAAAGGTAATACGTTGCAACAGCTGTCGAAGCGATGGCCGGCTTAATAACTGATCCAATTCAGGCTGACCAAAAAGAACAACCTGAAAAAGCTTCTCTGATTCGGTCTCAAGATTTGTCAGCAATCGCAACGCTTCTATGGTTTCTTCCGGCATCGCCTGTGCTTCATCCACAATCAAGACCGTGTACAAACCGTCTTTCGCTATCTCTACTAATCTCTGGTTGATACGGTTAACCAGCTCAAAATCCGCTAACGCCAACGCATTTTCAATGCCGATCTCCAATGCAAAATTTCGGCGTAGCGCTTCAGGACTCAAATAAGGATTAGGGATATAGGCAGTAACGCAGGATTCCTTTTCCAACGCATTCAGCAAGGTGCGGCATAGCATGGTTTTACCTGTGCCGACTTGACCCACTACTTTGATAAAACCATCGCCACTGCCCAAGGCTACCAATAGCAGATTCAGGGCTTCCTGATGCGTTGGCAACTGCAGAAAAAATCGCGTATTGGGCGTTAATGTAAACGGTAGCTCCCGCATGCCAAAGTGATCAATATACATAGATATTTAACCCATCACTTTTGTGTTGAGCATTGCTTAGCGCTGCTTTAATGACTGAAACCCCTCAAGGCTACGCTGCAACTCTTGCTTCCAGCCCGTCGCATTAGCAATAACAGGTCTCAACAAAATGACCAGTTCACTTTTATTCGAGCCTTGGCTGCGCTGTTGAAAAAGCTTACCCACCCCCGGAATATCACCCAGCCCAGGTGTTTTCGCAAAGGTATCATTGCTGCCTGATGTCATCAGCCCGCCAATCACAATAACCTGACCACTGCTGGCTTTAACGACGCTGTCTGATTCACGAATGGAACTTAAAGCGAGCGGTATATTGAATTGATCAGTACCCACGCTGATCAATTTCTGCTGATCTTCCACCTCGCTAACAGAGGGATGAATATGCAGAATAATTTCGTTATCTGCGCTGATCTGTGGTGTGACATCCAAAGCGATACCAGAGAAGAAAGGGGTTAGCTCAATATCAGGAGTCGTCGTCGTAGCTGTACCGGTGGTTGTGGTGTTTTGTATATCGGTGACATAAAACTCATCAGTGCCTACTTTAATCACCGCCTTCTGATTATTCATAGTAGAAACACGCGGGCTCGACAAAACCTGCACATTACCCTGCGTACCCAACAGTTCAATCAGCGCCGTAAAATCGTTCAGATCTAACGCTGCACTAAATACACCGCCTAGCCCGCTCGAGTTAGTGATCGATTCGGAACTGACCCCATACACTCCCGAATTTTTCGCATTTATTCTTCCAACTGCACTCCAGTCGATCCCTGCCTGGAAACCATTATTCAGATTCACCTCCAGGATTTTTGCTTCGATAACCACCTGACGTCCTAGTATTAATTCAGCTTTCTCCAGGTATTCACGAACAGTCTGCTGCTCACTTGGAAAGGCTCTTACCACAACAACCCCAGCCTGTGGCGTTACCACCACACGCTGGCCTTTGTCAGTACCGATGATAGTCGATAACGTAGCCTGCAAACCGCCCCAGAAATCTGTTTTACTACGCGTACTGATGTGCGTGCCAACCAATACTCCCTGCCCCGAATTACTGGCAGTACTATTATTGGAGGAACTACTACCCGAAGAATCGCTATCACTTGAAGAATTATCACTCGACCCCGCATGGCTGACTGAACCTGCGCTCACCGACGTCTGCGATTGCCCTTCACGTTGAACATCCAGATAGTTGACTTGGTAAATCAGCGTTTCAAGGTTTGCCGGAAGCACCTGATATAAATTGCCCGTACGTTTGTACTCATAACCGTATACTTCACGTACAGCTTTCATTACTTCAGCAACGGTTACATCTTTCAATTGAAGCGAAATGTTACCTTCAATCCCTGCATGGACAATCATGTTGTAGGGCGAACCTTCCACTAAGCCCATAAAAAAAGTGCGGGCTGATAACTGGCTTGCGGAAACATCAAAGCGCTCTTCCTGCACCTGAGCCAAATCATCCAAACGCAGTGGTGCTAATGAGGGTAGTACCGGTAACCCGGCAACCGCTTGTGTTCGGCTAGCAGTATCCCATAGTGCCGCCTGAAGGATTTTTTCTGACTCCTGCTGCGGCGGTTGTTCGGTCACATGTCCAACGGTCTGACATCCTGCTAATAACCCTGCAATAATTAAAGTCAGATGTCTTTGTATATGCTTCATGAGCAAACCTTATAATGTTACCGGCTTTTCTTCAGCCCAGAATTGTTTGAAAGAAGTACCCAGCGCCGGCTATCGCCCATATCAAGTAACACTTTGTCATAGCTAATCTGCAATACTTTTGCGCCACCGACACGATCCCCAACATTTGCTTTAATGCCATTTACAATAGCCCAGGCCAGATGTTTTCTTTTTAGTATAGAGGTCACCTGAAAGTCTTTTTTTTGTACGACGGCGACGGATTCTCCAACCTGTATACGATAGGGTTGTGTCGGATCCTTAAGCACAGGATCTGCCCACACTAGTACCGAACAGCACAGCATCAAAAAACCGATTATCTTAGCTCTCCATATTCTAACCACCAATCCAGCCCTCAACAGCACTCAGCGTATGAACGCGTAAGGTTACTTCAGAATCAGGGTAGCTGGACACTTTATACTCCAGTGAATCCCAAAAGAATGATGAGGAAAGCCCTTCCAGGTGGCGCAAGTAATCATAAATATCTGCGTACTCACCCAGCAGCACCACTTCAAACCCGTGCGAATAGACGGGGGCATTTAATGCAGAGGGCAATGATTCTGCTTTTTCATCTGACTCTGTCTCAGCATCAGATGACAAGCGCAGAGGCTTTACTGGCAGAGAGGACAGTCGCTGTAACACAATACCCGGCTTATCTCTTAAAACCGTTTCTAACACCTGTCCCATTTGACCAGGATCCATCAAATTAATTGAACGTCTTTGCAGTATGCTGCTCACTTGTTTATCTGTTTTTTCCAGCTCAGCAACCTTGGCCCGAACAGCTGCGGAGGGATCCACATTTAAGGCGCGGGTAAATGCATCTATTTCAGTCTGTCGGGTGTTCACCATACGCAAATTCTGCTCTATTTGAGCATTAAAACCTGACGACTTTTTCATCAAAGGCTCAATCACGGCCATAAAAAAAACCGCTATTATCAAAACAGTACAGGTCACCGCAATCAGCAAGCGCTCACGCTTTTCCAGTGCATTAAACTTTTCAGCAATAGAATTAATCATGTGATTTACCCGCGATCACCCCATGGGCATTAAACAGGTAGGCTGTATCATCCTTCTTTTCTGTTTTAAGTTCAGCGAAATGCATTTTATTGAAGAAGCTTTGTTGCGCCAGCTGTCTCAGAAAAACGGGGATTTGTGATGTATCCGCGCTTTCTCCAGCAAGATCAAGGATTAAAGAACCTGACGTCATCTTGAAAGAGGTCAACCATACTTTATCCGGTGTACTATTTGAGAATGCCAACAGCCCTTGTGAGAAACCTTGCTGGTGCTCCGGCTGTACCGTCTCTAATAATCCGGACAAACGCTGTTTAGATAATACTGTTTGTTGTAACTGATCCCTGTAATCCTCAAGCGCCGGATCAGGTTTACGCTGGCTCTGGAGCACCTCAAGTTTTTTTAACGCCTGCTGCTGTTGCTGCAGTTGGATCACATAGCCCTTTAGCTGCTCATCAGTCTGGTGAACGTCTTTCCAGATCCAGGCACTTATCATTGAACAAACTAACAACACTCCCATAAAAGTCCAGATTACATAATTAAATCGTAAATAATCACGCTCAATTTCAGGCTGGGGCGGAAGCAGGTTAATTCGTTGTTTCATAACTCACTTACTCTCTTCACTGCGCAGCGCTGCAGCAATCGATACGAAACAGCGCTGCTGAAGATCAATCGTTAAGGGTTCATCTGATTCAACAACATCGCTTAAATCCAGTGACTGAACATCCGCGCCCAGATTATTACGTAACTCCATCATCAACGGAGTCTCACCGACCTGCAGGGGCATCACAATAATACGCATACAAGGAGGCTTACCTATCTGGCTCTCAAAATAATCCATCGAACGCTGCAGATCCAACACGGCATTATCAATCTGCACACTATGGTCATAAGACAAGGCTCTGGAGAGATACAGACCAGCCGAAGACATCATGTTAATAACACTTTGCTTCTCATTTAAATAAAGTACTGCTGTACCTGCCTCTGATTCACTCAGACCTTCCGCAATATTCAGTAATGCCATTTCAGGCACATCAATATACTCTGGAAAGAGCCCGATACTTTCTAGCCAAGAGATGCGCTTTGCTATTAGTTTTCGGTCAGCAGCCACGACATACAGCATTTTACCGCGGCCTCGAAATGCATCTTCAGGCAGTTCATAATAATCGATAATTGCATCATCGGTGGAATACTGAATCATATCTTTAACACGCCACAGCAGTGCTTCTTTTAACTCTTCTTTAGGTACGTCCGGGGCTTCAATCAACACCAACTGATACTCACCCGAAGATAACACCAATGAACAACGGCTGTTAGCCATTCCTGCTTCAGAAACGGATGTAGCCACTGCAGCGGGGTTATTCAAAGGATCAGACACATCCAGAAAGGCAGCAGCGGTTAACTTTCGCTGATTTTCTACAGAAGCAACGGAGGCCAGCGCGACGCCCTCCGGTAGAAGGTGGATAGCAACTAATCCTTTCGATCTATTATTTTTCTTTCTGAACCGAAGCAAATCAGTAACTCCTTTTACGTAATCTTAAAGATTAAAACGACTAATCGAAGAGTATTTAGCACTAGCTCCAATGGTGATTCTATATGTAACGGCTAGTAATCATATTAGTTTAGGCGACATAACAGCTTAAGCCAGCAGAATTATGTATAAAAACAGACAATAAGCTTGAACTAACAAACGCTAAATGATTGAATATGCACCTCTTGAGATGCCCGGATAGCTCAGTCGGTAGAGCAGAGGATTGAAAATCCTCGTGTCGGTGGTTCGATTCCGCCTCCGGGCACCAAGTACTACAAGCCTCGCAGTCAAATGTGGGGCTTTGTTGTTTCTGTCACAGTCATTCCTTGCTACTAGCAGCATTACATAATCAGCCCACCTACTGATTTAAATAATAATCGGCCAGACCTTCTCAATACATGCTGATCACTTTACGATCAGCCTATCCACGCTTGATATCAACCTACTCTTTGATCCAATATGAGACTATGCTAATAATTATCTTGTAACAACGGACTCAACTCTGAGAGGCATCCTCCATGGAATGGACATCTATTTTCCCCGCCCATCCCCCAACCACTGAACAGTTGCTAGCGTTGAGTCACTGGTCTGGCGCAAATAATAACATCGGATTCGACACCTCTTTGGATTGGAAGAGTGACCTGTGCGGCAACTGGCTACGAGGGATACAGCAGCATTATCAACGACTGGATAACCTAAGCCGGAGGCTACCCGATAACTCAATAGCCGCATTTAGTTTGCAGATGACACAGCAATGGATGCAAACCTTTCTGTTTGATCCCGTTAGGGATAAAGCAAAACAAGCAGTATTAAACCAAACAGATCCCGACCTGTTTAAACAGCAGAACATTGATATCGAAACCCAGTATGCCAGGCTTACAGAAGAGCTCTGCCAACAGTGCTTTGAGGACGATAAATTCTCCCCGACCCGGGCTGCTAAGATATTCACTGATCCGCTACAAAGCCAACTATTCTATTTTCGCCTGATCAAGATGGCTGCGCTGGAATACCAATACAATAGCCTCGGCCTGACTCGCCTGACAGCACAAAAAGAGCTACTGACCAGCCTGCTTATATTGATAACCGGCACACCGACTACAGATCCACAACCCTATCGCAAATATGACAACAACCAACCACTAGATAGCTTTGACGAATATCTGGCTAAGTGCCAGCTCCGATTGGAAAAACTGTATCAGCAACAAGCCTTTGATCTGGTGTATTTCAGCGAGCACTCACCGGCCGCTAAGCTAGGCTGTTGTGATTACAGCGTTGTTAAAGATTCGCCATTGCACGCAGTACAGCTACGCTACTACCCGAGCCAACAAAAAAATGCTGACAAAAATCCAATTATCTATCTCAGCAGCCCCTTAATAAATCGTGCAGATATTTTTGATCTGGCACCGGGAAAATCGGTCATCGAAGGCCTGATATCCAAGGGGCATCACGTTTATCTGGTTGATTATAGCCAGGCTGGTGATCAAGATACCGGACAAGGACTCGATTTCTTTGGCAAACAGATTCATGACCGCTATCTGGATCTGATCCAGCAACAACATCCGGAACAAAAGATCCACGCAATGGGCTACTGCATGGGTGGCACCCTGTTTGTTACCTATCTGGCCCGACGAGCTGAAGAGCGCCAAGCACAAGGGCTGGCGATGGATATCACCAAGTTAGTTCTGATGGCCACACCGGTATTGTTTGATGACGCGGGCAGCGGCCATGGGCCGATGCGGGAACTGATCCGCACCCGTTATGACAAAGAAATGATTAGCCTGATATTTGATGGCATCAACATCCCACCACAGCTAATCGAAGCAGGTATGCACCAGATTCAACCCGGCGTACGCTATACCGTCAGCCACGGTTTTTATGAACGAGCCTCATTCGACGGTGCCATAGAGGATGCAGCACCTTTCCTCAACTGGCTGAATCACGGCACTCGTTTTCCAGCTCGAGCGCACCAAGAATGGATCGAAAACATCTTTACCGATAATCAGATATGGCAAGGTAAATACTGCTTATCTTCCAGTATCCCGGCGCTGGATGGTGAGCCTGTCGACATGCATGCCCTAACCCGGTCTGGCGTCCAGTTAATGGATTATCGTGGGCTGCGTGACCCTATCTCTCCAGCGGGATCCTGCATTGCGAGTGAGAACTGGGGAGTCGATCATGGTGGTAACAGTGAAACCACAGACGGTCTGAACCGGACCATTGAAAAAAACATCGGTCATATCTTTGTTGTCAGCCGTAAACTGCTAAGCGAATATCTGGAACACGCACTGCATTTCTACAACAGCAAAGGCTAGTTAATTCATCTACAACGAAAAAAGGCCTCAGAATGAGGCCTCTTGAAACTTAAATATAGCTATTTTAAGCCATGATATTATGGCCGGCATCGACAAATAGCTGACTACCGGTCTGGCTTGAAGCCCAGTCGCTAATCAAAAATGCAGTTAAACGCCCGACATCTTCAGGGCTGCCTAAACGATGTAACGGGGAGCGATTTACAGCGTCATTCATTAAGCCATCAAAGTCTGTGATACCAGAGCCCGCTCGGGTTGGCATAGGGCCAGGTGACACAGAATGGACTCGAATACCGCTCTGTCCCAGCTCTGATGCCAGATAACGAACAGAGCTCTCCAAAGCGGCTTTAACCGGTCCCATCATGCCATAATGATCCACCACTTTTTCTGAACCGTAATAAGTCATGGTGATTAATGCGCCACCATTTTCTTTCATTAAAGGCTCAGCCAAGCGTGCGGTACGAATAAATGAATGGCATGAAATATCCATTGCCATAGCAAAGCCTTCAGAGGATGAGTCAACCAAACGGCCATGCAATTCATCTAATGGTGACCACGCTATTGAGTGAACGACAAAATCTATCGTACCCCACTGCTTTTGGGCTTCATCAAAAACAGACTCAAGCTCTCCGGCCTTACTCACATCACAAGGAAGAAACAGTGTTGTTGATAACTTCTCTGCTAAAGGGGCCACAAAAGGTTTAGATTTCTCATTAAGATAGGTAATACAAAGCTCAGCACCCAACGCACTTAATACTTCCGCACATCCATATGCAATGGAATGACGATTTGCAATACCTAATACGACGCCACGTTTACCTTCCAAGGAAAAAGGAATACTCATTTTTTAAACTCCTAAAAGACGAGAATGCTGCAATGCAATATAGACCAAAGTACATCAACCGCAAGTCAATATCATTACTTTTTTCATAATATCTAGTATTTATTAGTGCAGCGCACAAAATCGAAATATTGAGTTTCATTTTTCACAGGCATAAAAAAACCCCGATCACAGGGTGATCGGGGTTTCTCTATTAGGTGCTTGGCAATGACCTACTCTCACATGGGGAAACCCCACACTACCATCGGCGCTAAAACGTTTCACTGCTGAGTTCGGGATGGGATCAGGTGGTTCCATTTCGCTATGGTCGCCAAGCGTAA
>NZ_JBFIIH010000132.1:0-10443 GCF_041601355.1 Neptunomonas sp.
GTGACGGTTCATCCCCGTGCTTACGGGGAACGCATCAAACTGAATACCCTGCATTTGTTCTAAAACGGTTCATCCCCGTGCTTACGGGGAACGCTGCTGATGGATGGCATTAAGAAAGACGCCATGCGGTTCATCCCCGTGCTTACGGGGAACGCTTTAGTAGTCATCGGGTGGTAAGACCCAGAATCGGTTCATCCCCGTGCTTACGGGGAACGCCGAATACAGCAAGATGCCACACAATCATTTTCCGGTTCATCCCCGTGCTTACGGGGAACGCAATGATATCAGTGTGATCACAGCACACACGTGCGGTTCATCCCCGTGCTTACGGGGAACGCAACACAGCCGCTACGTCTAAGAAAGAAGCAGTCGGTTCATCCCCGTGCTTACGGGGAACGCTAATGTTAGCGCTGGGACTGGTAAGCTCTACCCGGTTCATCCCCGTGCTTACGGGGAACGCGGCAGCAATGTGATGGCCGGCCTGCAAAAAGGCGGTTCATCCCCGTGCTTACGGGGAACGCGCCTACCTTTATCAACCACGGCGTTAAGTAAGCGGTTCATCCCCGTGCTTACGGGGAACGCTATTTCACTCTAAATGAGAAATGACATTAATTCGGTTCATCCCCGTGCTTACGGGGAACGCAATTTTAAAAGTACTCTCAGGAAGGGCGTACTCGGTTCATCCCCGTGCTTACGGGGAACGCGGGTATGCTGTATACGTCATAAATTTTGAAACCGGTTCATCCCCGTGCTTACGGGGAACGCACAACTAGCGAGCGCACACCGGAGAACAACCACGGTTCATCCCCGTGCTTACGGGGAACGCTCTAAATATACAGAGTTGTTTTACAAGGAGAAATAGCCCCTTGGTATTTCTACCAACTTTTTAAAGAGCGATTCACAATTATTTTGGGTCAGTTTCTGGTAAAAACCTAACCAGCCGTAAACCATCAAAATCAATAGGCATTCGTCGGTTATCACCATGTGTAACGAAATCAAATCCAGATTCTGTATTAGTCGCCCATGCCATAACAACATTACCTTCCTCTGCGAGAAAGCCCACCTGCTCCCAAATCATATCTCTTACCCGGCGCGAGACATCACCCACATATACACCTGCTCTGACTTCTAATAACCAAACAGCCAGCCGCCCCCTAAGTCGGGGAGGTACTGCTTCAGTGACAACCACTAACATACTCATTGTTACTTGCTCCTGTGGCCTTGGTCACCCATAGACTCGGGTTCAGGTATAGCTGGCGGCTGCGTATCTTCGGGAGGTTTTGGTATCTGAATTTCTCCAGCCGCGAGTACTTCTTCGATTAGCGGTATTAATCGCCTGAGTATTTTACTGGTACGAAATACCTCTCGACAGGCAATCCGTACTTCTTTGTCAGGTTGATAGGGATTCTTTGATGCAATACGAAAGGCAAGGGGTACAACCGTCTCAAATTTCACTAGATCAGCAATATCATATACGAAGGAAAGCGGCTTTCCCGAGTGCACAAAACCGATAGCGGGCGCATATCCAGCAGCCAATACGGCGGCTTCTGTAATACCATAAAGGCATGCAGTCGCGGCACTCAGACATTGATTAACCTTGTCACCTTTTTCCCAGTCTTTGGGATCGTAACGGCGTCCATTCCATTGAACGTTGTATTGTTTGGCTAAGAGCTGATAGGTTTTTCGAACCCTTGCACCTTCAATACCTCGCAACTGATCGATACTACGACGTTCGGGGGCAGGCTCACCAAAACGCACTTCAAACATTTTACGAACCACTTTCAATCTAAGCGACTCATCTAATGCAAGTTGGGCTTGATAAAGCAGTCGATCGGATCTTGCGCCTCCAGGCTGGCCTGCAGAATACAAACGCACACCCGCATCACCGACCCAGATGATTAATGTTCCGGTGGTTGCTGCTAATTTCACTGCGGCGTGACTAATGCGCGTACCGGGCTCAAGCATCAAACAAGCTATCGAGCCGACAGGGATATGCATGCGTTCGCCGTTGACTTCATCAATAACGACAAAAGCACCATCTTTAACATCTATACGGCCCATACCCACAAATATCATTGAGTTACGATCTTTGATTGGAATAGGTTTTAGCGGTATGAAAGACATATCCTTGTCCTGTTGATTAGGATTAGATGCTGGTAAAGCCCCGAGCGACGTTTCGCTAGTAAAGACTGATTTAGAGTTTAAATTGGTCTTATTAGCATTAGGCCGCAGCCCAACGCCTTAGACCTTCCAAACCCTTTCTTTAATCTTTCAACAAAAACCACAGGATTTTTTACGGTAAGGGTTCCTTGGAAATCAACGCTAGAGAACGAAATTTTATTCACAGCTTTCTTAACGCCTTGGTGCTGAGTATAACGCTCAATTTCGGGTAAAAAATCCAAGCTGACACCCCACTCAGCTAATCGCTTTTCGTTAGATATCCATTGATGTGCTGCATTATCCATTATGACCTTTAACTTAGTTTGGTCATGTTCACCTGCCTGCTTTGATTTATGCTTTGCATGCATGACGACATCATGGCGTTTACTGCGTCCTTCACTATCTGTAACACAGATCGTTGGATTAACCCGCAACTTAAACGACAACCGTTGCCCATCGCTCAGCTGAGGATTAAACACTTTCGTTTGGATATTAAACAACGCTAATTCGCCCTGCGGTGGATTTAATGACAGCACATAAAACTCAGGGAGGCCTTGTGGAGTCATTTCTTCCCTAAATAGAAAACCACGCTCGGTTTCGCCTAAAAACAACTGCCAAAGCAACTGATGGGATGCATAAGAACCTTTGGCTCCCAATTCCAAAAACAGCTTAGCCGTTTGAGTTGTACGCTGAAGGGTCACTTTTGATAAGTACATTTTATGACTCCTGCAATGTCAGTTGGTACATAATCCGTTGCTTAAACTGCCACCGCTCTCGACAAATGGGTTCATCCCATGGGTGAGTGGCCAGGGTGGCAGCACTGTCAAACTCATCGGTAGCGCCCTCCCAAAAATAGCTCACTGTTGACGTAGTACCTAACCACAAGGCATCGTCTTTGATGGATCGAGTCAAACTTGGGAACTCAATATCAAGTGCATCTTTAAGGCTGTTAACTGCAATAATACGAGGTGCTAACGGTGCCGCTAGTGGGCAAGACTTGCGCCCTAAAGAAAGCGTGAAAACTGGTTTTTGAAGTGCAGATGCCAACTCGCTCAGCGTGATAGTTGACGAGTCAGATAAACACACTGCAATAATCCAATACCCATCGCATCGATAATCTCTACTCGACAATATGGTATTAAGCTTGTCCTCTTCAAGTTCGCTTTTGCGGGTATGGTGTACCACCTTCTTACTATGCGATGGCACTTGGGTGGTGTGATAATCACGCAACAGCGATGTAGGGGTCGTTTGTTTAACCGCAATTAGCACACTGTTTTGCAGGGCAGATAAGCGAACCGCATCATCACGCTGAATACCTAAAGCAGCGCCTAATAACCCTAAAATTGCAGAACGAGTAGGCTGCAAACCTGTCGCTCGATCACCCCCTACAGCAGCTTGCCCCCAACTAGCCATTGGTCCATAGAGGCGAAAGACTAAATACTCTTTCATAACTGCCTCCTTTAATTAGCAACGAAGGCGAGTAAATCAGCAAAGCTACCTTCTCCAGCAATAGCATCTATGGCATAACGTGTATCAGCACAAGCGCCATAAACTTTGTCAAAATTCACAGACTGTTGTTTCAATGCTTTAATAGCTGCACCTGCCTGATCTTCATCCATAATTGGCTTTAAAAACGCAACGGATAACGATCGCGGCTGCTGCTCACCCTTTTCAGCCAATACAAAGCTGGCATAGGCACGGGATGCAAAGCTGTTTTGTTTCCCTTTTGGAGAAACTTTTACTGCCGCTTCAGTCAAAGCCTGTATAGTCTTGTTCGCTAGCCCTTCATCGCCACCTAGATTTTCAATCAATAAAGATTTGTTAATACATATATAACTGTAAAACAAAGCAGCAGCGAAACCAGATTCTCCAATATGGGCTGACCCTGCATCTTCTTTACCATCGTTCAAATCGTCAACAGCCGTGAAATAATCATCTTCAACAACAACACTATGTACACTAAGTGCATGCGCTACTTGGCAAGCAGCTTCAACATTAAACGCAGGACTTGATGCCAACATCCGGCCAAACATAGCAATATCGACCGCTGTTTTATCTAACGTCAGCAACTTTAACTCGGATTCTGTAGGCGCTCGGTCCTCATCGGCTAATACTTTAACAAGAGCTAACGCTGCTTCCTGCTCTGTTGGACTAATATGTGCTAATTGCTCAATATCCAATGAATCTTTTTTACTTTTACCAAAGACACCCGCGATAGATGCTGACCAACTTTTTGCACTTTTTTCCGTAACACCGAGCTTGACCAACTCATTAAACAAAGTTGTTCCGAAACGCTTTGTACGTATACCAATATGCCCTGACATTGCCTCTTCAAACATTTCAGATATACGCCAGTTACGTTTCAAACTTTGCGAACTCACACGTAATCGATCAAAACCACCCATTTTGGCAGTTTTTGGACGGCCTAGATCATCGCGATTTAAATTAGAAGGTGCATAAGATGTTAATAGGTGTAACTGTATAAATTGGCTCATTTCAAGTCCCTTTTTGATTTTTAAAGAAAATGGTTTGCTTTAGGCTTTGCCGGCAGCGGCACGGTAATAGTCCATTGCCCATTGCACGCTAATACGCTTATCGGCTTTTCGTGGGCGCATTTGTTCATGCTCTGCAAACCATTGCAGAATGTTGTCAGCCAGATTTACGACTGCCACTTCACCTTTGAGTTGCTGTACAATTCTGCGTAGCCGCCGCAGAAAATCTGCCGGAGTTTTAGCATTTTGTAATTGAGAAAAACGAAGTTCACTCACTACCGATTTATCCCCATCGCCCTTTCTACCCGCCGCCACTGCTAGCTTGTGCTCACTATTATTTTTCACATGCACAAGCACAGCCGCCACAGCTGCCCAACATTCAATCGCTTTGGACTGGCGTATCGGTGACTGCCCCAGCTGTGTAACATTATCATCTAGCGCCAACCATAAGCTGCGGAACGCTTCCGTTAACATAGCCTCATCAATAGAGTTAGTGCGCCTTAACTGCGCTTTATATCCAGAAGGCGCGGCCTGTATCCCTTTGCCTTTTAATTGCTCGGGTGACAACATCATGCTTTGCCACCAACGCAACACAACTTGCTTTGCCTGATCATCCATTAACCCGCCTCCTTCAATTGATCTATTTTCTGCTCTTTTATGAATACTTTTATATCCTTACCACCGTACAGCCAACCAGTTAAGGCGTGCCGCGCCTTAATTCGTTTAGCCATAGAACGTTCTGTACCTAGTTCAGAAAGCGCGTACTCATCAAACAGATCTGTCACCGTTCCTTGCAATGAATGTAACCAATCGCCTGCCTGAGCAGGCGCTAAGAATGGGCTTTCCTTTACAGAGTTAGTCACCAACTGAGATACAGCCAAATAAAATGCTGGCTCGCTTCGCTGCCAAAAAGCCAGATCAATAAAGGACATGTCACCTTTAACATCACCTGGCGACTCAAACCAAGCGGCCTTAATTTGTGTACGGCAATGCCACAATGCATCTGATGCTAATTTCTGCAGAGTCTTCACTGCATTTAACGTATCTTCTTCCTGTTCTGGCTCTACTGAAAACAACGGCATCATCGCCGAATACCAACAACGTGCTTTCATATTGTCCATGTCATAACCAAAGACCCATAGACGAGGCACCTCACTATGCATTTCAGGAAAGAGGCTGCAAATATGTGAATAATACTGAACAACCAAGGCACATTTTTGCCCTTCAACGTCACTACTGAACGTCAAAGCATCCCACACTTTATAGGTAATTCCTCCTGGCTGTCCTTTTGCAGAAAGCGGCTCTTCATCAGGCTTCTTCGGGTTCCACTTGTAGGATGTAAGCGGATGCTCCCACTTACCAGAGTAATTTCCACCGTAATTCTGGGTGCGATATTCATAAACCGTTTGATCTGCTAATTTACCGGAGATTTGGCACTCTGCTTCATTACTTTCAACTTCCAACCTTATACGACGCGGCATTGCCCAATACATGTGCAAAGGATGAACACTGTCGACATATATTTCACTGCCTTTTTTTTCACTGGTTTTTGTTGGTGTTAACCATGGAAAGACGGAGCCATCATTAAAATTAGGCTCTGGATAGCGCCAAAAATCTTTGCTTACCACATTCATCCAAAGTTTTTGCCAAAGATTAGCATCTGCGCTTTGCGGTAATACTAATGTCGTTAATGGACCTCCTCCCCTTAGCCCCACTCGATGTCCTGCACCGCCAGAAGGCGCATTAATTTGCAACGTAAACAATGCAAGTACGGCCATTTCTAATGACATAACTTCGCCAATACCGCGCTTAACAAAATGATCTGTATTAAGCTTTATGCCATTGGCACCCGGCGCTTCGATTAACAAACCTGATACTGTTGTTGGCTGTTGATTTTCTAATAATTGATAATCCTGCATAAATAACGGTCCATCACCCGTTACCTTATACGCATGAGCAACCTGATCAAACGCTTTTTTCAAGACCTCCTTATCAGGCAATAATTCATAACGATTATGCCATTCATACTTATCAGCAGGTGCGAAGACAGTTTGCAATAAACCAATGGCAAACTGATAGGCGGCCCCCTGAAAGTCAGCCCGATGTAAAGCAAAATCTACTACATCCGTGCGGCAAATAGCGCTCATCGGTAACACTTGCTCGGAACCATCTCGCAAACGGAAAGGTAACCATGGATCTTTGACTAAGTTCATAACACCTCCTTCAATAACTAAAGGGAACCCAAAAGATCCCCTTTAACATTTCCTTCTATTTAGTCCATTGATCTTTAATAAATACCGCTACATCATCAGAAACGCCATACCACGAAGCCTCATTTCGCGAAGCATTCACCACTAATAGCGAATCATTTGAATCCATTACTTTATAAATCATATCTGCCGCAGCCTGCTCGGAATAATTGGTACTTAAATACCAAACAGACCGCTGGACTTTTGCCCAACTGCCAAGCGTCTTAATACACTCAATAACAGCGTCGTACTTTTGACCTGCAATATTTAAATCATACGAAACAATTAAGTTATTCGACATTGTTCTTACCTGTTTTAGCGAGACACAAGAGCCTGCGACAAGATATTTGCCTACAGCATCGAAACCACTTAAGATCACTGTGCTACCGGTGCGCGAGTGGAGGTGGCCCGCTGCCTCTATTCGCGCCCACCTTCGATAGCTCAAATAATATTCAGCACTTGATACCATGTCAACAAAAAAAAGATGAGAAGAGATTCTTCAATTTGTTAAATAATTACAAATTTCATCATCAACAGTTACACTAGCAAGGTTCTCTAACCCATTAGAGATGAACCAATGAGAAGAGACTCTTCTTTTCATATTGACTCATGTTCCCCGCTTTAGCGGGGACTTTTCAGAAAAACCCGACAATTCCTGATATTCAAAACAACTATCAAGCTCTGGAATCCAACACTTCAAATAACTTATAGACTTATAGCGCCGCTCAAGCTCTGCTAGCTCCGACTCAAAACAGGACGGAATCGGAGCTAACTTGTCGGCATATTTATTCTTGGATAACTTCACCGTACTTAACTTGATGGCAAACTCAGGATCATCAACCCACGGTTTCAGCTGCCCTTCAGTTGTTACTCGAAGCAACAAAACTTCTACTGTTGCTATGTCGCTATATCGGGTACTGATGTCAGAATAATCTTCATACCAATGATCACTGCTACGGTCGCAATATCCATACTCCTGCCAACGCAGCAGCTGAGACTTAGCCTTAGCCGCTTTGCTTCTTTCTTCACCGATCAATTCATTTTCTTGATGCTTGAGCGTTTCAGGTACTTGGTCATAAGCTTTATCGCTATAAACCGATTCAATCAACTGCCTTGCCTGGCCTGGCATTTGAATTCCACCAAGCGCTTTGAGCTCTCGCATCCCAAGCCATAAGCGCCCAGGTGACCGGTATATGTATTGGGTGGTCACAAAATCTTTGCTTAACCAGTCTGTGGCTGGGTTCTCATCCCATACAGGAGCATGGACATAGAGTATTGGCGATGCACGTGAGTCTCTAATATCTCGCTGATAGATTCCATTTGCATCACGCGTATGACGATGTAATCGACCCGCACGCTGAATAAGATCATCGATGGGGCATATATCAGAAATCATCTCATCCGCATCAGCATCCAAACTTTCTTGAAATACCTGCGTAGCAATAAGCACCTTTCCATTGCGATCATTGCCATTACTTTGCTTACCAAAGTATTTAAGAACTCGATCTTCTGTGTTTTTTCTGTCCTGCAAAACAAAACGGCTATGGAATAACAGGCAATTTTCTGGTTGTTCAAGTACAGCTAGAACACGCTGGTATGCATCAATTGCATCATTCACCGTATTACGTATCCAGACGACACACTGTCCTAATGAAACAGCCCGTACGATCAAGTCAATGCAGGCATCCATGCCATTTAAAAAATCAACAACCACTGTGCGACTAACATCTTCACGGCTCTCTAAAGGAGTTTCTTGCACTGCCGGAATTGCTGATATTGATACCTTAGTTGCTAATGGGAAATGACACTCTTTTAACTTGACTAACGGCAATCCCGCCGATTGAAGCCAAATAGATGTAAGCTTTTCGCGTTGTTTATGCGAAAGAGTAGCAGTGAGCAAAATAACGCTACCGCCTTGATGCAGATGCAGCGCAAGCAAGCTTTCCAGCAACTCAAACATATACTCATCTGCTGCGTGCACCTCATCGAAGACTAAAACCTTCCGGTTAAGCCCTATTAAGCGAAGCGATTGATGACGGCGCGGCAGAACTGCTAACAACGCTTGATCAATCGTGCCAACACCCACCGGTGCAAGCAGTGCTTTTTTACGCGAGTCTGCTAACCACTGGTTACACTGTACCGTTGCGGTCGCATCATCAGATGAATAACTTTTATCTACCGCCTTTGATGAAAGTACTGCTTCCCGAAATAGATTATTCATTTCTCTAGCACCGTGCGCTAACACGATGCTCGGTTGCTTTTCCAGTCCATCGAGCATCTGCTGATAATGAGAGGCGACACGACTAAACATTGCATTTGAGGTTGCCATTGTGGGCAAACCAAAGTAAAAACCATCCGCAGCACCTGCTGCCATTAAGCGATGCGTGAGTGCAAGTGCAGCTTCTGTTTTACCGGCACCCGTCACATCTTCCAGTATAAAAAGTTGCGGGGTTGCATCAATTTCAACGGTTTCTGCCCAGCGCTGCAAAGGCGTTGGTACAAACCCATAATGCGCTTGAATAGATTGAAACGGACGAACAAGTGGTACTTTATCCAAATCTGTAGAGGCTAAAGCTTCTTTTGCGGTTTTTTGAGCATGTAACCAATAGTTCTGCAAAGGCATTAGCTCTGCGTGGTATTTGAAGTGGGAGTTATCTGATCCAATCCAATCTGCTAATACAGCCACACCCGCCAATTGCCAGCTAATTTGCTCTAAACGACGACGCCATTCTGTAGATCGCAGTTTTTCAAATGGAATGCTTGGTAGAAATAAATCAAAAGTATCTTTAACAAACCCCCCAACAGCCTCATTATTATGAGGCTCTGTAAAATGCTTAATTGAACGAGGGCTAGTAGTGTTAATAGGCTGTCCATGATGACCCAGCACACAATTCATTAAAACCATCAACGAATCAAAACACTGCTCTTGGTCTCGCTTTTGATATTCAGATAAACCTAATAATTCAGGCAACGGATCAACAACCAGCTTTTGCCAAAAGAACAAACCCATTCGATCATGCCGGTAATCACGGCCGTCATACTCTTTACGGCAATCAGGGATTAATAAATCACCACTCGGAGCGCTATATAATTTCTGAAAAGCTGAAGCAAACTTCCCTAAATCATGCAAAGAGAGACAAAATGAAAACAACTGCTGCACCTGACTAGGCTGCAACTCTAAAAACTCGGCAAGGTCTTTTGTAATCTGCTTTTTTGGGCTTAACAGCAAAGCACCGACCGCCGCCACATCCAAACAGTGATAAGGCAACAGATGATAATCCGCTCCATCCTGATCAGAGTCTCTTTTCGCTTTGCCCCAATACTTAAAGTAACTTGCTGTCATCTTTGATCCTTATCACTGAAGCCATCTCTGGCTGTCCATTGTCCTTGGTATCCTTAAACCTGTGCCGTCTTCCCTTTGTCGTCCTGACCCCTGTATTGGATGCGTTTTGCTGCTTTGTCGCAATCCTGTGGATAAACACACGTCAAATTTTAAGGCAGGTACGGCGCGATCTTTTTCAGACATTCCGGGTTGATGATAA
>NZ_JBFIIH010000133.1:0-10355 GCF_041601355.1 Neptunomonas sp.
ATGTGCACCGACCTCAGAACCTTTTTCGACCACACAGACGGTTAATTCCTGTTCTTGTTCATTGGCCATCTGCATAAAGCGGCACGCAGCAGATAATCCCGCTGGCCCGGCACCTACGATGACGACATCAAATTCCATTGATTCGCGTTCCACGGTTCGTCTCCCCTTGTTCGTATGTATGTATCCGGTTCCAAAAAATGATACCGATATTTTTTATTGGATATATTATAAGTAAAAACCCGTATCCATATAAACTGATTTCTAGCAAAATTAGACCTTAGGCTTAGCTGAACGGCTTGAAAAATTACTGAATATCATTAATATACGGGAATCTACTTATATGTTTGTAATGATTTACAGGCATTTGTCTCAAGTCGAATAACTATCAGTTGAATAAATATCAGTTGAATAATTATCCGTTGAATAAAAGGTAACCGCCATGAAAGTTCTGGTAACAGTCAAGCGTGTAATCGACTACAACGTCAAAGTACGTGTGAAGTCTGATAACAGCGATGTTGATGTAAACAATGTCAAAATGGCCATGAATCCGTTTTGTGAGATTGCTGTCGAAGAAGCGGTTCGCTTGAAAGAAGCCGGTATAGCTACCGAGGTGGTTGCTGTTTCTTTGGGTAGTAAGGTGTGTCAGGAGCAGTTACGCACTGCATTGGCTCTTGGCGCAGACCGTGCAATTCTTGTTGAATCGGATGAGATACTGGAATCGCTGACAGTTGCTAAATTGTTACAAAAAGTAGTCGATGATGAAAAACCAGGTTTGGTTATCATGGGTAAACAGGCTATCGATACTGATAATAATCAGACAGGCCAGATGCTGGCGGCATTGACAGGTTATCCTCAGGGAACATTTGCTTCTGACGTCAAAGTTGATGGCGATAAAGTCCAGGTGATCCGTGAAGTCGATGGTGGTTTGCAAACCGTTTCATTGACACTGCCGGCAATTGTGACATCAGACTTGCGTTTAAATGAGCCGCGTTATGCCTCTTTACCTAACATCATGAAAGCTAAGAAAAAGCCATTAGACGTTAAAACACCAGCGGATCTTGGCGTTGATGTTAAAAGCCATACACGATTGGTTAAAGTATCGCCCCCGGCAGAGCGTAAAGCAGGTATCAAGGTGGCTTCTGTTGAGGCATTGGTAGACAAACTGAAGAATGAAGCGAAGGTGATCTGATGGCTATTCTGGTTATTGCGGAACATGATAACAGTGAGTTGAAGTCCGCTACGTTGAACACAGTGGCTGCTGCTGCACAGATGGGTGGTGATCTGCATGTGTTGGTTGCTGGTGCAGGTTGCCAGTCTGTAGCGGATGCGGCGGCTAAGATCCAGGGTGTTAGTCAGGTGCTGTTGGTTGAAGATGCCTGTTATGAACATCAGCTTGCAGAAAATATCTCACTGCTGATTAATGAGTTAGGAAAAGAATACACGCACATCGTTGCTGCGGCGACAACATCGGCTAAGAATTTTATGCCGCGCGTTGCAGCCTTGTTGGATGTAGCGCAGATCTCTGAAATCATTCGTGTTGAAAGCGCAGATACGTTTGATCGTCCGATTTACGCCGGTAATGCGATTGAGACGGTGCAGTCGCTAGACACCATTAAAGTGATTACTGTGCGTACCACGGGATTTGATGCCGCGTCTGCTGAAGGCGGCAGTGCAGCAGTGCAGGCTGTGTCTATGCTGCATAATGCAGCTACATCGGCATTTGTCGGTGCGGAAATTGCCAAGTCGGATCGTCCGGAGCTGACCTCAGCTCGCATCATTATCTCGGGTGGACGGGGTATGGGTAACGGTGAAAACTTTGCGCTGATCGAAAAAGTGGCCGATAAGCTGGGTGCAGCGGTCGGTGCTTCTCGTGCAGCGGTGGATGCCGGCTTTGTGCCTAATGATATGCAGGTTGGGCAGACAGGTAAAATTGTTGCCCCTGATCTTTATATTGCCGTGGGTATCTCTGGCGCGATTCAGCACCTTGCCGGTATGAAAGACTCTAAAGTTATTGTGGCTATTAATAAAGACGAAGAAGCCCCTATCTTTCAGGTGGCTGATTACGGACTGGTTGCCGACCTTTTTGAAGCGGTACCACAATTAGAGCAACAGCTCTGAGTTTACGCTTCAGTTCGTTGTTGAATTGATTCTGGATAAGCCTGGCGGTTGTTAGGCTTTTCTGTAGTAAAGCATTGTTGAATCCCACAGTGTGCTGGTATGACCTGTGCCCTTTGGTGCGTAATTTGCGCACCGTTTTCTTGCTTTTACCCGGCTCTGTCCGGGTATTTTTTTCTTGTTTGTCAGGGTTTTTATATCCAAAGAATAAACCGTGCAGCTGGCCGTCATTGCGGCGGCCAGCTTCTTATAAGTGACGCATCCTGCTTGCAGATCTTATCTCACATTCACGTTACACTATTTTGCTGCGCAAGCTTCAGACGTAGCAGGGTGGGTTGCAATAAAATGTGCCAGTACTTTTTTCAATACATTCGCATGTTCTGTATTACCTATCTTTTCTGCATGTTTTATATCATCAAGAATGATAGCTTGAATTTTGCTCTCACCATTGTGACAACATAAATACTGACCCATTGCCAAGGCAATTATCGGATCAACATGCTCATGCTCAGCGATTGCAGATACTTCATCTTGGTTGATATCGCACATATCTAAGCATTCTTCATACGTTAACATGACGTGCCTCCTATTATAATTATGTAGGCGGTAGGAATTCTTTAACTCTTCTCTACCTCTTTAATACAACATTAGTATAGGCCGATTGGGTTCAAGCTGGCCAGAATGTCAAGAGTATTAATTTTCATGTAAAAAATCATTTGTTTGATATATTATTCATGTTGCAGTTGCGTTATAAATGTTTTTTTTATTTTTTAATCTATTGATAAAAAAGTATTTTTTATATTTTTCGGAGTGGCCTGTGTTTTTAGACTTAGACTTAATGAGTGATAATTCTGTGTACCATACATTGACTCAGATCATCATTCCCAGACCCGTTGCGTGGGTCTTAACTGAGCACCGGAATGGTGAATATAATTTAGCGCCATTTTCATACTTTTCAGCGGTTTGCAGTGATCCGCCTATCATGATGATATCGGTTGGCAAAAAGCCTGATGGCGGTGAAAAAGATACGTATCGAAATATAAAAGAACGCGAAAAATTTGTTATTCATATTGCTAATTCAGAGCTGGCTGGGCAGGTTACAAAAAGCGCCAGTGTGTTGGGCGCCGGAGAATCCGAGATTGATCTGTGTGGGTTGAACACTGAAAGTGTGGAAGGTTTTTCTTTACCGCGAGTACTTGGCCCGAAAATCGCTATGTATTGCCGTTTTTATGAAGAAAAAAAGATGGGTAATAATGATCAGCATCTGGTTTTTGGGTTAATTGAAAAGATTTGGCTGGATGATGACATTGTTTTGCAAGCACCCGGCGGTCGATTAAAAATCGACGCTTCCCGGGTCGATCCGATCGGGCGTCTGGGCGGCAATGAATATACCACTTTCGGCAAAATTCTGGATATCCCAAGGCCCAAATGAACACCGTTCAAGGCTCTCACGGATGTTTTTCGGCTAATGCCCTGGTTTGCCTGTACTTTGTCTGTAGTTTGACGAGGTTGATCATGCAAGTCCGCAAGTTTCAACTATAGTTAGCACGAGGATTTGAAACAAAACGGTTAAAGAGCAGAACGGGTAGTTAATTTGTCCATATACAAGCAATGGCTAAACTTAGTGTGTCAAATGGTGCCCGACACACAGAGTGCAATTTTCAAATATACAGAGGCTACTGGCGATAAGTATGTCAGTTGGCCAAAAGCCAATGCTCCTGATGCGCAGCTGTTGGAAAGTTTAGCTTTTGCAGCACCGCGCCACTCTCAGCTTACAACCTATACAGCGCCATTATTAACGCTGGTTTTGCCCGTTGCAGAAGACAGTAGCTCGGTATCCTCTGTTTTATTGGCATTGTCGATTAAAGTTGAACCTGATGCCGTTGAGCCAGTTAAACGCTTGGTGAGTTGGTCTGTGCGTTGGTTGTCCGAGCTGTTGAGGATGCAGCAAGAACAGCAGCAAGCAAATTTTTTGGCAGTCTCAGAAAAGTTGGCAGAAAAGGTAGCAGAAAGAGGCCCTGAACATGGAGTAGAAAAGCTACCCGAAAAGCAGTCAGAAAAACCATCGAGTCATCTTGCTCTGGAGCCAGAGTCCTCAATTAAGCATAAATTAGCGGGGTTGATCTCTATTGGCCTTTTTCGATGGGGCGTGGCGGTATTACTTTTAATCGCACTGCTGTTTTTACCGGTTAGTTATCAGATACCGGTCGATACCGTTATTGAAGGAAAAGTCCAAAAATCCATTGTGTCCCCTTTCGATGGCTTTATTAAGACAGCTGTTTTAAAAGCCGGTGATATTGTTGAAAAAGGCCATGTTATTGCTGAGTTAGATGATCAGCAGTTGAAAATTGAAGTTATAAGGCTTACCAGTCAGTATCAGGAACATGAAAAAGGTTATAGAAAAGCATTAGCGGGTCGGGAATATGCACAGGCCAATGTATATCAGGCCAAGCTGAAGCAAGCGAAAGCCAGGCTTGATCAGGTTAAGCTTCAATTAGAGCAAACTGCATTAAAAGCGCCGATTGCAGGCATGATCATAGAAGGGGACTTAAGCCGCCGCTTAGGGTCTCCGGTCTCAAGCGGCGATCTGTTATTTAAAATAGCACCGCTTAATCAATACAGAGCGATGCTGCGTGTCCAAGAGACGGATATCCGTTTTATTAAGGAAGGGCAGCAAGGCGCGCTAAAATTAGCGGCGTTGCCTGATTCTGTGTTTGATATATCGTTATCTAAAGCGTCACCCCTCTTTTTTGAAGAAGATAATCAAATTGTTTATTTGGCTGAAGCTGATTTGCCGGCAGTCGCGTTAGAGTTATTGCGCCCGGGGATGGAGGGTATCGCGCGCGTGGATGTCGGCCATTACTCGCTGGGCTGGGTATTGACTCACCACTTTATTGATTGGTTACAAGTGGCTATTTGGAAGTTATGGCTGTGACGACTTGCGTGGAGGAGCCCGGCTTTATCGACACAGTAAAAGATTCTGTTTTGCAGTTAGATGTATTGATGATGTGCACCGAGCAAAAAACGCCCGAGGGAATCTGGTATTTGTTGTCAGCAGGTGAGCAGCCGCAATACCTGCGTTGTAGTAAAAAAGTATACGACTTTATTTGCAGCTTTGATGGTAAAAAAACCGTTACACAAGTATTTGAAGAACAGGCTTTAAAAACCGACGATATGTCTGCTCAGACGGAAGTTTCTGAATTGAGTAGCATCATACAAAAATTGCTGAATATGGGTGTGCTTAAAAATCCTGATAAAAAAGTAAAAAATAAACATTGGCTTGCCAGTTTACGTCAGCCTATGGCGGTTAAAATTCCGTTATTTAATCCGGATCGCCTGTTAGACCGATTGAGTTTATTGGGTGGCTTCTTATTGAGCGGGCGTTTTCTGCTGGTCTTTGTCGTACTGCTGGGGTACGGGTTAAGCCAGGTTGCTACCCATTGGAATGATATCCAGCTTCATTGGGCGAGTCGGTTCTTCGATCCCCTCAATATTGTCTATATGTTAGTTCTTTACCCCGCTTTAAAAGTGTTACATGAAATCGGCCATGGATTAGCGCTTAAGCGGTTTGGTGGCGAGGCGAAAGAGTGTGGTGTTATTTTTTTGGTGTTAATGCCGTTGCCTTACATTAATGCTTCTTCCAGTTATCATTTTCCGTATAAACATCAGCGGGTATTGGTGGGTATGGCGGGCATGCTTATTGAGTTTTTTATAGCCACATGCGCCTGGATTGCATGGTGTAATATCGATAGTGTTGGATTTTTGTCAGATATTCTATTTGATATATTCTTTATTGGTAGTTTCTCTACACTGGTATTTAATCTGAATCCGTTAATGAAATTTGATGGTTATTATATATTGTCTGATCTTTTATCAATCAATAACCTTAATAGCCGCTCAAGACAATATATGGGTAGTCTTTTTAAAAGACATCTGTTCAGCATTACCGCACCAACCGATTATATTGCAGCAAATGAATATAAATGGCTGACACTATACGGCGTGTTAGCTATTCCTTACAGAATCTTCATTAGTTTGTTTATTGCCCTCTATTTGAGTTCAAAGTTTTTTTTCCTCGGTGTGCTGCTCGCGCTTTTGGTGATTGCGCAGCAAATCGTAACCCCTCTTATTAAAGGTTTTATTAACACCCATGGCCAGGCAGTTAAACAAGATCAGCAGGTGCGCTTTTGGGGTGTATATGTTGGCGCAATTTTGCTCGTTATCTTGTTAGGTGTCGTTATGCAGTTTCAATACAGCACGACCCTATCTGGCGTGGTGGTACTGAATGAGTCGCAACAACTTAAGACAAATCAGAGCGGTTTTATAAGACAGGTCTTTGTCAGTAATGGGGAGCAGGTGCAGTCTGGCCAGGTATTGCTTGAAATAGATAATCCTGAGTTGGTTAACACGCTGGCGGCGCTTCGCGTTGATATTGAAGAATTAACCGCTCGCTATGATCAGATACGCGCTAAAGATGTACTTCAGGCGGCTGATATTTATGATCAGCGTGTGGCTGTTGAAAATGAGTTGGCAGAGGTAACGAAGCAGGCCGCACATCTGATGTTGACGGCTCCCGGCGAGGGCGTTTTCGTTCAGCCAAGACGAGATGATCTGCAAGGGAGTTATTACAACAGAGGTGATGTTATTGGCTTGATATATGATCACTCGCCGGTGATCGTGACGGCTATTGTTGATCAGATAGATATTGAAAAAATACGCGATAATTTATCGCATATTTCTGTCATGTTTAAAATAGAACCCGGTACTGTCTACACTGGCACGCTGATGCAAGTCATCCCTGCTGCCAGCGATCAACTACCGACACGCTTCCTGGGGAGTTTGAAAGGCGGCGATGTTCTTGTAGATAGTCGGGATAGCAGTGGTACTAAGGCGATGAGAAATAATTTTTTAATTCAGGTTTCCGTGCAAGGTGCCGATAACAAGGCATATCGGTCTGCTAATGCTCAGTTAAAGTTTGTATTTAATGAAACGACTGTGTTGAGCAGGTTTATGGCATGGATAGAGGTGAGTTGGTTGCGTAATTTTACGCCGTCTCATTAAAAACAGGCTACGCTTGTGGTATCCAGATTAAAAGTTAGGCTCCCAATTTTAAAGGGCATCGAATGAGTGTACGTTTTTTAGTTCAGGTTGCTGCTATTACCAGCTTCTCAAGCCTTGTACAGGCTGAAATCATTTTGCCCGCTGTTGACTGCGTTATTATTCCGAGTAAAACGGTTGATATCAGTGCAGCGGTGCCGGGCCTTATCGGTAAGCTGCATGCCGAGCGGAGTGATAGCGTTAAAAAAGGCATGTTATTGGGCGAACTGAATTCGCGTGTGGAGCAGGCCAATGTTGAATTGTCCCGCGTGCGTTCTGAAATGAGCGCCGAGATCTCTGCTGAACAGGTCAATCTTAAATACGATCAGCTGCAAAGCCGCAGAGTCAGAGACTTAAAACAGAAAAACCTGATATCTGCTCAAAATAAAGATGAAGCAGCACGCTTAGAAAAAGTCACCTATTGGCGTCTTAAACAGGCGCAAGACGCGTTCCGAACGCGTCAATTGGAACTTGATCGGGCTGTTGCCCAGCTCGAAGAAAAAAAGGTGTATTCAACGCTCGATGGTGTCGTCGCGCAGGTCTATAAAGCCGAAGGTGAATATGTAGAAGATCAACCCATTATGCGCCTGGTGCAGTTGAATCCGTTGCACGTTGAGGCAGTTTTGCCCATGGAACATTATGGCCAAGTGCAAAAAAACATGCAGGGAAGCGTTTATGCTGAGATCGCGCCCAACACCAAGCTGAGTGCGAAAGTGATGATCATTGATCCGGTAGGGGATACCGCTAGCGGAACCTTCGGTGTTCGCTTAAGTATGCAGAATCCAGATAATAAGATTCCTGCCGGTATGAAGTGTGTTTTAAGGCTCGAACCATCAACAATAGATCAAAGCGTTGAAATACAGAAGAATACAACAGACATGCTAGCGGCGGATGCCGCGCCTGGGGCGACGTCTACTCCCTTACCAGAAGCTGTAAAGGCGCTAACATCAGCAGAATCTCCGCTGGATGAAATAATCACGACTCAAAACAGCCCGGTAATGGCCGCTGTGCAGACTGACGCAGCGGTTGAGCAGCAGCGATCGCTTCCAGAGGTGTTGCCAGATCCTGAAGAGTCTCTGCAAAAACATTCTTTCGGGCCCTTTAATAAAGAATCTACGCTACTTAGTGTCGGCAAAATACTCACCAGCCAAGGTTATACCTATTCACGCCGTGATGAAGGATCGTCTGTTATCAAAGGGTATTTAGTACTGCTGGCTGAGGATTATGCGCAATCAAAACGACAGTTAATGGCGGAATTTCGTCAGCGTGGCGTCAGCGGTATGGAGGTTCTGCCTCGCAGAAGTTATAACGGTCGCCTATCTTTTGGTGCATATGATGGCCCTGAATTGGCGAATGTAAGACATGAAAACCTAACGCAAAAAGGTATCCGTAGTGAGGTCGTTGCGCGTCGCACCGGCAAGGTTCAGCTATGGCTGGATGTCGAGCAGATAGCCGAATCAAAGGTCGCCTCTATTATTGACCAGACAAAAACCGTTTATAACTAGCGGGAAAAGCGTGTCAGAAAAAACAGCCGAAAACTCCAATAAGTAACGATCATCTTCGTAGTGTATGTAGGGACGGTAAATGGCCAGCGCAGATAACAGCCGAAATAAAAAATCTATGCACGAGACGTATCTTCTGGAGCTGTTAGAGCCCAGAATTATGTTATCTGCCGATCCATTCGGTGCTGCAGAAGTCGCTGTCGATCTGTTGATGACAGGACTGCAAAAGGAGGGTGTTGAGTATGAAGACTATTCACCCGACTATTCACCCGACGCTGCATCCGGCGATACGTCCGAAGATACACCCGACAATAGCGATGCTAGCGCGGTTAGCGAGACATTGGAATCGATAGATATCGCCTCTGTTACGACATTGTTTGCCTCGCAAGATCCTCTTTCCAGCATTCAGCAATTCGACAGTCAACAATCCGATAACCTGCAATCCTCCCATTCGCAATTCAGCCTTCAGCCTGGCGATAGCGATTTAATAAGCACGCCTGACAATGAGCAGATGCGTACCGAGCTTATCATTATTGATGCGGGAGTGAGTGATCAGCAACAGCTGTTGCAACAGATTATTCCCGCGGATTCAGACGTCAATTATCAAATACATTATGTAGATCAGAATAGCGGCGGCATTAGCCAAATTTCTGAACTGCTCAAGCAATATTCACAGGTCGATGCCGTTCATATTCTGTCGCATGGTAAGAGCGACGGCGTTCAATTAGGCAATGCCTGGATTGATGCAGGCACACTGACTCAACAGGCAGATCAGATCAGCCAATGGTCAGCTGTATTGACGGAAGATGCGGATATTCTGATTTATGGCTGTGATGTCACATCCAGTGAAGCAGGCATTGATTTTGTGCAGACCTTGCAACGCTTAAGTGGTGCCGATGTGGCCGCCAGTGACGATAAAACCGGTGCTCAGGCGCTGGGTGGCGACTGGGATCTGGAATATCAGTCGGGCGAGATTGAAGCACAGTTGGCAGTCAGCGTCGTGGCTCAGCAACTTTGGCAGGGCACCCTCGCCACCTTTGTCGTTGACACCACCAACGATACCGTCGATGCCAACCTGGGCGATGGCTTTGCCTTGGATGGCAGCGGCAATACCAGCCTGCGAGCCGCGATTATGGAAGCTAACGCCTGGGGCGGAGCCGACCAGATCAATCTGGCAGCCAATACCTATAACCTGAGCCTGGGCGAACTGCAGGTCACCTCGGCGATCACGTTGGTCGGTGCCGATGCCGCGACGACGATTATAGACGCTGGTGGCAGCGATCGCATTTTCTACATCGGCGAGTCCAGTAGCCTGGATGCGTCGGAACTGACGCTGCAGGGCGGGGTGGCGAGTGGTGGTGGTGATCAGGGCAAAGGGGGGGCGATTTTCGTCTATAGCGATGGTGCGTTGACCCTCAACCGGGTCATACTCAGCGGTAACCAGGCGGTGGATGGTGCAGGCATCTACAACAACGCCATAGTCAATCTGACCGATGTGGTCATTTCCGGCAATACCACTACCGGTGGTGGCGCCAGCGAAGGTGGCGGGTTGTTCAACCGCGGCACTGCCACGCTGACCAATGTTACCCTCAGCGGCAACAGCGCCGGTCTCGGTGGCGGTATCCATAATGACAGCACCGG
>NZ_JBFIIH010000134.1:0-10345 GCF_041601355.1 Neptunomonas sp.
CTCAACCTTTTAACTTGTGAAGAATGTAAGGCCTTTGTCGACGCTGCTGAAACAATGGGGTTTACCGAAGATGCTTCGGTATCTCTGGGGCGTAACGTCCGGCACAATATGAACCTTAACTGGATAGTGGATAGTGCAACCGAACGACTAATCTGGTCGCGGGCCGCGACAAGGTTTAGTGATGACACTAGACACTTCTGGGCTAAAGAACCGCTTGGACTGAATCAGCGTTTTCGTTTCTATCGCTATGAAAAAGGGGATTTCTTTAGTATGCATACTGACGGCGCCTGGCCGGGTAGTCAGATTATCAATGGTCAGCCGGTAGCTGATGCTTTTGGTGATCGTTACAGTCTTTACACTTTTTTGATCTTTTTAAACGATGATTTTGTCGGCGGCGAAACTCAATTCATGGTGGATAAAAACGACCCGACACGTCCCGCCCGCAAAACGCTGGACGCATCCTTGAAAGGTATACGTACGCCAGCCGGTGGAGCGTTATGTTTCCCTCATGGTACCCATCCGTTGCAATGCCTCCACGCCTCAGAAGAGGTGACTAAAGGTAAAAAATATATTATCCGCACGGATGTTCTTTTTAGCCTGTAAAGCGTTGGGGTGCCGGCCTTATCACGCAGAGATGCAGTGTCGATTAGTCCGTTACTGCACCTTGTTGAATCCATAGGCCAATCAATGCGCGTTCCTCTTCTGTCATTTGAGTAATATTGCCTAACGGCATGATATCAGACGCAATAACCTGAGCATGTATTTTAGGTACAAGTAGTTTGATCTGTGTGCTGCTGTCCAGCATGGCGCCCAGCGGTGCAACCTGAAAGGATGGGTGTGTCGGCGTGGCTGAATGACAGGCGGTGCAGCGTTCATTTATGATGCTTTTAACTTCGCTAAATTCAACAAGCTTATCGCCATCGGCAGTGCTCGCCGTTGCTACTGGTGGGTTTTTTGCAGAGGTTGTTGAAGGTGTGGCTACAGGGGTTGTTGTAGAGGTTGTCGTAGAAAGAGTGGGCTGGCTAACGGCTTTATCGGTGCTGGTGGTAAGAGTGCTGTACGAAGGTGCTGTTACGAAAGCGAGTGCAAGCATACCCAGAGCAGCGACCGGTAAAGTCCAGATGAACTTATTACTGTTATGGCGCGTATTAAAGTAATGGCGTACCAGGATGGAAAAAATGGAGATACCGGCCAGGATCAGCCAGTTATACTCACTACCGTAGGTGCTAGGGAAGTGGTTGCTGATCATAATGAAGAGTACGGGCAGCGTAAAATAATTGTTATGCCGTGAGCGCAGTAGCCCTTTAGCAGGTAACGTTGGGTCTGGTTCGCGGTGTTCTTCAATCGCTTTAACCAGTGCACGCTGAGCAGGCATGATAGTGCGGAAGACATTACCCACCATGATCGTCCCTATGATGGCGCCTACGTGGATGAAAGCCCCCCGGCCACTAAATACGTGCGAAAAGCCCCAGGCACTGGCGATAATCAGGATAAATAGAATCAGGCCTAATAGCAGCGGCTTTTTGCCTAATGCTGAATCACATAGCTGATCATAGATAACCCAGCCTGCAATTAATGAACCCAGACCAATAGTGATAGCCAGCGCAGGTGAAATACCTGACCCTGGCAGGATCAGATACAATTCAGCGTTGAAGTAGTAGACAACGCTTAAGAGTGCGACGCCGCTGATCCATGTGAAATAAGCTTCCCATTTAAACCAGTGAAGGTTGTCGGGCATGCTCGGAGGGGCGAGCTTGTATTTTTCCAGATGGTAAATGCCACCGCCGTGAATCGCCCACAGATCACCGGCTAATCCGTCTTTTGGATTGACACGATTGAGGTTGTTTTCCAGCCAGACAAAATAGAATGAAGCGCCGATCCACGCAACCCCCGTTATCATGTGCACCCAGCGTAGTGCCAGGTTCAGCCATTCGGTCATATGCGGATCCATAGCGACTCCTTTATTCTGCAGGATTAAGTTTATTCCGAAGGATCAAGAATGATGCTTATCTCGTCACTAAAAAAGTGTTCGTCACAGTTGTTGCCTTCTCCTGCCCGGTCAACCACCAGAAAATCATCTTCAGCGACGGCTGTCAGAATAGGGTGGTGCCAAGTCCCGGTATGATAATTCACACCTTGCTGGCCATTACTGATAAACGCTCGAATTTCCTGAGGATCAATATCTTCACCCTTAGGCGCAACAATAATCAAAAACGGATGGCCTTTTAAAGGTATAAAGGCCTGGCTGCCTAATGGGTGGCGTTCTAGCATCATCACTCTGTGTGGCATAGGCAACTGTTTGGCGCGGAAAATACTGATGATGGCTTTAGCGGATTCACCAAGCACGTCAACCTCTGCAAGACGATGAAAGCGCTGCGTTGAGCCGTTATTGATCATAAAATGATCGCGGCCTTGTGTTTCGATGACATCGCCAAATTCGGAAAACGCGGCTGTCGTAAGAGTCTCTATTTTCAGCTTGATCATCAGCCGCTCCTTGTTACTGTTTTACTTTTCCGAGCTTACTTTTCCGAGCTTACTTTTCCAAATATACTTTTCCAAATAGTCTCAGACGGCTAACGCCTCCATCAGGGAATATATTCAGTCGGATATGTGTGATCGGGCCTATTGCGTTGATCTGTTCGGCGAACTCGTGTTCCTGATGCATTCCGAGCTTCTGTGATGGCAGTAACGCTTTCCAGAACAAACTCTGCGTTTCAATTTGTTCATCTGTGCCGCCTCTAACGTAAGACGCCTGGATTGAGCAGCTGTCAGGGTAGTTGCCTTTGAAATGGAGGGTGTCGACAACAACGCGACTGATGTCACCCGGTTTGCCCAGTGCAATAATCACCCAGTCATTTCCCGGTGTGCGGCGCCGCGCTGTTTCCCAGCCGTCCCCCATATTAATGCCACGGCCCGGGTTAATGATGTTGCTCATGCGACCATAATGCTCATCACTGCAGGCTAGCGCGCGGCCGCCATTCAGTGAAGCGATCAGGTCGAGTTCTTCGGATGCATCATGAGCAGACCAATCACGGTAAGGTAAACCGTATACACGCAAGCGTGCGACGCCACCGTCCGGGAAAATATTAAAACGCAGGTGTGTCCAGGGGCGGTCATCATTAATAGCGTGCAGGTGTTGGCTGTCACCCTTAAGTGCTACTGCCGGCAATACTTCTATCCAGTCATAAGCGTCATCCGGATCACCATCAGGGCTAAAGCAGGCTTCTATTGAGGCCGACGGTGGGTAATTACCGGTAAAAAAAGCGGTATCGATATCCACACCTTTAATCACGCCCGGCACGCCTAAGCGGATCACGGCTGAATCGTAACCTTCAAAACGTTTGCGACGTGACTCCCAGCCATCCATCCACTTACCGTTGTCATCAAAAACACCTTCTTTCCAGACAGGCGCTTCTGGTTGAAGCATTCTATCGACCGCTGCAAACCAGTCGTCAGTGACGGATATCGCTTTAGTCCCTAAGCGAGCATTCGCTAAGTTAACGTATTTTTCAAATGTTTCACTCATGAAATGACCTGCCTGCTCAGAATCGGGTTACCGGGTTGCTAATAGTGACTAATAGTTACGTTACATAGTTACGTTACATAGCTGCAAGGCGAAAGAGGGCAATCTTGTTGATCTCTTGTAAGGCTCTTGCAAATTCCTGTTCTTCATTGTTGTGACTACGTTCTTCAAACGCCGCTAAAATTTGCTGGCGGTTACTGCCTTTGACAGCCATGATGAAGGGGAATCGAAATTTGGCTTTATAGGCATCATTTAAGGTCGTAAAGCGTGTGAACTCTTCAGCACTGCATTCGCTGATACCCGCGCCGGACTGCTCAGAAGCAGAGGCTGCCGTCAGTTTTCCTGCAACAGCCGCTTTACCCGCTAAATCCGGATGAGCGTTGATTAATGCTAATTGACTTGCTTTATCCGCGTTGAGTAAGGTGTTTGCCATGAGTTGATGTAGCAGTGCAATGCTATCGTGCTCAGCCGTTATGCCGTTATCAAATGCCTGTTCAGCTACCCATGGGGAGTGCTCATAAATATCAGCAAAGGTGTCGATAAACTCCTCACGTGTCATCTGGCTGGGTGTGCAATGCTGGAATTTGATTGTCTTATCGTAAGGGCTCATCTTTAGGCTCTTTTTTAGGCTGATCTTTACAGCTCGGCTTTAAACGGGTGGGTTTTATACCAGTGCCTGGCGATATCGATACGCCGTGTAAACCACACGCGTTCATGGCTACGCGCGTATTCGATGAAGCGTGCCAGCGCCTGAATACGCGCCGGTCGGCCGATAAGGCGGCAATGTAAACCAATCGATAGCATTTTGGGTGCAAGCTCGCCTTCCTCATACAGCACATCGAAGCTGTCTTTCAGGTATTGATAGAACTGTTCGCCACTATTAAAGCCTTGCGCAGTGGCAAAACGCATATCGTTAGTGTCCAGCGTATAAGGAATCACAAGGTGGCCTTTGCCTTGGTTGTTCAGCCAATACGGAAGGTCGTCATCATAGGCATCGGAGTCGTATAAGAAGCCACCTTCTTCTATCACTAAGTCGCGCGTGTTAATGCTATTGCGGCCTGTGTACCAACCCAGCGGGCGTTCGCCGGTCACTTGCTTAATGATCTCGATCGCTTTGTGCAGGTCGTCACGTTCAGCAACTTTACTGACGTTTTGGTAATCAATCCAGCGATAGGCGTGACTGCAAATCTCATGGCCTGCGTTTACCATTGCTTTGGCAACATCAGGATTGCGCTCGAGCGCCATGGCAACGGCAAAAACAGTGAGTGGGATATCATGCTTTTTAAAAAGTTTTAAAATTCGCCATACACCGGCACGACTGCCGTATTCATAACAGGACTCCATGCTCATGTTACGTGCGTTGGGGAGCGGTTGTGCGCCCGGCATTTCTGATAAAAAAGCTTCAGATTCACTGTCGCCATGCAGAATGCAGCGCTCACCACCTTCCTCGTAGTTAAGCACAAACGATAAGGCTATTTTTGCATTGTTCGGCCAGTGTGGGTGCGGAGGGGTTGCGCCGTATCCGATGAGGTCACGTGGGTAATGATTGCTCATAATGGCTGCCTCCTTGTTCGTGGTGGGTGTAAAGATACGCACTAGTGCATGGCTGAGACCATTAATCGAATACTATTAATAAAAAAATGATAATTAATTATATACAATCATTCTTTGTTTTAATCAATAAGCTTACTTACGTATACAGAATCATAATAGGAATGTATTTTTGTTTTAGTGTTAAATCGGAGGAAGGTGTTTTGCACCTTATATTAAGGCCATGGGATATTTATCGACGCATGTATTAGACTCAGCGCAGGGACGTCCTGGAAAAGGCATTCGTGTCGACCTGTTTGCGGTAGCTGAACAGCGCGCTCTGCTTAAAACCGTTTACACTAATGATGACGGACGTTGTGATGAACCGCTGCTTGAAAAGGATGATTTTAAGAAGGGGGTTTATGAGTTAGTTTTTCACACGACGGATTACTTCAGATCGCAAGGTGTTGATCTGCCTGATCCTGCATTTCTGGGCGAAGTGGTGATACGTTTTGGTGTGGCATCTGCGGATGAGCATTACCATGTCCCGTTATTGATCGCGCCCTATAGCTACTCTACCTACCGGGGAAGCTAACTGCGCTTATTCATGGCTCATGTTGAAAGTGCTGAATAATAGCTCATGTAGATGGTTCGGGCAGATGGCTCAGGTAGATGGTCCGGGTAGACGGCTCAGGCCGGTCGGTGTCCGGATTAAAGACAAGTTAAGCGAAGAAGCCTTAGGTGAAATAATTGCTGTCAGGTTAAAGCTAAGGGCTGGTTTACGCTAAAAACGGCCCCCATAAAAGCTGTCAATAATAAGCAGTTAAAGCAGAACCTGGCGCGTTTCTTTATGAAATTTAAGTATCTGGCGCTCTACTTTGGGATCAGTCATCTGCGCAGGGCCGCAGGCATTCGGACAGGGTAGACTCGGTGTTGTACCAAACAGTCTGCAAATTAAGGGACGCTCGTCGTAGACTTCGCAGCCATGCTCGCCCAGATACGGGCAGTTTAATTCGGCCCAGGCTTCATCATGCTCAGCATCGCTTTTGATGGGTAAGCGGGACATTTCTTCAGACGAGGCGGTAACCGGCCCACAGCAATCGTGGCAGCCTGGTTTGCAGGCAAATGACGGAATGGCTTCACGGAAAATCTTAATTTTTTGACTATTCTTTGTCATCTGTCGGTCTTATTCCTATTCCCTTTAATTAACGCGTATTTTACTACTCTTCAAACTGTCGCGCTGCTAATTTTGCATAAAGTTCGGATTGCACTAATAAGTCTGCATGGGTTCCTTGCGCTACGACCTGACCCTCGTTCATTACGGCAATGTTATCGGCATGAATAATGGTCGATAAACGGTGGGCAATAATGACGGTCGTACGGTCTTGCATTAAATTTCTTAATGCCTTTTGGATAGCGCCTTCACTTTCAGAATCGAGTGCGCTGGTGGCCTCATCCAGCAGTAAAATCCGTGGGTTGTTCAGGATAGCGCGGGCGATGGTAATGCGCTGTTTTTGTCCACCCGATAAGCGCACTCCTTTTTCGCCCAGGTCGCTATAGTATTGCTCGGGTAATTGCTGGATAAAGTCGTGGATGTGGGCGGCTTTCGCGGCGGCGATCACGTCTGCTTCAGAGGCGCTCTGCTTGCCGTAGCGGATGTTTTCCAGCACATTACTGGTAAACAGTGCTGGCTGCTGTGCTACCACCGCCATTTGCTGGCGCAGCTGGTGTGGATCCAGTTGGCGAAGGTCGGTCGTATCAAAACAGATTTGCCCAAGGCTGGGATCATAAAAACGCAGCAGCAATTCGAATACCGTCGATTTGCCGGCGCCTGATGGCCCGACCAATGCGGTTACTTTGCCTTCCGGTATACTCAGACTGAAGTCAGATAAAGCGGCTTTGTCGGGCCGGGAAGGGTAGTTGAAAGTGACATGTTTCAGCTCCAGGCTGGCTTTCAAATGGCTGGCATCTTCAGGGTTGTCTGGCGCTACTATTTCATTCTTTGCATACAATAATTCCATCAGGCGCTCTGTTGCGCCGACGGCTCTTTGCAGTTCGCCATAAACTTCGGATAAGGTGCCTGTACCCATGGCGACAATTAGCGCGTAAAAAACGAACGCGCCCAACTCGCCTCCGGTCATCACACCGGTAATGACATCGTACCCGCCTACCCACAGCATGCCGGAGAGTGCGCCGAACACCAATAGAATGACAGTTGCCATTAACAGGGCACGTTGGCTAATGCGATGCCGCGCAATACTAAAAGCCTTATCGACTTCTTTGGCAAAGCTGACGCTTTCGTAGCTTTGCTGATTATAGCTTTGCACGGTTTTTATTTGTTGAATCGCTTCACCAGCATAAGTACCCACATCGGCAATCGAGTCCTGGCTCTTTCTGGCAAGCTGCCTGACGCGACGGCCAAACAATAATATCGGTAATAAAATCAGAGGGACGCCCGCTACGATAATCAGACTTAGCTTTACGTTGGTAATAAACAGCATCACCAACGCGCCGCTGGTGGTTACTATACTTCGCAGCGCCATAGAAAAAGAACTTCCGATAATGGACTGCAACAGCGTGGTATCGGTGGTGAGGCGCGACATGATTTCGCCGCTGCGGTTCTTTTCAAAGTAGTTCGTGTGTAAATTGATGATGTTATCAAACACGGCTTGGCGGATATCCGCCGTTACGCGTTCGCCCAGCCACGACACCAGATAAAAGCGAATAAAGGTACCACCTGCCATTAATAAAGACATGCCAATTAAAATGAAAATCGAATGGTTTAATTGCTCGATTGAACCAGCAATAAAACCGTTATCAATGACAAGCTTCACACCCTGGCCAATCGCCAGCGTCACTCCAGCGGTACACAAGAGAGCGATTATGGCGCCTATCCAGTACTTACGGTAGGGCCGCATAAATTGAATAAGTTGTATTAAAGTTGAGAACTTTTTAACAGGATTCAAAGCAGTTCCTTATCGCAGTATTGATGTTTAGTTGGGTATGGTTATTGGTACTGTGAATCAGAGTTCCTTTGATCCCGTGCGTGTCGATGATAATAAGATATTTGTTTCAGAGTTTGAAATACCTTCCAGGGCACGTATTCTGCCCAAAACTTTATCAAATGCTTCTAAGCTTTGCGTTTGTATCTCAAGAACCAGATCCCATTTTCCGTTGGTGGAGTGGATCGCTCTCACACTGGGTTCTGTCAGCAACTTATTACGCACTTTTGTCGAAGAGTTTCCATCCAGACCGATGCACATCAGCGCTCTGACAAGCGATAAGGATTTATCATTCGCACTATTCACCAGGACGGTATATCCCGTAATAACCCCATTTTTTTCCAGACGGTTCATTCTGTTTTGTATCGTCGCCCGGGATGTCCCTATCTTTTTCGCGAGGTTTGCCACGGGAGATCTGGCATTCGCACGCAGTAAACCAATAATCTGCCTGTCTATATAGTCTAATTCTGTCATTTGGTAACCAGTACTTATCAAATAGTCATAATTGTGTAAATTTAGTTAAATATTATCACTTATTTATAGCAAGTATTCTGGTAATAATATCGTCTCATCTTTTGAAAGCGCCTGGTTATGCATAAAAAATGAGCATGCATTCATGGGTCACTTTTTTTATAAAACATAATTGAGCAGAACCAGGTTCAGTCTCATCGCATAAGGTTATTATATAAATGACTGCCTTAAAAAACTCTCAATCCCGACTTTCAGTACAGTCTCCACGAGCTGTCGTTATGATCAGACCGCAGTACTTTTATCCAAATCCAGATACTGCAGTTGATAATGCTTATCAAAAACAGGTGCCTGATGAAGATCCTGAAGAAACAGCAAAACGAGCATCTTCAGAAGTCGATCATGTTGCTGAAGTACTAAGGGAAAAACAAATAAGAGTTCATTTGTTTGAAGATACGAGGAATGAAACACCGGACTCCGTATTTCCCAATAACTGGTTTTCTACTCACCCTGGCGGCCATATTGCGATTTACCCGATGTTTTCCGCCAATCGTCGCAGGGAGCGGCGCCAGGATATTATCGACATGCTTAAAGCAGAGTATCACGTTCAAGATATTATGGATTACTCAGGTTTAGAATTTGATGATTTGTATTTAGAGGGGACCGGCGCCATGGTATTGGACCATATTGAACGAGTCGCCTATACCGCTGAATCGAATCGGGCTAATCCGATTGCTCTGGAGCGTTTTTGTGCTCATTTTAATTATGAGCCGATGGCATTTGAAACCAGAGATGAGAGTGGCAGTGCTGTTTATCATACGAATGTCATGATGAGTATAGGCTCAGCGTTTGCTGTGGTGGGAACTGAATTAATCATCAACCGAAAACGCCGTGATGAAGTGGTCAATCGATTACAATCGACAGGCCGTGAAGTTATTGAGCTTTCTAATCATCAAATTGGTCTGTTTGCAGGAAATGTTCTTGAATTGTCCTCTCCTGATGGTCGGTTACTGGCATTATCCCGCACGGCATACGATGCTTTAACTGGCATGCAACGCACGCTATTGGAGCGCCATATAGAGTTTGTGGTGTTAGATATACCGACCATTGAATTGGCAGGCGGATCGATTCGCTGCATGTTAGCCGGCATTCATTTAGCCAGAAGGTCTTGAGAACCTTTGCCCGAAAAATTACCCGCTGTGTAAAAGTTTTAAAAATATTGTCCTATCTGAAGTAGCCTGGAACTCAACGTTAGCCTGGCTAATGCTTAGGAACATCCGGGGGGGTATTTTAATCTTGAAACCATTCAGCCAGTCTTGTTGATAACGTTCTTGCGGCAGACTCAGAGGGCTCTGACTGGCGCACTAATGCGGACCAGCCAAGGTCAAGTTTGTCTTCGCCTACCTGAATAACGGAAACATTTTTGTTTTTAATAGCGGATTGAACCGCCCAGCGTGACAGGATACTCACACCAAACCCTGCCGCTATCAGCTCGACAATGGCGTCTGTTACTTCAACGACCGTCACCAAATGAGGAACGCTTCCGGAAGGACGAATAAAACGTTCATACTCAAAGCCCGGTTGCGCTGACTTGCTATAGGTCAGGTATTGCTCGCTTTCTAAGTCGCTTGCTTGAATGAATGCTTTGGCTGCCAGTTCATGGGTTACGTGAGTGACTAATACAAGTTCATCCTGAAATACCGGAATGGAGTCGATACCCGGGACGATTAAATGTCCGGGCGCTAACACCACATCAACCGTTCCATCCTGAAGGTTTTTTAAAGGGTTTTGGGTCGCTGAAGCAACCAGCTCTAATTGAATC
>NZ_JBFIIH010000135.1:0-10153 GCF_041601355.1 Neptunomonas sp.
AGGCCATATACAGACTCAGTAAACCACCCAGTAATATGAGGGATATGACTAAGCTAATCATTATTTCAATCAGGCTCATGCCTCGCTGTTTCGCGAATCTTTGAGTTTCTCTTATGGGCATGCGGGGTAACCTCCGAATGCTCCACAGATAGCTGGACGGCCAAGCGGGTTAACGAATATTGTCAATGATGCGCTACCGGAAGATACCGTTACGCTACCGATACTGCTTGTCAGTCGTCCTAGTTTCGGGTTGTAAATATAACTGAGCGAAACAGGAGAGCCGCCAAAATTGGCAGTGGCTGAAGATCCCGGGTAGTTGTTCGCATACGGTATTGATTTAACGGGTATTGAAGTGCCGCTGTTGTCGGCAGCAATACTGTAACCGGTTGAAGACAACGTCATGCTGAGATTCAGGTTTCGTTTTGTTGCTTCCGCCAGCAGAAATTCCATATCAGTAGCAATCGCCGTGGTAAGGCCCTGGGCACGTTTGCGTTCAAGCGAGTTACCAAAGCTGGGGATTGCGACCGTAACGATAATAGCCAAAATGGCGATAGCAACGATTAATTCAATCAGACTAAAACCGTCTGACTTGTGTTTATAGAGGACGACAGTGTTCACTATTGCCCCCAGCACGCAGAGCTAGCCCCGGATGTTGACGCATACGTGGTTCCCGTGCTCGTAACAGTGATGGTGAAGTTTCCACAGGAATCCCCTGTTTGCTGCCCCGTCGGTGTTGCGGTGGCTACAAAGCCGCTAGTGGTAACACTGGTAACGGTTACATTATAGTGCCCATCGGGCGAGGCTGTAGAGGCCTGTGCCTGATACGCTAAGCCTGATGCACGACGTTTCTGTTGCTCTAATTCGGCCTGCATTAATGCGGCTTTGGCATCGGCGCGGCGCGACTTGAAAACCGACTCGGTATAACTTGGGTAAGCGATTGAAGCAAGAATCCCGACGATGACAAGCACGATCATCAGCTCTATCAGAGAAAACCCTTTGGCGCGGTGCATTGCTGACTAGCTCCTACTTTATGAAAAATACTCAGCAATTATAGTCAATAATTTATTTTTGCCAGGGCGCATAATGGATTTTTGCGGATTTATTTAGTGATTGTTCAATAATTGTTCAATAATTGTTCAATAATTATTCAGTGATTGTTCAATAATTATTCAGTGATTGTTCTTTCAGATCGGTAATGCCGTCGTATATTTAATCTGCTCCATGGCAAAGCTGGAGGTGACATCACTCAAATCGGGTGTTTCTTCTACTAAGCGTTTATAAAAGCGATCAAAGGCGGCTATATCTGCGACAACAATGCGCATCAGATAATCGTATTCTCCGCTCATGCGGTAAAACTCGGCCACTTCATCGTAACGCGCGATTTTTTCTGCGAAGTTCACATACCAGACATGCGAATGGTTACGTGTTTTGATATGCACGAATACCGAAACATTTAATCCCACTTTTGCCGGATCAAGTAACACGACTTGTTTTCGGATTACACCTGCGTCCTGAAGTTTTTGTACTCTGCGCCAGCAGGGAGTCGACAATAGGTTCACGCGTGCTGCTAACTCCTGCATACTTTAGCTATAAAAAGGAGAGGGTGCTATGAGTCAGAATCATTGGGTCGCCAACGCAATACGTCTAATTGAAGCAGATTATAATCGGTCTGCTGATACTCATCTGATTAAGTTAGATATGTCGGTTTTTCCTGATATTGATATCTATTTAAAAGACGAGTCTACGCACCCGACCGGGAGCTTAAAGCACCGTTTGGCCCGTTCGCTGTTTCTCTATGCGCTGTGTAATGGCTGGATTAAGCAAGGAACTCCGGTCATCGAAGCCTCATCAGGCAGCACTGCGATCTCTGAGGCATATTTTTCAAGGCTGCTTGGATTGCCCTTTATCGCAGTGGTGCCTGAGGGTACGGCGCTACGAAAAATGCGACAAATTGCTTTCTACGGTGGGCAGTGTCACCAAGTGGCGGCATCTGATGTGTGCCAGGCAGCGGCAGATATGGCGCACGAAATGGGTGGCCACTTTATGGATCAGTTTACTTACGCAGAACGGGCCACCGACTGGCGTGGGAACAATAACATTGCAGAATCGATCTTTCGCCAGATGAGCGCCGAACGTTTTCCTCAGCCGAGCTGGATCGTTATGAGTGCCGGGACGGGCGGAACGTCAGCGACGATTGGTCGGTACTTGCGATATCAGCAGTGCTGGCAACAACCATCGCAGCTGTGTGTCGTAGATCCGGAGAACTCTGTATTTTTCGATTATTTCAGTACAGGTGATAAATCGTTATCGATACAACAAGGTTCGCGTATAGAAGGTATAGGGCGACCTCGGGTGGAGCCTTCTTTTTCTGCGGCAGTGATTGATCGCATGTTGCAGGTAGAAGATAGTGAAAGTCTGGCGGCGGCACATTTTTTATCCGCGAAATTGGGACGCTTAGTGGGCGGCTCGACGGGCACAAATTTTGTGGGTGTGCTGACGCTGGCTGAAGAGATGAAGCAGCGTGATGAACGGGGCAGTATCGTAACCTTATTATGTGATGGGGGCGAGCGCTATCAGGATAGCTATTTTAATGATGAGTGGCTGGCGCAACGTGGATTTAATCTGTCAGAAAGAGTAAAACAGTTAGAAGAGCTTTATGAATAGTCTTTTATATTGGATTTTTTTACAGAATAAAATCAATCCTGGCTATTAATCGACTATTTTATTCTGTTATAGTGGATTTTATTCCAATATTAAGGTTTTCCGGGGGTGGCATGAAACGTTCAGACTTTCTGCAGCAATTGGCTGCACAGGCCGATCAGTTAAAGAGTGAAGGGTTATATAAAGCTGAGCGAGAGATTGTTTCTCCGCAGTCATCGCATATTCGTCTGCGCGATGGCAGTGATGTCATCAACTTTTGCGCCAATAACTATTTGGGGCTGGCGAACAATCCTGAACTGATCAGCGCGGCCAAGCAGGGCTTAGATGAGCACGGTTTTGGTATGTCATCGGTACGTTTTATCTGCGGCACTCAGGACATTCATAAGCAACTCGAAGCCACACTAAGCCAGTTTCTGGGTATGGATGATGCGATTCTTTATTCGTCCTGTTTTGATGCTAATGGCGGTCTGTTCGAGACCCTGTTGGGTGAAGAGGACGCGATTATCAGTGATGCCTTGAACCATGCCAGTATTATCGATGGTGTGCGTTTGAGTAAAGCGCGCCGATTACGTTATGCGAATAATAACCTGGCTGAATTGGAGCAATGCCTGCAACAGTCACAGGATGCTCGTGTCAGATTAATTGCGACAGACGGCGTGTTTTCGATGGATGGTGTGATAGCCAACCTGCAAGGGATTTGTGATCTGGCTGATAAGTATAATGCGCTGGTAATGGTTGATGATTCGCATGCCGTTGGTTTTGTCGGAGAGCATGGACGCGGCAGTCATGAATACTGCCAGGTAATGGGCCGTGTCGACATTATTACCGGTACTCTGGGCAAGGCCTTAGGCGGAGCGTCTGGTGGTTATACCGCCGCAAAGCGTGAAGTCGTTGAATGGCTGCGGCAGCGCTCAAGGCCTTATCTGTTTTCCAACTCTGTAGCCCCTGCTATTGTTCAGGCGACATTGAAAGCGCTGGAGCTGGTCGGGCAGGGTGGCGACCTGCGTCAGCAGCTTAATACCAATGCTGATTATTTCAGAACACAAATGGAGCGTGCCGGTTTTACGATGGCCGGGAGTGGCCATGCCATCATTCCGGTGATGATAGGTGATGCGGCGCTGGCATCCCAGCTGTCGAATCGCTTACTCCAAGAGGGTATCTACGTGGTCGGATTCTCTTTTCCGGTCGTACCTAAAGGGCAGGCGAGAATTCGTACACAGATGTCGGCTGCACATAGCCGCGAGCAATTGGATCAGGCTATTGATGCCTTTACGCGGATTGGCCGCGAGCTGGGAATTATCTGAGGAGAGATGGCATGAAAGCGCTGGCAAAACTTTATCCACAGGAAGGGATCTGGTTACATGACACGGATAAACCGGCAGTAGGCCATAACGACCTGTTAATAAAAATACGTAAAACCGCCATTTGTGGTACCGATGTTCATATTTATAACTGGGATGAATGGTCGCAGAAAACCATTCCTGTACCGATGACGGTGGGTCATGAGTATGTCGGCACTGTGGTCGAGATTGGTTGTGAAGTAGAGGGATACACTCTGGGTGATCGCGTATCGGGTGAGGGACACATCACCTGCGGCCATTGCAGAAACTGCCGGGCGGGGCGGCGTCACCTCTGCAGAAATACGCAGGGTGTGGGTGTGAATCGTCCAGGTGCCTTTGCTGAATATCTGTCACTGCCGGCGGTGAATGCTTTTAAAATTCCCGATAATATATCCGATGATCTGGCTGCCATTTTTGATCCATTCGGCAATGCGTTACATACTGCATTGTCATTTGATCTGGTGGGTGAAGATGTGCTGATTACCGGTGCGGGTCCGATTGGCATTATGGCCGCGGCAGTAGCACGTCATGCCGGCGCCCGGCATGTGGTGCTTACCGATGTAAATGACTATCGTTTGTCGCTGGCCAGAAAAATGGGTGTGGTACATACCGTTAATGTTGTCGAGCAGACTCTGCAAGACAAAATGTCAGAGTTGCAGATGACGGAAGGTTTTGATGTCGGTTTAGAGATGTCGGGTGCGCCGCCAGCCTTTCGCTCTATGCTGGATGTGATGAATCATGGCGGAAAAGTGGCGATGTTAGGTATACCTTCCGGTGATATGGCCATTGACTGGACTAAGGTGATTTTTAAAGGACTGATCCTGAAAGGGATATACGGCAGAGAGATGTTCGAAACCTGGTATAAAATGGCCAGCATTATTCAATCAGGGTTGGATCTTACCCCGATTATTACACATCACTTCCCGCTGGAAGATTTCCAGCAGGGGTTTGATGTAATGCGCTCAGGTGCTTCGGGTAAGGTCATACTCAATTGGCCTGAATGAGTGAGTCAATATTTTAGCGTTTATGCACGACCAGAAATGCCCGGGCAGTAATGCTTCCCGGGTTTTTTATGCAATGTTGGATATCCGCCGGGTAGCGTAACGTATCGCCTAATGTTCCGGTTGCACTGACCTCTTCTTCCCGCTCAGCTCCGAGTTCAGCTCTTAACTCAACTCTCATCTGGCCTTCAATCACAGACAGGTGCTCCTGGGTACCGCGCACATGCGCTTCAGATTCTAGCTGGCTGCCCGGTTGAATGATGAGCTGATACCACTCAAATTCAGTGGCGGTGTCTACCGGGTTTAAAGCAATGAGCTCACATCCCTTATCTTTACTGCGCATTCTGGGGGTATTGATTGCGTTTTGCCGTTCGATAACCGGAGGCGGATTTTCGCTGCTGCTATGCGCCAGCTCATCAATGCTGACGCCCAGTGCCTGGGTAATATTCCACAGGTTAGTGAAAGTCGGATTGGCATTGCCGCGTTCTATTTCGGAGAGCATGGAGCGGGATACATTAGAAAGCTCAGCGAGTTGTAATAGGTTTAGTCCTAAGGCTTTGCGGCGCTGCTTCATGGCCGCCCCAAGGTTAGGTGTGTTTCTGTGACTTACGGACAATTCCTGCATCCTCATAAAAGATAGCGTTTATGATAAAACACTCGAAGGTATTTGTCCTTAATCAGCAGGATCGATCTGGTCAGGCTTGAATTAGATAATTTTGATATAAGTCATATATTGGCTCGCGAACAAAGAGGATAATCATTCTCATTATCTTCTAATGGGGAGTGTGACGTGACACTTGATTCTTTAGCACGTGGTCAGCGGTGTAAAATTCTGGATATTGCAGGCCCGGACGCATTGAGACAACGTTTGGCAACGCTAGGGGTTTTGCGGGGGCAGAGTATTCAGCTTGCTGCCATCTCCCCATGGGGAAGCCCAAGAGTTTATCGGTTGGGGCGACAGCAGGTTTGTCTGCGTAATGAAGAAGCCGTCTATATTAAGGTGAGCGCTGATGAATAAATTTCATTTCACGATTGCATTGGTGGGAAATCCTAATTGTGGGAAAACTTCTTTGTTTAACTTGCTGACAGGCGCCCGGCAGCGAACCGGTAATATGGCGGGCGTCACTGTCGATGTTAAGCAGGGGGAGCGTGAGCATAAAGGGCTAACCCTGACCTTTGTAGATCTGCCTGGCATCTATTCGTTAAGCCAAAATAGGGTTGAGGAGCGGGTGGCACGCGATTATCTGTTGAATACTCCGCCTGATTTTGTGCTGAATGTTTTGGATGCCAGTCATCTATCACGCCATTTGGCGTTAACGACTCAGCTGTTGGAGCAGGGCCTGTCCACCATGCTGGCATTGAATATGATGGATGAAGCGGCGCGTCTGCGTTGTGTCCCCGATATTAAACAGTTGTCCAAACAGCTGGGTGTGCCGGTGTTGCCCAGTGATGGACGCAAATCTGCTGCGATCGAGCCTCTGCTGGATCAACTGGCAGCCTCGTTGTTAGCTAACCATCAGCATCAGGCATCACTGATAACCACCTGCAGTGCGCTGATGATTGATTATGAGCCTCATGTCGAACAAGCCATACAGCAGTTGACTCAGAAAAATATATCACGTTGGCAGGCTGTGCAAAGTTTAGAGGCCGCAGGCGATGTTGGCTTTCCAATATCAGACGTGGTGCGGCAAACGCTGTCGGATCAATTAACACTGCTGGCACAAAGGCATGATGAAACGGCTACTGAGCTGATTACCGCCGGTCGTTATGGGTATATTCATGGACTGTTTCATGAAATAGATGAAACCCATATTGATATCAGTCGATTGGATACCTGGTTAGATGCGATAACGCTCAACCGTTGGTTGGGTTTGCCGCTGTTCTTTTTTGCATTATGGCTTATTTTTGAAGCGACATTCACCTTGGGTGCTTACCCTGCTGACTGGATTGACCAGACGGTAGGGTTGATCGGGGAAGGTGTGGCACATTGGCTACCTGATACGCTGTTTCGTAATGTTATTACGGATGGCTTACTGGCAGGAGTCGGAGGGGTTTTAGTTTTTTTGCCCAATGTGGTGTTGTTGTTTTTATTTATAGCGATACTTGAGCAAAGTGGATATATGGCACGCGCTGCTTTTCTGACAGATCGGGTGATGAGCAAAGTCGGCTTACATGGCAAGGCGTTTGTGCCGCTGGTCATGGGTTTTGGCTGTAATGTTCCGGCGATTATGGCAACGCGGACTATTGAGGAGCCCAGGGCGCGCTTGATTACTATTTTGATCAATCCCTTTATGAGCTGCTCGGCACGTTTGCCGGTATATGTTCTATTGGCAGGGATCTTCTTTGCAGATAATGCAGGCAGTGCACTTTTTGGAATACATATGCTGGGGATTATGGTTGCCTTTGTTATCGCTGCACTGTTATCTCGCTGGTTGCCGGCACAGCCTAATGAGATTTTTATCATGGAACTGCCGCCTTGGCGCTGGCCCTCCTTCCGTTCGCTGATGATGCATGTGTGGGATAAAGTACAGGATTTTCTACATAAGGTAGGGGGTGTGATTCTGCTGGGCTCGATGGCTGTGTGGGTGTTGCAAACGTTTCCTATGCAGGACGAAATGTCATTTCTGGAGCAGCTTGGACGCTGGATGGCGCCGGTTTTTGCGCCTTTAGGCTTTCAGTGGCAGGAAACCGTTGCGCTGCTGTCGGGCTTTCTTGCAAAAGAGGTCATTGCGGCAACGCTGGCTATGGTTTATCAGGTGAACGCAGAAGATATGGGTGGTTTGCAGTTAGCGATGCAAGCAGGGTTAGCGCCGGCAGCAGGTTTAGCCTTGATGGTGTTTACCTTACTCTACATGCCTTGTCTGGCTACGTTGGCAGTGATACGACGGGAAACCGGTAGCTGGCGTTGGGCGGCACTCTCTATTTTCTCAGGGTTAGTGCTGGCGTGGTTGGGTGGATGGATGGCATTTAATCTGGGTGGGTTGTTTTTGTAAGTGTGCGTACTCTTTTAACGTACGTCTTAAATTTTGTTGATCTGGATCACATCTGGTTAATTATTAATCATCATAGGCTTGAATCCGGCGAGTAATAGCCCCATATCAGATGCAAAGAGACAGCAGTCACGTCCTAATGATGACTGCTTACAAGGAGAAAATTATCTATGCGGCCCGATAAATTTACATCAAAACTTCAGGATGCCTTAGGTGAAGCGCAATCGTTAGCAGTGGGTAAGGATCATAACCATATAGAGCCTATTCATTTACTAGCGGCTTTTCTGCAACAGCAAGATAGTTCCGTTCGTCCATTGCTGTCACAGGCCGGTGCTGCACTTCCGCAGCTTGCTCGCAGTGTGGGTGAAGCGTTGGATCGTTTGCCACAAGTACAAAGCCCGGATGGCGAGATCCGTCTGTCACAGAATATGGCACGTATCTTTAATCTGACGGATAAACTTGCACAAAAGCGAGGCGATCAATTTATCGCCAGTGAGCTGATTGTATTAGCGATGGTTGACGATAAAAGCGATGTCGGTAAGGTATTACGTGATGCCGGTGTCACTAAACAATCATTAGAAGAGGCGATCAATAATATGCGTGGCGGTGATAGTGTTAATGATCCTAATGCTGAAGGGAGTCGCCAGGCATTAGATAAGTATTGTGTTGATCTCACCGAGCAGGCAGAGCTGGGTAAACTGGATCCGGTGATTGGCCGTGACGATGAAATCCGCCGTACCATTCAGGTGCTGCAGCGTCGTACTAAAAACAACCCGGTTCTTATCGGGGAGCCGGGTGTGGGTAAAACTGCCATTGTTGAAGGGTTGGCGCAACGTATTGTCAATGGGGAAGTACCCGAAGGCCTGAAGCGTAAAAAAGTGCTTTCACTGGATATGGGGTCGTTAATTGCCGGTGCAAAATTCCGTGGTGAATTTGAAGAGCGTCTCAAAGCGGTACTCAAAGAGCTGTCTAAACAGGAAGGTCAGATTATTCTCTTTATTGATGAGCTGCATACCATGGTCGGTGCCGGTAAAGGCGAAGGCGCCATGGATGCCGGAAATATGCTCAAGCCTGCATTGGCACGTGGTGAACTGCATTGTGTCGGTGCGACAACGCTGGATGAGTATCGACAGTATGTAGAGAAAGATGCTGCGTTGGAGCGTCGTTTCCAGAAAGTCATAGTAGATGAACCAACAGAAGAAGATACCGTTGCTATTTTGCGCGGTTTGAAGCAGCGCTATGAAGTTCATCATGGTGTAGAAATTACTGACTCTGCGATTATCGCGGCGGCGAAACTGTCACAGCGCTATATTACCGATCGTCAGTTACCAGATAAGGCGATCGACCTGATCGATGAGGCAGGTTCGCGTATTCGCATGGAGATGGACTCAAAACCAGAAGATCTGGATCGTCTCGAACGTCGCCTGATTCAACTGAAAATGGAACGTGAAGCGCTGAAAAAAGAGAAAGATGAGGCGGCCCGTAAGCGTCTGGATGAGCTGGAAAAAACCATTGCTACGCTTGAGCGTGAATTCGCCGACCTGGAAGATATCTGGAAAGCAGAAAAAGCGGCTTTGCAGGGCTCACAGAAGGTCAATGAGGCGTTAGATCAGGCATTAGTAGAGTTGGAGCAGGTCAAACGATCCGGGGATCTGGCGAAAGCCTCGGAGCTGCAATATGGGATTATCCCTGAATTAAAAAAACAGCTGGCTGCTGCCAGTGAAGCGGAAGAAACGGGGCAGGAAAGTAATAAACTGCTGCGCAATAAAGTGACCGAAGAAGAGGTGGCTGAAGTTGTCGCGCGTTGGACAGGTATCCCTGTCAGTAAAATGCTGGAAGGTGAGCGCGAAAAACTGTTGCGTATGGAAGATGCGTTGCATGATCGGGTTGTTGGCCAGAGTGAAGCGGTTATTGCTGTCTCCAATGCGGTGCGACGTTCGCGTGCAGGTTTGTCTGATCCAAACCGTCCTAATGGTAGTTTTCTGTTCCTCGGCCCTACAGGTGTGGGTAAAACCGAGCTGTGCAAAGCGTTAGCCAATTATCTATTCGATACTGATGATGCGATGGTGCGCATTGATATGTCCGAGTTTATGGAGAAACACTCAGTTGCCCGCTTGATTGGTGCACCTCCGGGCTATGTCGGCTACGAAGAAGGAGGCTA
>NZ_JBFIIH010000136.1:0-10131 GCF_041601355.1 Neptunomonas sp.
AGATAAAGCAGATATTCGATTTGTCATCCATTACGATCTGCCAAAATCCATAGAAAATTATAGTCAGGAGATTGGCCGGGCGGGACGCGATGGTGCGGCATCACATTGTATAACATTGGCGAATCTGGATGGTCTTAATACCGTAGAAAATTTTGTTTACGGCGATACCCCTGAGCACAGCGCTATTGAATATGTAGTAACGGCGATCAAGAATGAAACGAGGGATGTGGGGGGGCATGGCGTAGCGGATAACCAAACGAATAACCAATGGGAACTGCAATTAGTCGGCTTATCGAATGAGAGTAATATTCGACAATTACCACTGAAGACTTTACTGGTACAGCTTGAGCTGTTGGGTGTAGTACAACCCTTATATGCTTATTTTGCAGAGTTTAAATATAAATTTCTGAAGCCAAAAGAAGAAATAGTGGCGATGTTCCAAGGGGAGCGTCAGGCGTTTTTAGCAGCTGTTTTTGCGCATACCGCGTTTAAGAAGGTCTGGGGAGAGCCCGATTTTGATGCGCTGTTTCAAAACTATCAATGTGATCGATCCCGTGTGGTCGCCGCATTGGAATATTTGCAGCAGATAAGTTGTATTACTCTGGAAACAAAACGCATTACGGAAGTGTTTAGTGTGGATTTGGATCTGTTATTTAAAACGGATCTAACCGAAACATTGCATCACTATTTTGTTGATAAAGAGCAAAAAGAGGTAAAACGAATTGCTGCTCTGATAAGGTTTTTTGAGTTGGATCGATGTTTGAATCATCATCTATCGCTCTATTTTGATGATCACCATGCGCCTGAAAGTTGTGGTCATTGCTCGGTATGCCGCGGCCGGGTCGCAAAGCTTGAGTATTCGACTCCGCCACATTGGCCCTCTGATCAGCAGATCAGTCAAGTCCTGGAGGGACTGAGAAGGCATATGGCTGCGAAGTCAGTACATGCCTCGTCAATAATACAGACAGCCGATAACCTGAGTTGTTTTTTGGCCGGCATCAGTGTACCTGTTTTTAGCCGCCATAAGATACGTCAATTACCCGGGTTTGGGCTGTGTGAGCATTTGCGGTTTGAAGATATTCGACTCAAGGTGCAAAATTTAACCAGCGTTTTATAGATGAAACATTGTAGTGCCTATTTAGCGTTTAGAGTTCCACAATAATCGACGCCCTCAGTAACTCAAAGAGTTATCCTGGAGGGCGTTGGCTGAACAGAGTGTTATTATTCTGAATTCAGATAACCGGATTTAATAACAGAGCTAAATAACGCCTCTTCGTTCCTGATCGCGTTCAATAGATTCAAACAACGCCTGAAAGTTTCCTTCACCAAACCCAAGGTTTTCTTTTCGTTGGATTAATTCGATGAAGATGGGGCCGAATAGATTTTTGGTAAAGATCTGCAACAGATATCCCGAATCATCGCCATCGATCAGTACTTGATGTTCCTGAATTTTTTTACGATCTTCGGTTACATTAGGCACACGATTAAAGACTTCTTCGTAGTAATCGTCATGAATATCCAGTGTGTCTATGACAGAGCGATCCATTTTATCAAGCGAACTTAGCAGGTCGTTTGAGCGAAAAGCGATATGCTGTACACCTGGTCCGTTGTACTGACCCAGATATTCATCAATCTGGTTGTTAGTATCACCTTTGCCTTCGTTAATCGGAATACAAAAACTACCATCCGGAGAACGTAACGCATAAGAAATTAATGCTGTTTTTTGGCCTTTAATATCAAAATAGCGAACCTCTTCAAAACCAAACACGTTTTTGTAAAAGTCAGCCCAGGTTTCCATGGTGCCTTTATAAACGTTGTTAGTAAGGTGATCTATCTCGATAAAACCGAGATTATCGACAATCGTTGGGGCGTCCAGTGCAACAAAATCATCATGATATATAGAGCCGTTAGCGCCAAATTTATCGATAAAGTAGATCAAGCTATCGCCTATCCCATAAATGGCAGGGTAAGGATGATCGGTAGTCGCTGGATCAGCCGCTTTGGCGCCTCGTTTGACCGCTTCAACCCATGCTGCTTGTGCATTATCTACTCGCCAGCCCATTGAGCAGATGGCAGGGCCATGACGGCGGGTAAAATCAGCAGAAAAACCAGATCTCTCTTTATTGAGCAGAAAGTGAATATCATTCTGGTTGTAGTAATAGATCTCTTTGTCATGGTGGCGTTTGAGTTTAGAGAAGCCAAAAGCTGAAAATACACTATCCATAAACTCCGTGTCCTGGCTGGTGAATTCAGTAAACTCGATGCCTCTAAGGCCAATTGGATTTTTTTCAGCGTTCATAGGTTTATCCTTCATTTATACTCTTTCTTATTCTGGGTAAGGCTGGCTTGGGCATTTTTTATAATGTGCTGTTCGTGCAGCCTTATATTTAATACGTTAATCTGTTCGATGATTCAAAAAAAGCGTAATATTTAATACATCTTGATCAAATTATTCGATGGTTTTTATGGCGGTGGATTTAGAGTCGTTACGGGTGTTAAGTGCAGTAGTTGAGACAGGGAGCTTTGCTAAAGCCGCTGATCGATTACATAAAACCCAATCGTCAGTGAGTTATCAGATCAGTAAATTAGAGCAGCAACTGGGTACTCAGGTGTTTGATCGCAGTAGCTATCGGGCTAAGCTGACACCTGTTGGGCAGAGGATTCTGGAAGAGGGGCGGCGGTTGTTGCAACAAGCAGCTTATGTTGCCCGCTTGGTGGATCAGTTTTCTGAGGGGTGGGAACCAAAACTTGAGCTAGTCGTCGATGGAATGTTACCCACGGCGCCAGTCTTAGGTGTTTTGAAAGAGATGACGGATCTTGCCATTCCTACCCGAATTCAGTTTCGTACTGAGTTTCTGGGCGGAGTGCAGCAACGTTTTGAACAGCAGCAGGCTGACTTGATGCTGGTACTGGATTATCAGACTGATGCTGCTTGCAGTGCGATATCATTGCAAGCCCTGGACGTAGTATTAGTGGTGAGTCGTGAGCATCCGTTGGCGGCTCGCCAGGCATTGGATACCCGCGAGCTACATGCCTTTGTTGAGTTAACCGTACATGACTCCAGTTATAGTTCTGCTTACGGAGGTTTGCAAACTTTTGGAGGCGAGCGGGTTTTTTATCTGAGCGACTTTAGAACAAAAAAAGAAGCGTTACTGCAGGGTTTAGGTTTTGGCTGGATGCCTTTAGAGCAGGTTCGGCATGAATTACACAAGGGTCAATTACAGGAAGTGGACTATCAGGGGGGGTCGCGATTCTCATATTCGCCACTGCTTGTTTTCCGAAAAAATGAACCGCTGGGAAAAGCAGGGGAGATGTTAAAGGAAAAACTTCAGCAGGTATTTGGCTAGTGTTAACTAATAGATGTGAAGAATTACACTTAAACTGTCGTTATAAACGAGATTAATAAACGAGAGTCTAAAACGAAAGTTAACGTCGTGATATTTCGCGCATCAGGCTACTGAGGTCAAGTCCCATCTGATCAGCCATTTTTTCAACGTCGCTGGTTTTACGAGGTGGGGTTTTCATTGCTGCTTTTCGCTTGTCGCTCTTACGCTTTTTCTCATGGACTTTTTGTTCGAGGTCTTGCTGAAACTGGTCGAGCTGCTGAAGACTGAGAGAGCGTAAAGTTGAAACAAATTCTTCTTCTGTCATTAGTATTGGAAACGCCTTATTACGAAATAACGAATATGTCTAGGTATTAAGATGGACTGAATCTAGCGGAGCATTTGGTATGATCACCTTGATTTTAGCATAAGTAAATATTTTTACGTTGTTTCTTTAAAATTTAATCCGCAGCCTTTCAGTACCAGCCGAGTAATCAAGTTGGCAGCTGTTTGATAATCCTGAGCTTCGAGTGTTTTTTTCCCTGTGACGTTAGCAATTTGCCAATCAAAATCTGCATAGGTCTGAGTAGACGCCCATATCATAAAGAGAAGATGTTGAGGATCAACCGGGTGCATCTTTTCATCGGCAATCCATTGTTCGATACGCGATGTCATCTGCCTGGTTTGCTGCATCAGCTTATCTGTAATATCTTGAGTCAGGTGGGGGGCACCATGCATGATTTCACTGGAAAACACTTTAGATGCATGTGGGTGTTGTTGTGAAATACGAATTTTAGTGCGGATATATTGCTCTAACGCGATGGCAGGCTCATCATATATCTCAAAAGAAGCTGAGGCCTCAAGCAATGGTTCGATAATAGATTCGAGTACGCAGCGATACAGCTTCTCTTTGCTCTGGAAATAGTAGTAGATATTTGGCTTGGGCAGATCTACTTTCTTCGCAATGTCCATAATTTTAGTAGCCGCGTAGCCTTTTTCAGCAAACTCAAGACAAGATGCTTTAAGAATACGTTCGCTGTTGAATTCACGGATTCTGCTCATAGGTTTTTTTGATCCAAAAGTGTTTTCTAGTCCAAAGGATAGATAACGATGACTATAAAATAAGACAGCTAATAATAAGCATAGTGCACAGGTGTTAAGAAATCTCTGTCCTATTGGGCTTATTTGGGGCGTTAATCGTCATAGGACGTATGTATGAAAAATGATCATGTAGCCGTTTTTATGGGCTAAATAGGCTGTAAAGGACACTTTTACACTGAAAAAGTCATTAATATTGAAGATTGTCGCTTTCAGGCTCCATAAATTTGATTTTCGCCGCTGAGTATCCAAATCCTCAGAGCTGTGTTTACTCACCTTTGCATAAAAACATCATGCATCAGTAATAGCCTCTATTTTTTTGACTCTATTTAATAAAAATCTTATAGTCTTTTTCCGGATGAATAATCCGGTTTCGTTCTCGGGGCGGGGTGCAATTCCCCACCGGCGGTAATAGTAGGGAGTGCACATGTCATTTTGTTACTTAAGCCCGCGAGCGCCTTTTGATGCAGATCTGATATAGAGTTTGTTGCAAAAGGGTCAGCAGATCTGGTGAGACTCCAGAGCCGACGGTTATAGTCCGGATGATAGAGAGCGTGTCAGACAAAAACACACCGCTGTTGATACGTTGTGTTATTTAATGCCTTACAGGGTTTCTGTTGGAAAGGCATTAGTTGCCTGCCCGTTCGCCCTGATTCAGTATATTATGATGGATTTCACCAATGAATCAGAGCTCAGCGAGTACACAATTGTTAGATGTTAAAACCCAACATATCGCGTTTATCCACGCCTCCTGGCATACCGATATTGTCCTTAATTGCCTGGAAGGCTTTCGGACTCAAATGGCTGAATCTGGATATGATATCGATAAAATCGATGTTTTTCCGGTACCAGGCGCTTATGAAATCCCTTTGCAGGCTAAGTTGTTAGCAAAAACCGGCCAGTATGCCGCCATTGCATGTAGTGGTTTGGTGGTCGATGGTGGTATTTACCGGCATGATTTTGTTGCCCAAGCGGTATGTACTGGATTAATGCAGGTGCAGCTAGAAACCGAAGTGCCGGTATTAACCGCTGTCCTGACACCGCACCACTTTCATGACGGAGATGAACATAGTGAGTATTTTCTTCGCCATTTCATCAAAAAAGGACGCGAGCTTGCAAATGCCTGTGATGGGGCAATTAAACTGACAGCATCTGTCAAGGCACGTATTATCTGAAACCACGTATCATCTGAGAATAAGTACTGTCGATATCTTTGGTATTCAAAATGATAATAGAGTGTAAAGCGGATGAGCATTACCAGCACGTCTGGAATTCTACTTTCGGGCTCAAATTTACGAGTTCAAATATGATCGCTTTCGTTAGTCGCATTCCCCGTGCTGAAATGCAACAGTGGTTAATCGCGCTGAATGAATTGTTGCCCGACCATGATGTTCGCTTTTTCGATAGCCTGACTGCACAGCAAAAACAGCTATGCACTATAGCTGTGGTTGCCAATCCGGATCCGGCAGAACTTCGCCAGTTACCTAACCTGCAATGGGTGCACAGTACCTGGGCTGGTGTAGAGCGCATGGTGGCTGAGCTTTCAGGGACTGAACTGCTTCCTATTGTTCGCTTGGTAGACCCTGCATTAGCTCACACCATGGCAGAAGCCGTATTAGCCTGGACACTCTACTTGCACCGCGATATGCCCGCTTATCGCGAACAGCAATCCAGTGCTCAGTGGTTGCAGCGGCCTTATATCGCTGCGCACGATCGGACCGTGGGCATATTGGGCTTAGGCAAGCTGGGTGCTCTCAGTGCCGAACGTCTGAAGGCTAATGGTTTTAACGTTTTGGGCTGGAGCCGCCAAAAGAGAAGGTTAGAAAATATCCGAACGTTTGCCACAACAGATGGGCTGGTATCCATGCTGGCACAGAGCGATATTGTGGTGAATTTACTACCCTTGACTAACGAAACACGAGGTTTACTTAATACTGCCCGCTTTGCCCAATGTAAGCAGGGAGTTTCCATCATTAATTTTGGCCGTGGTGCAACAGTGAGCGAAGCTGACTTACTCAGCGCGTTGGATGCAGGCATAGTTTCACATGCCGTTCTCGATGTATTTGAAGAGGAGCCGCTGCCTGCCGGCCATCCTTATTGGTCGCATGCCAACATCACCGTATTGCCGCACATCTCTGCACCCACCTGTCTCCGTAGTGGCAGTAAAATCGTGGCCAATAATATAAAGGAATACTATAAATCAGGACGGATACCTGAAGCGGTGGACCGTCAGTTAGGCTATTGAGCGGACTATTTATTCCAATAGTAGTCAAGCTTCCAAAGCCAAATCTGCACAAAATCGGGTAGAGATATTTCCGGCACCAGCCCCAGCAATTGCGCATCAGCGTTGTCTACATAGCGGTACAAAAAAGAGCTTCCATCAGATGTATGTAGCCATATAAAGCCAGCAAGATTCATGATAACCGTTACCCAAAACACAAAACGAAAGTCTTGCTTTGAGGACTTATGGCGTAGTTTTTGTTGCGCCATTAAAGCCCCGGGCCAGCCACCGAGTATTGCCCATAGATGTAATGTACTTTCTTTCGTTCGCCAGCGGCCGTTGATTGCCGCTGACTTATCAAAGGCATAGATGATAAAGGTTATAATGCTCATCATTATATAAAAAGCAGGCACCAAAAACGGAAGGGTGTGGAAGAAAACGGATGCAATGGAAAAGATCGCAAAAGTGGCAATCAGCGTAAAATTTAGTATTTTGATCATGTCGAATCTTCACTGGTTATCGGCAAGCAGTCTATTGCGTTTATTGATAAGTACCGCTGCCTTTACTTTTAGCTTTGTACAGAGCGTCGTCAGCAAAAGATAGCAATGTTTCAGAGGTAGTTCCGTTATCGGGGTAGGTTGCAATGCCAATACAGCAACTGATTTCTACTGGGGTGTTATCTACTTCAAATGTCCTGCTGAGTGTATTAATCAATAATTTGGACAGCGAAGTAACCTCTGCTCTGGTGAGATGATTTTCCAGCAGTAAGACGAACTCATCACCCCCGTAGCGTGCCAATGTATCAGATTCACGAATTGACTGTGACATGCGACGAGCCGCTTCCTGTAGGATCTTATCCCCAAATGCATGGCCTTTTGCATCATTAATGCTCTTGAATTTGTCTAAATCAATATATAGCAGCGTGAAGGTGCTTTTGTTTTGATCACATTGATTTTTTTCAGATTGGTTTCTTTCGCACTGCTTTATCAAATGTGAGATACGTTCTAACAACAAATAGCGATTAGGGATTTGTGTTAGTTGGTCATAGTGAGCCATTTGTATGAGCTGCTCTGATTTTCTGACACGTTCGGAAATATCTCTATTGATGCCAAGTGCGCCAATAATTTGATCGTCATCGTCGAGTAATGGGACGCACATTGATTCAATCCAGCCTATCGATCCATCTTTGCGTAGCATTTTTACTTCGCCCGTCCACTTACCAAATTCTTCAACGGCCGCAATAACCTCAGCTGTAATGTGTGCAGAGTCTTGGGGCACATGCAGCATGCAAACGGGTTGACCGATGGCTTCTGCTTGAGAATAGCCGTAAAGGTCTTCAGAGCCGTTGTTCCAATCGGTGATAATACCCTGTAAATCAGTAATGACGACTGAGTCAAACAGGTAATCGAAAGCTATTGCACGCTGTTCTTTCTTTTTTGCATCCATACCCAAATAGGCTCACTCAGCAGTAGTGTCAAAATCAAAGTAACTAAGATAGCCGGAAAGTATGATTATCGCCTATATGTTCCGGTAGCTATATGTTCCGGTACCTATATGTTCTGGTAGCCATATATTCTGCTATCTATATGATGATGCTCAGGTAACAGTATAGTTAACTATATCCAGATACTATTCGAAAAATAAAATGATGAGTAATTTTTATAAACACAAAACCACTAAACTTTTACCTGATTCGTTATTCAGAAAAAAACGAAATGCCTTATTTGCAAACTTGTGAGACACTGCGCGCTTTTTAATATTCAGAATTTTTTTCATGGAAACACAAATTATATATGCTTTTGCAACGGGTCAGCAGGCAACCCGCTTTTTGAATGCATTAAAGGTATGGAGCGTCGCTGATGTGAAAGTGAAGCTACATCGGGGTGCGGATAAAGTGAAGGTGTCTTACTACTTTTCAGGAGAAGGGTTTGATGCCACCAGCTCGCAGTTAGATGAGTTGGCTGAGGTCTATGGTGGCAGGGAATTATCGTAAGCTCAGATCTGTGAATACGTCTTATGTATAAACCTTATGTATAAACCTTTTATTTAAAGATAAGCATGGGGTGGAGGCAGCCGTAGTTCAGACGAAACGCATGCCATAAGGGTAGATTTTTAGGATTTTAGCGCTTATTCTGATTGATATTGCCTTTTTAAATTCACCACGGATGTAATGCCAGTCGAGTACAGAGCAGCTAAAGTTCAGAATAACTGAGAAACACCAGCGTCATAGTAAACCAAGAGGGGCTAAGTTATGAGCGCCCACGATCAACCGCTTTTCTTCATTCTTGTTGGCATTTGTGCTTTTCTTTTTTTCGTTGCCTGCCTGCGCCACTACAGTTCACGTAGCTTTTTACCACCCGAATCCTGGTTATTGTTGGCGGGTGTCGTTTACGGTTCTGTGCAACATAATTATTTACCAGCGTTACCTGTTATCGAACTTTCGCCTGAGCTGGTGATCTGGCTATTACTGCCTATTATTATCTTCGCCAGCGCCCGCAATACTTCCATTCCAGCGCTGCGAAAGGAGGCCCTGCCAATCTTTTGCTTTGCAGGCTTAGGGGTTGTTTTGACACTGTTTCTGATTGGTATACCTCTCTCGTGGATGATGTCGATCCCGCTAGCAGATGGTTTGTTTTTTGCCGCGGCAGTCGCAGCAACAGACCCTTCTGCGGTAGCTGCTATTTTTCAACGCTTTCCTATTCCCGAACGGTTAAATATTTTACTGGAAGGGGAGTCGACGTTTAATGATGGAACCGCGATTGTGCTGTTCAGTTTAATGGCTGCGCTGGCCTTAACCGATGTGCCGCTATCTCTGACTCAGGCCCTGATGCAATTTGCTTGGTCTATTGCCGGGGCTATTCCTCTGGGATTGGCATTAGGTTGGTTAGCCGGAAAACTGGTACTGCACTGGCGTGAGCAGAACCGTTTTTCCGGCCTGACACTGACATTATTGCTGGCGTATGGAAGCTATTTGTTAGGTGAGGGAGTGCTACATGTTTCCGGTGTTATTACCGTACTGTGTGCTTCGTTGGCATTTATTCGCAGCCGTCAGGCGGGTGCTCAGCCCAAAGAAGGTGAATTGTTTACCTCCTTTTGGGAATATTTAGAAGTTTTAGCGGGCAGTATTTTGTTTTTTTCACTGGGAACCGCCGCCGGAGCGCATGATTTTCCGATCAACTGGGCACTCCCGGGTGTCGTCATTGTGCTGATAGTGTCGCGAGCCGTGGTGGTTTATGGCGGCTCACTGTTATTGCGATCTGTACGTAAACCATTACCTTTACCCTGGCAGCATGTGATGATGCTCGGTGGTTTAAGGGGGGCGGTGTCTGCCGCTCTGGTGCTGATGATCCCTGCAGACTATAGTTATCGCTTTGAAATGTTATGTTTGGTTTTTGTTCTATGTCTTTATACGCTGGTGGTTCACCCGCCATTGCTGCGTTTATACTTACAGAAAGTAGAGTTAGCCGAGACGCCTGAAAGAAAATAAAA
>NZ_JBFIIH010000137.1:0-9804 GCF_041601355.1 Neptunomonas sp.
TCACAATGCTGATCAATAAACCCATGATCAAGCTTTTGATTGGCAATCAGGTGGTGCGCTAAGCCGTTAAATAGGAAGCCATCACTGCCGGGCTTTAAGGGTAAATGCAGGTCAGCAATATCGCAGCTGGCGGTTTTACGTGGATCAATGACAACGATCTTCATCGCAGGGCGCGCGGCTTTGGCTTTTGCTAAACGCTGATAAACAATCGGGTGTGCCCAGGCGAGATTAGAACCGGTAAGAATCACTAAGTCTGCCAACTCAAGATCTTCATAACACCCTGCTACTGTATCAGTGCCAAAAGCGCGTTTGTGCGCCGCTACGGCAGAAGACATACATAAGCGGGAATTAGTATCGATATTAGCGGTACCGATAAAGCCTTTCATGAGCTTATTCGCCACATAATAATCTTCAGTGAGGATCTGCCCGGACACATACATGGCCACAGCGTCGGGGCCGTGTTTTTCGATAATAGCGGATAGCTTGTTAGCAACATGAGAATAAGCCGTGTCCCAATCGACACGCTGGCCTTCAATTTTCGGGGACAGCATACGGCCATGATGGCTAACCGTTTCATCTAAAGCAGAGCCTTTAACGCAGAGTCTACCCTGGTTCGCAGGATGTTCTGTTGAACCGCTCACCGCGATCAAATTACCCTGCTGCATTTTGGCATCTACACCGCAACCAACGCCACAATAAGGACAGGTGGTTTTTATAGTCTCTGTTGTGATCATGTTAATTCCCAAAAAAAAGGCGCTACACAGGAGTAATCCTGAAATAGCGCCATTGCCAAAGCTTCTCAATACCGAGAACAAATGTGGGTACGATTACTGCGTACCTGTCTAACAAATACTGCATCTAACAAATACTGCATCTAACTAAAACTGCACTTAAACTGATGCATAATTAGTGCCATCGTCTTTATGGTGTTCGTATTTTTTTAGTGCCTTGTTATTAAAGAGTTTTTTTAAGAAATGAAGGTGGCTTTTTTAGTTGTGAGTAAATAGCAGATGTTATGCAGGGTGCATCGCAATGAAAATTGCACCGTTGTGGGACTTAACATGTTGTAATATAGCCGGATTTCAATTTAATAACCGAAGCTGATAAATACTCAATAAAATATTAATAGGATGCGCAGGGGCTTTTTATGGATCGTTTGATAGACAACATTATTTTTATAGCGCCCTTGCTGGCTGTTAGTACGGTGGTTATTGGATTTTTATTGCTAATGAACTGGCTGTTGCTGGGACGTCATCCTGAACTTGGGAATGAGAAAAAGCTACCGCGGCAGTTAGCTTTATTGGCACTTACATTGGTCGGCTTGATGATGATTACCTTTTCGTTGCCGGTGAGTGATACCGCACGTAATCAGGTGATAGCGCTCACCGGGGTAATACTTTCCGGTCTTGTTGCGTTCTCATCGACTACTTTTGTTGCCAACTTTATGGCGGGTATCATGCTACGTATGAACCGGCCCTTTAATACGGGTGATTTCATCCGGGTTGAAAGTCATTTCGGTCGCGTTTCTGAACGGGGTTTGTTTGATACCGAAATTCAAAGTGAGCATCGTGAATTAATCACGTTGCCAAACTTGTATCTGATCACCCGTCCGGTAGAGGTGGTCAGTAAATCAGGTGCGATTATTTCCAGTACCCTATCGCTGGGGTACGACATCCACTACTCACGCATAGAATCCCTGTTGATTTCTGCTGCGCAGGCTTGCGAGCTGGCCGATCCTTTCGTTCAGGTCATTGAGTTGGGTAATGATGCGATTACCTACCGGGTGAGTGGTTTACTGGTAGATGTAAAAAGTATGCTGACCACGCGCTCATTGCTGTATCGCGCCATTTTAGATGCATTACATAATGATGGTGTAGAGATTGTATCGCCTAGTTTCGTTAATCAAAGGCGCTTGGAAGGCAATGTCAAAGTAATCCCGGATTTTGCAGTGAAAGCACCGGTCGACACATCATCCAATGTTGAGTCCATTGTTTTTGATAAAGCAGAAAAAGCTGAGCAACACGAATCAGCTCAGGAACAATTGAATACAGAACTACAGGCGTTGGATGAAGAACTCGGCGCAGCCAGTGGTGACGAAAAAGCTAATATAGAAGCTCGCATACAGCAAAAACGACAACAGCTCGACCAGATCAGTGAGCAAAAGGAAGAGGAAAAGGTAAAGTGGGAGTATTGAGTAGCTCCCTTTATATGTAGCACTTGTGATATGCCGCAGATCAGACTTTGTAATAATTTGCACTCAGGGTATAAATTTAAAACTAAATGTAATTGATATTGATTATCATTTGCGTTAATATGATTTTGTTCAATTAGTTAATTCAGATCTCACCTCTGATTAGCTTTTATTCTTTTGCTGATACAGGTCACAAAGGAAGCACGGTTCTTGTCATTTACAGGGTAACTTTCGGGTTACCCTTTTTTTATGCGTTATATTCACTAAATTTATGGATGTATCTAGTGAGCAAAGCGTCTGATTTTATACAAGGGTATGTAAATATAAAGTAATGCTGTGAGCAACTGACATTGGCCACAAGTTGTATTCGATACAGGCTTTTAGTGGTTGCTTATTGAGGTGTTGAAAATTCTTTGAAAGCTTTTTTTATATGAAAGGAATATATACCCTTCTGTTAAAAACCTATTATCTGTTTAACTGACGTCACTCATGGGCTTTAACAATGACTAAAAAAATAGAATATTACTTCGTTTTAAATTCGCCGTGGAGCTATTTTTCCGGCGCTCGTCTTGGCCAGATAGCAAAACAAAAAAATGCTGATATAGACTTAAAACCGGTGCTCCTCGGTGAGCTGTTTCCCCGTACGGGAGGGCAACCGTTGAAACTGCGCTCGGAGCAGCGTCAGGCCTACCGGTTAGCAGAGTTAAAACGCTGGAGTAATAAGTTAGATTTGCCTATTCACCTTGAGCCGACATATTTTCCTGTTGATGAAAGCCTTGCGGTACGTACAGTGATTGCTGCTATCCAGAGCCAGCATGATGCTCTTGAATTAGTGATTGCGTTAGGTGCTGCGCTGTGGAGAGATAATCTCAATTTAGCGGATGAACAGGTAATAGCCGGTGTATTGGTTAAGCTACATTTACCGCTAACACTGATTCAAACCGCCAAAGATGAACAGAGTTACACACAAATATTGAGTGATAATACGGAAGAAGCCATTGCTAAAGGCGTGTTTGGCGTCCCCTCTTTTGTGGTTGGATCAGACGTTTTCTGGGGCCAGGATCGGCTGGATTTTGTTGAGCAAGCACTACGCTGATTGTTCAATGAAGCTATGAAAAAACGCTGGTCAGAAGAAGCTTGTGATGCAGGGATACCACTGCATGAGTATGCGATTCCTGGGCAGGCATGGGTGTTACGTAAAGATCAGGTTGCTGGCATAGATATGCCTGGTATGGATAAAACCGCCCATCTATGTTTCTCTCTAGTAGATGGGCGGTGTCCGTTTTTACTTTTAAACGGTATGAATCATCACTCGCTCATTAATGATCTGAGTTTTCCAGACGGGCAGGCTCACCGTCTCGTCTTCCAGACAGCTGCCATCTTCCAGCAGGAAGTGCTGTTTATACAGGGGGGAGGCAACAAACAACTTGCCCTCTTTGGAGCCAATTATACCGCGTGATATCACATTGGCATTTCCGAAAGGGTCATACTGACCTACGGCATAAACCTTCTGTTCGTCTGGCAAGTAGAAAAGGGCAATTTGCTGCTCATTAAGCAGAGCGCATACACCACTGTTTTCGACTAGGTCGCCGATGCTGCACAGGTCAACCCATTCTGATTGTTTAGTCATTTTATTCTCCTCACATGATCATCTTGATGGGTTCAGCCACTGCTTTTTCTTCTTCAGTAGCGGGCCGGATCTGACCACGCTCTTGAATAAATACAATGTTGTTGTCGGTTTTTTCGCTGTTGACGAAAGTACGGAAGCGTTTCAGTGAATCTTCATCTTCAATGGTGCGTTTCCATTCGCACTCATAAGTTGCAACCACATGTTCCATCTGGCTTTCGAGTGTTTCATTCATACCCAGGTGATCATCGATCACTACTTTTCGCAGATATTCCAGGCCGCCTTCGAGGTTCTCCATCCAGACCGACGTTCGCTGCAGACGTTTACCGGTTTTAATATAAAACATCAGGAAGCGATCGATATATTTCACCAATGTATCTTTGTCGAGGTCGGTAGCGAACAGATCGGCATGACGAGGTTTCATACCACCGTTACCGCATAGATAAAGATTCCAGCCTTTTTCTGTCGCGATAATACCAATATCTTTACTTTGTGCTTCGGCACATTCGCGCGTACAGCCTGATACACCGAACTTGATTTTATGTGGTGCGCGGAGGCCTTTGTAGCGGTTCTCCAGCTCAATAGCGAGTCCGGTGCTGTCGTCTACGCCATAGCGGCACCAGGTGCTACCTACGCATGATTTTACAGTACGCAGTGATTTACCATAGGCATGACCTGTCTCCATGCCTGCATCAATCAGCTCTTTCCAGATTTCCGGCAGCTCTTCAAGACGCGCGCCGAACAGGTCAATTCGCTGGCCGCCGGTTACCTTGGTGTATAGGTTATATTTCTTGCCGACCTGACCAATCGCAATAAGCTGATCGGGTGTGATTTCACCACCGGGTACGCGAGGAACTACTGAATACGTGCCATCCTTCTGCATGTTGGCCATAAAAGTGTCGTTAGTATCCTGTAAACCAACATGCGATTTATCAAGGATATATTCATTCCAACAAGAGGCCAGCATTGAGCCGACAAGCGGTTTGCAGATTTCACAGCCATGACCGTGACCATGCTTACTGAGTAACCCATCAAAAGTTTTGATCTCTTCGATACGGATAATGTTGTAAAGATCCTCACGAGTGAAGGCAAAATGCTCGCAGATATCGTGGCTGACTGTGACGCCGCGCTGTTCTAGCTCGTGGTTAACAAGATCGGTTAATAGTTGAGTACAGCCACCGCATCCGGTAGCGGCTTTTGTATCAGTTTTAACGTCAGCGACGGTCTGAGAACCTGCTTCAATAGAGCAGCAGACTCCACCTTTTGAGACGTCATGACATGAACAAATTTGAGCGGTTTCTGGCAGGGAGCTAACACCTAATCCTGTTTGTGCATCGTCTCCGCCAAAATTAGGTACGATCAATGTCTCAGGGTTTTTCGGCAGTTGAATTCCGTTGAGTGCATACTGCAGTAGGGTGCCGTAGTCATTGGCTTCACCTACCAGAATAGCCCCCAGCAGTTCATTACCTGTTTCAGAAACGACAATCTTTTTATAAATCTGGTTGACCTGATCGTTGTAGGTATAGCTCAGGGCGCCTTTGGTATGGCCATGGGCATCACCGATACTGGCAACATCAATTCCCATCAATTTTAACTTGGTGCTCATATCAGCGCCGAGGAACTGCTTGTCTCCACCGGTAAGCTGTTCAACAACCACTTTCGCCATCGCATAACCCGGTGCAACCAGTCCGAAGATACGACCACTCCATAAAGCACATTCGCCGATAGAATAGATCTTTTGGTCTGATGTCAGACAGTTGTTGTCAACGACAATACCGCCGCGCTCGCCCACTTCAAGACCGCAATCGCGTGCCAGGTTATCACGTGGTCGGATACCGGCTGAAAACAAGATTAAGTCTGTTTCCAGCACGTCACCGTCGGCAAATTCCATACGATGATAGGCATCATTGCCATCAACAATCTGCTGTGTGTTTTTACCGGTATGAACTTTTACACCCAGGTCTTCAATTTTTTTACGTAGCAGGTTACCGCCGCCTTCATCCAGCTGAACCGCCATCAGTCGTGGAGCAAACTCAACCACGTGGGTTTCAAGTCCCAGGTCCTTGATCGCTTTAGCGGCTTCAAGTCCGAGCAAGCCACCACCGACAACAACCCCGACTTTAGCGCCGGCTGCAGACGCTTTAATCGCTTCAAGATCTTCTATGGTGCGGTATACCAGGCAATGCTCACGCGTGTGGCCGGGAACCGGAGGAACAAATGGGTATGAACCGGTGGCCAACACTAACTTGTCATAAAAAAGGGTGGTGCCTTTGTTGGTGTGAACATGCTGTGCGTCACGATCAATCGAGGTGACGGCTTCACCAATCAGGACGTTTAATCCCCAGCTCTGGTAAACATCAATCTGGCCCATCGCCAGATCTTCAGCCGTTGCACCACTAAAGTAGCTACTAAGAAACACCCGGTCATAGGCTAAACGGGGTTCTTCGCAGAAAACAGTGACATTAAACTGATCCAGTTGGCCGCTATCAGCCAGGCTTTGCAGGAACTGGTGTCCTACCATTCCGTTACCAACAACAACGAGGTTTTGCTTGTTCATAGGGAGGCTCCTGTCAGCGCGGTATCCGGCTGATTCTCTTGATCTGAATGATGAGTCGAATTATCTGTGTCTTGCAGGCCTGAACAGTAAGACTGTCCAAACAGCAGGGTGGGCAGCAGATGCTCAATCTTGATCTGTTGCTCTAAAAGTTCGTAATACCAGTTACCATCCTGTACATCGCCAAACAGAACTATGCCGATCAGGGTTTCGTTTCTGATGATGAGTTTGCGGTACGCACGGCGGTCTTTGTCCTGTAGAACCACAACACGGTCATGCGGTTGGCCGTTAACCTCACCCGCGGAGAATAGGTCGATACCGGATATTTTCAGTTTGGTGGGCGTGGCTTTAGTGGAATAGTCTGTATCAGTGCTAAACATTAAGCGATTGGCCAGAATATCGGCCTGATCCCAGATAGGCGCAACTAAGCCGAAGGTTTCACCACGATGTTCGATACATTCACCCAGGGCGCTGATATGTTGGTCAGAAGTGAAGAGCTGATCATCAACCACGATTCCCCGGTTGACCTCTAATGCTGCCGTTTGCGCTAAAGCGGTATTCGGTGTGATGCCTGTGGCAACAATAACCAGGTCAGCGTTCAGCACATCGCCGTTTTTAAGCGTCATGCTGTTAACCGCTGTGTCGCCATGAAAACTATCAACTTCGGTATTCAATAAGGTTTCTATACCACGCTCTTGTAACGAGAGGCGCAACATTTCACCCGCTTGTGCATCCAACTGTCTGTTGAGCAAGTGGCCTGATCGATGAATGACGGTTGTCTTAACACCTTTGATGGCTAACCCGTAGGCTGCTTCCAGGCCGAGTAAACCACCACCAATGACGACCGCGTGATGGGCTGATTTAGCGGTATTCACAATAGCATCAACATCTTCGAGTGTTCGAAAGTCAAAAATATTGTTTAGATGCTGGCCGCTGGCTGCGATTTTCGCAGGACGTGATCCGGTTGCAAAAACCAGATGATCGTAGGTTAATTCAGTGCCGGTATGACTGCGCAGCGACTGTTGCGTGCGGTCAATGTTAACAATGCGTTCGCCGGCAAATAAGGTGATGTTGTGTTCTGCATACCACTCATGTGAATTAAGAACGATCTGCTGTTTCGTTACGTCGCCGGCTAAAAGCGGTGACAGCATAATGCGGTTGTAATTGGGATGGGGTTCTTCACCAAAGACAGAGATTCTGAAACGATCCGGCTGACGGCGGATAATTTCATTCAGTAGTCTGCCTCCTGCCATGCCGCTACCGATAATCACCAAGTGTGGCTGTGTCATCGTTAATCTCCAGAAAAAAAAAGGCGCTCTGCTCGCGCATCATGTTAATGCTTGAGGAGAACGCCATTGTTCAAATACCAATTTGTGTTACTGCTGCTATACATTTAATTATTAAGCGAAAACTGTGCCATTAGTTGAATTATTATATATAACATATAGTTAGCTGTTTTTAATAAGTGTTGAACGCTATGTGCGGTGCACCATTAACAGGACATCTGCCGGATCAGGCACGTTAATGGTGCGGAATCAGGTGTAGTTATTTGGCAGATATACAGGAGTATGTATGTGGTTGAGCGCGTGGTCAGCAACAGGGCAAAAGCAACAGGTTAGAAAACAACCGGATAGATAGCATCAGGGTAAATAGCCTTACTCTTACGTGAGGACTTGTAACAGATTCAGTATAAGAAGTAGCGCTGCGGCACCTTGCCAGAAGCGTACCGGATGTTTTTCAATCAAGGGTTGTTTTAAAATAGTCGCTTCCAGAAGGCGATTGGGTACGCTCAGATCCTGCATGAACTCGGAAAAAGCGTTATAGCGATGAACCGGATTGGGTTGCAGTGCTTTTTTCAGGCAGGCTTCTATCCATATAGGTATCTCTTTACGGTGATGAGTACTGGGGATGTAATTAAGCTCACAATAGTTATCCAGCGTGACTTTTTTAACATTAGGCTCTTTGTACGGCAGCGTGCCGGTCAGCATTTCATAAATGATGACGCCTAAAGAGTAGAGGTCAGACTTGAAGCTGGCCTTTTCACCCACCAAAAACTCCGGTGCAATATAATTGACGCTGCCTTGTGGTACGGATTTATCTAAAGGCGAGTTGATCTCTTCTGATCCTGCAATCAGCACAGTGCCAAAATCCAGGATTTTAATCTGCCCATCCTTGTTGATCATTATATTTTCGGGTTTTAAGTCCTGATGGATCATATCTTTACGCTGAAACGCTCTTAAGCCGCTGACTATCTGCTGTGCCCATTGACGTACCTGGTCAATTGAGGGGGCAGGGTTATCATGCATCCATTGGCGTAAATTAGTCCCTTCAATATATTCACCCAAATAATACATAAAGTGCTTTGGCCGTGCTGGGCGATAAGTTTTCATCACGTGAGGATGGTCCAGTGTCAGTCCAACCCATTCTTCGCGAATGAAGCCATCCAGATATACCAGATCTTCTGCAAAGTTTTCAGAGGGTGCTTTTAAGATAAACAGCTCTGCTGATTCGAGGTCTTTAACCAGATACATATGGCTGCGCGTGCCGCTGAAAATAACCTGCAGTACTTCGAAATCATCAATTGTGTTACCGGGCTTAAGCACCGGTGGAATGGGAAGTTGTGTCAGACGCTGATGGCTTTCATCGAGCGTTTCTAACGGGAGTTGGTTGATCTCAACAATCAGTGCGGTAAGGTTGTCGTCGCTACCGTTGTCGTAGGCTTCTTCAACTATTTTTTGGGCGATGGCCTCTATATGCAGGCTGTTATCGCTTAATAGTGCTTTGATCCGTGCAAACGTTAAGTGTCCGTGTACACCGTCTGTCGTCAGTAAGAGCCTGTCGTTGGGGTTTAGCGCGCGCTTAAAGAAGTCGACTTCCAGGTGTGAATCAGCTCCCAGTGCGCGTGATAAATACTCATGATTTTTGGTAGTCAGTACATGGTCAGAAGTCAGTTGCTCCAGTTCTCCTTCGCTCAGATGGTAGATGCGGGAGTCGCCGACATGAAAGCAAAACAGCGTAGATGACTTCACTACAACCGCAGAGAAGGTCGTCAGCATGCTTTCGCGATGGCCCATTCTGTTTTGGTTTTCATGATAAAGCCAGCGGTTAAGCCCCGTCAGTACGCGTGACGCAGAATGCCCAACTCCCCAACTGGGAGGTGTGCTCAGGTAGTCCTCAATGAAACCAGTGACCGCAGTTTGGCTGGCAATATGAGAATCCTCGCAACTGCTGACGCCGTCAGCAATAGCGGCAGCGGCACCTTTGTATTCGCGTTCGGCACCAGAAGGAAGGGAAGCCGCAAATGCGTCTTGATTCAGCGCTTTTTGTCCTTTGGTTGAATATCCACCAAAACAAACTTCCAGCTGCTTACTCATGTGCGACTCCCTCTCTTTTTGATCTGCGACTTAGCCGTTAATGCCGTGCGTTAACTCA
>NZ_JBFIIH010000138.1:0-9786 GCF_041601355.1 Neptunomonas sp.
GAGCAGGCGAAGAAGGCGGCAACGCAGCCAGGTATGGCAATTCCTGTCCGTCCAAAGGCAAATTAATGCCCTCTTGGGTAACCGGCAATACCGGGCCACTCTCCACCTTTACCTCTACTCCAGTCTCAGCCCTGGCCCCAGCAGCAGCCCCATTAGCACCACTTCCAACGCCCATCTCTTTCAGCAACGCACTGAATTCTGATGAGACTGCAGCAGGTAGTGAACCGCTAGCCAAAGCTCCACCGGATAAAAGAGAGCTTTTTACACCGGCCGATACACCGGACGGCTGAAGAAGGATATTTAGCTGAGTCAGTTGAGAGGCCATTCCATTTTCCACCATTCAAATCTACTACTGATATTGACATTAATATAACCAGAGCAAGATCAAGGCCAACTAATAACGGTAGATAAACCAGCGGTGAATTTACAATACGAGCGAGGAGCTTTGATTTTTAGAAGCTTAGATATTTAGAATCTTAGGTATATAGAAGCTTAGATATAATTAATCTTATTTAGCTGGGAGCGCTCATCCAATTGTTTCTGTAACGCTTTATCGACCACTTTAGCCTCAGCATCAAGCGCCTTAACGATCAGTGAGTCTATCGCTTTATATTTACCATGCATTTGCGCCCAATGTTGTTTCACATGCGCTAACTGCTTCTGATTCATTAACATCGATTTTTTATGTTGCTCAATGGCAACCGATATTTTATTCATAAATGCTTGGTAGTTGAGTAATTTATGAACAGACAGGCCCTGCGCACTCGCTTGCCGGTAGGACTGCTGATACTCTGACAAATACCGTTCCAGCTGTAATAACTGCTGCTTATCCGACTCCACCCTCTGAATATGCTCGGCAAGAAAACGTTCAGCGTCTTTTTTTCGCTTCTCAGCCAGATCCAACACAACCTTTAAACGGCTTGATCGTTTTTTCTGACTCATCTGGACGGCTCATTAGGCTGTAGTGCGATTGTCAGCATTTTCAGACTCTCATCAACAGCAAAAGCATCCGTTAAACCCTGTTGCAGAAATTGATTCATCGTTGGCATTCTCTCAATCGCAAAATCGGTTCCCGGATCACTCCCTCTGACGTAAGCACCGACAGAGATCAGATCCGCATTTTGCTGATATTTAGAGTATAACTGCTTAAAACGCATAGCGGTGGCCAAATGATTCTGATCAACAATTTGTGGCATCGCTCGGCTGATAGACGCTTCAACATCAATCGCAGGATAATGCCCCTGCTCTGCCAGTTGCCGTGACAATACAATATGCCCATCCAGAATTGCTCTCGCAGCATCAGCAATAGGATCCTGCTGATCATCACCTTCGGTTAATACGGTATAAAATGCGGTAATAGAGCCCTTGCCAGTGGCGTCATTTCCGGCACGCTCCACCAGCTTGGGTAGCTTAGCAAATACCGATGGCGGATATCCTTTTGTAGCGGGCGGCTCACCTATCGCTAACGCTATCTCCCTTTGCGCTTGCGCATAGCGTGTCAACGAGTCCATCAGTAGCAGAACACTTTTACCCTGCGCCCGAAAATACTCGGCAATACGGGTTGTCAGCTGCGAAGCTCGTAAACGCATCAATGGAGAGTCATCAGCCGGTGAAGCCACAACAACGGAGCGGGCTAAACCTTCAGCCCCCAGATTGTGATCTATAAACTCTTTTACTTCCCGGCCACGCTCACCAATCAGGCCTACGATTGTTATATCAGCCTCAGTCGCTCGCGTCATCATACCCAACAGCACAGATTTACCCACACCACTACCGGCAAATAAACCTAACCGCTGCCCCTTACCGACCGTTAAAAGCGCGTTAATCGATTTAATACCAACATCGAGTGTATTAACGATAGGAAATCGAGCAAGAGGATTAATGATCTCACCCGCCAGCGTGGCCGTCTGCTGGCAGTTTAGCGGCCCCTTTCCGTCAAGCGGCTCGCCTACGCCATTTAACACCCGCCCCAGTAAGCCGAAACCGACAGGAACGCCTCTTCCCGCGCCCATTGGAACAACCTTTGCACCTGCAGAGAGCCCTTCTACCGCATGCAAAGGCATCAGATAAATTCTATCGCCGGAAAAGCCAACAACCTCAGCTTCAATTTCATGCGAGGAGGACAATACGATTAAGCAATTATCGCCAACCGCCACCTGCAAACCAACCGCTTCAATGGTTAAACCAATTAAACGGGTAATACGACCTTCGATTCGCGGACCCGGCGCAGACAAAGCCGGACTCATCAGCCCCCGAACAGTCTGCGACAAATCAAACTGACTCATCACCCTTCTCACTATCCAAAAGTGCATCAGCAGCAGACAAAGCATGTTCAGCATTTAATCCATGCGATACGGCCAGTCTGTTTTTCAATTGCTTTATAACGTCACTAAAACGGGACTCCATACAGTAATCAACCACACTCGTATCGGTAGATACCCTGCAGCCTCCCGGTGATAACTCCGCATCCTCAAGCAACCGCCATCGGTCTTGGTGCTTCTCGGCCAGCGAGGCTAATGCACTCATATCCTGCGGATTAACAGTAATGAGCAACTCCCCCGATTGCTTAGGTAGCTGCGCGATCGCTTCAGTTACTGAAGCCTGAATGATACTTTCATACTCGCACGCCTGCTGTTTCGTAACTACTTCAGCAATGTGAGCAGATAGCTCCACCACTAAGGCAGCGATCTGATCATGCTGCGAGTGCAACGGCTGATCCAGTGCCTGCAGCAGGCCTTCAAGCTTCACCAGTTGCTGATCAATTTCTGCTTTACCTCGCTCAAGACCCTCAGCATAACCTCGCTGATCACCCGCTAGCTGCCCCGCTTCATTACCTGCGACCTCTCCCGCTTTAAAACCTTCCTCGTAAGCACGCTCACGAATCTCCTCAAGCTCGGACAATGTCACTTTTTCAGCGAAAATTTCCTCATCTACAACGGTAATTTCAGCCGCTTTGGGCTTAGCAGCTTTCGTATGAAAGCCGACGGTATGCAGTCCATTAACTTCGGGAAGCAACCAGCTTCCCAGAGGCTTTTGCAGCTCTGCAGAATCAAAACGAAAGGGTAAATTATCTGATGACTTCATAAAAACGACCTAGAGCATCTCCTCGCCACCACCACCGAGCATGATCTCACCTTCATCAGCCAGTCGTCGCGCAACCGTGAGTATCTCTTTTTGTGCTTCCTCAACTTCACTGACGCGCACCGGACCTTTAGCCTCAAGGTCATCACGGAGCAACTCGGCAGCACGCTTAGACATATTTTTGAAAACTTTTTCCTGCAATGCTGTTTCAGCACCCTTCAATGCGATGATCAACACATCAGTAGTCACTTCACGAAGAATAACCTGAATCCCTCTGTCATCAACATCAATTAAATTATCGAAGACAAACATCAGGTCCTGAATCTGAGTCGCCAAGCCATCATCAACCTCGCGAATACCCTCCATCAACTCAGCTTCTATTGCGCTATCAATGAAATTCATAATTTCAGATGCTTGCTTCACACCGCCCAGGGTTCTCGACTGACCAGAACGCGCCGTACTGAACTGCCCTTCCAGCATATCATTAAGTTCCTGAAGCGCCTGCGGCTGAATACGATCCAATGCCGCCACACGCATCACGATATCTAAACGCACCTTATCATCAAAAAATCCCAGCACGGTAGCCGCCTGATCCGGATCAAGATAAGAAACAATCACCGCCTGAATTTGCGGATGCTCAAAACGGATCGTTTCTGCAATCTGCCTTGGCTCCATCCAGCGCATGGTATCAAGGCCGGATGTATTAGTACTCATGAGTATCCGGTCAAGCAGGGTTTTTGCTTTTTCTTCACCCAATGCCTGATTAAGCATAGCTCGAATATAACGATCGTTGTTGATACCGATTCCGGTCTGATCACTGACCAGGTGCATAAAATCAGAGACGACACCCTCTACCCGCGATTGAGGAACATTATCAAGCTGCGACATCGCCTCACCGATCAGTTGCACCTGCTTCGGGCCCAGATGTTTAAGCACTTCTGCCGCATCCTCCTCACCCAGACTAATAAGCAAGATGGCAGCTTTTTCAATTTCCGTTAGCTCGGTATCAGCGCTCATCTTTACCAAGCCACTGTTTTATCGCCTGAGCAACACGCGCAGGATCTTCAGCAATCATGCTTCTCACCGCATTAAGTTGATATTCAAAGCTTTCATTGGGTGTTGGCAGCAAACTATCCCCACGCTCACCGAAAGTCACTTTATCATCGGCGACCACACCACCATCCAACCCTTCAAGCTCAGCAGCAACATCGCCGACATCCTCATCCTTAGCCCCGGCAACCGTTTTACCTGTAGAGGTCAGACTTTTTAAGACAGGACGAAGAATGCCAAACACCATCAATAAAACAAACAGAATAGCGCCAACCTGCTTTGCAACATCCCACACCCACGGCTCCATCCAGATCGGGACCTCTTCCTGCACGAAGGGTTGCTCAACAACAAAGGGAGAGTTAATAACATTGACACTATCTCCCCTGACAGCAGCATAACCCACGGCATCCTGAACCAGTATTCTCAGCCTTTGCAGCTCATTCTCTGTCCAGGGAGTTCTGCTAGACTCACCTGTTTCACTATTGATCGCAACCAGGTCATCAACCACTACTGCGACTGACAATCGCCCAACACGTCCGCTCTGATGCTTTGTATAAGAAATGGAGCGATCCAGTTCGAAATTACGTGTCGCTTGTTTACGATTACTCCCGGGTACGACTGCACTTCCTGCATTACCTATTGCACCCCCAGCCACTTCGGGCACCGCACTCGGCCCTGGCGGTTGATTAGATAACGCACCGGGAACACCTTCAGATGATGCAACGCCGACTTTGTTCTCATCAACCGTTTGTTCACTTCTCAGTGCAGGCAAATCCGGATTAAACAACTCATCCGTCTGCTCTACTGACGTAAAATCAATCTCAGCAGAAACTTCTGCCCGAAACCGCCCTTGTCCGACAACAGGCAGCAATATGCTATTGACGCGATTCAGCAAGGTTTCTTCGACTTTCCTGGAGTACTCAAACTGCTTAGCCGCCAGAACCACATCACCATCTTCATCCCGGGAGTTTAGCAACTGCCCGCGCTGATCTACCACCGTCACATCTTTCACATCAAGCATGGGAATGGAAGACGCCACCAAATTAGCAATCGCGGCAACCTGGCCACGATCAAGCTTACGCCCCGCAAACAATTCTAAAAATACAGACGCGCTGGTTTTTCGCTGATCTCTGACAAAGACCGTGTCTTTGGGGATAGCCAGATGAATACGCGCATTCCTGACAGCAATCATACTGGTGATCGTACGCGCCAGCTCACCTTCCAGACCGCGCCGGTAACGGGCATTTTCCATGAACTGACTGGCGCCCAGCCCCTGATCCTGGTCCATCAACTCAAAGCCAACCGTTTTATCAACAGTAAAACCTTCAGAGGCAAGCTTCAGCCTTGCCTGATGCACATACTCTTCCGGCACCAGCACAGCGCGCCCATCCCCCTCGAACTTATAAGGAATGTTGTACAGCCTCAACTGTTCTATTACCTGGTTAGCATCAACAAACTCCAGATTAGAGAACAGCACCCGATAGTCGGGAGCTTTTGACCATAAAACCACAGAAAAACCGATAGCAATACTTGCTGCCAAGCCGATCATCAGGCCAAACTGGCGCACGATTGTCAGCTTATTAAAGCCAGACATCATCCCACCGCCTGTTGTTTGCAACGTCATAGTATTGTTATCCATAAAACAGCTCAGCCAAATCTTTTATCATTATTAAATTGGCATCTTCATCACATCTTCATACGCGGCAACCAATTTATTACGCACCTGAGTCATCGCCTCAAAAGAAACACTGGCCTTCTGCAACTGAATCATAACCTGTGTCAGTTCGACCCGAGGATCTCCTTGTTCAAAAGCGGTTGCCATGCGGCTCGCTTCCATCTGCGTATCATTAACCTTATCAATGGCGTTTTTAAGGAGGTCGCCAAAACCTTCACTCTCAACCGGGCGTACTGAATCCAATTTCAAAGATGACGGTTTTTCGACATGGGCAATACCCTGCTGGGCGTCTGCTTTCAACGCTCTCATCTGCATAAGTACACTATTTATGTCAGTTCGCTCAATCATCTTACGCCCCAATATGGCAATTTATTGACATTATATAAAACAATAAAGGTTAAACAACTGCATCAGACAATTATAACGTCATTATTATGACACTTATTCTTTATCGCACCTTAATACGCTTATAGAATGCAAAAAACGAGCCAGCGGCTCGTTTTCTTGTTTGATTTATCCCTCTTCAGGTGGATTCCCATACTTTAAATGTACATAGCTTAATGCCACTCTAATGACATCACCTATTACCCGAGGACGAATAATAAACACCTGGACAGCTGCCGCGATGCTTTAAATTCCAATAGGCAATTAATACTTCAGGCGCGCATAATAAGTCTTTTGAGCGGCTTCCCGTGCCTGCCCCACTGTTAATATCCCCTGCTCTGCCAGCAAAGGCAGTAACTTCAAAAACACTTCAGCCGTCACCAGCGCATCTCCCAGCGCGGTGTGCCTGCCTATCACATTAACATTGAAGCGCTCTGCAATCGCTTCCAACCCATGGGATTCTTGCTGCGGATGTATCACGGCTGACAGTAATAAGGTGTCCATGACGGGTTGATCAAATACGACACCCGTTGCTTCCTCTTTGACCTGTAAGCAGCGCATATCAAAAGCCGCATTATGCGCCACCAGCACGGTATCTTGCGCAAAAGCATGCAGGGCAGGTAATACCTGTGTTATATCCGGCTGACCTTTTACCATGTCCGGTGTAATACCGTGAATCGGAATGGTGATCGCCGGGATGTGACGTTTAGGATCAACCAGTTGCTCAAAGGTTTCCTGGCGTAGCAATTTACCATTCACAATCCGCACCGCGCCAACCTGAATAATTTCATCGCCACCTGCCGGATCTAAGCCGGTGGTTTCAGTATCAAACACGGTATAGGCCAGCTCACTGAGCAAACAATCCTCGAAAGCGCTGCCCTGTGCAGAAGTTTTAAACAGATCAAAATCATAATACTCCGGGCGGCTGCCGCTGTGCTGAAAAGTGTCGGCGGCCAGGGCTTCCTGCGGATTAGCCATCGGTAGCAGGAAGCGGAAAAACATCCGCGATCCTGACTCTTCACGCTCAAACCAGAATGCACCATCATGACGGCTCACCACATCATGAACAGTCAGCGACAGAGTTTCATCTCCTACCCGGATCTGCTCCTGATCCCAGTTCAGCAAATCCTGAGTATCCATGCTTGCTGCTGACCACACCAGATCCAGTGTGGCACGTGTATCCACTTCCCCCAGACGTAAACACATCTCACCAACGCCACTCACCTCATGAACGCGCCCGGCCAAATGTACCAATGCCTGTAATAATGAAAAACTTTCTACCTTCAGCCAAAGCGCCGTGTCCATTTCAGCAGATACCATTTGCAAGGGTAATGCCGCCTCAATCCGACGTGACGCAGCCTCGACTAAATCACTCCCCAGCATGTCTTCCAATGGCCAGCGTGAGCGTAGGTTATGCGTTGAAGATGCCTGTAACTCATCAATCCGTTTACCCAGGCCCTGTATCTCCTCGCGAATAACGCCCAGCAAACGCTCGCGCATATCGGTTTCCAAATCGGGGTACTCCAATACTTCAACGGCTGCCTGCGCATTCGCCAGCCCGGCACGACTGCCTTCAGTAAGACCAAATAACACCCGGTCCTTTTCTGAATCTGCTTCAAAATCATGAGTAATATTTTCCAGCAACAAAACAAAGCCTGTCAGCTCTGATTGTGCCTGAGCGTCGCCAGACTGCACTTCAGCTCCGGGCTCTGCTTCAGCTTCAGTTATAGATTCAGGTTTAGATGGCTCGATAATATTTTCAGGAACTGCCCGCACCGGTGTCATTTGCACTCGCAGTAATTGCCCACTCTGGGTCGTGGTGACAAACTGCGCCGACGGATGCGGCGCACCACCTTGTAAACGATGCTGAATATTTTCCAGCGCATGTGTCACCAGCTTCCGGTCGAGCACACTGTAGATGGAACGACCTAAGCCTATCAGCTCCAGACCACCCGCTACCGTTGGGGATTTCGATAAGGCGCGAAATTGTGAACGTGCCCGGTGATTATATAACAGGATGCGCCCATCGAGATTACACACCACCACGCTTTTGGTCAGTTCCGACATCAGCGCGGCCAAACGGCTTTTTTCCAGTTCGGTATTACGACTGGCCTCCTTTACCCGCTCTGTCATCTCGGTACGCAGCTGTTCACGCTGGCCGACCAGTTGATTAATCACTTCTGTTAAACGCTGATTTTCAGGACTGCCTTTGGGTTTTAACTGACGTTTCACATCCGTGCCCAATAACACTTGCGCCTCTTCTGCGAGCCGTGCCGGCGCGGTCATAAAATACCCAATCAGGCGTTGTAGCACTACCGCGACCACGCCCAGTGATACGGCCCACATCATAATCAGTAATAGCGCCCGCGGTCCTACTGCTGTGACTACTGCCGCCCGTTCAGCTTCCTCCAGTGCTGCCCAAATCAGCCCACCGGTCAGCAACAACCAGAGCAGACAAAGCACACCAATAACACCAACACCGACCGCAATCCGCCAATCAAATTTTCTCATGCGCCCATTCCCAGCATATCTTTAACTTTTTGCGCCAGCTCTTTTGTGGAAAACGGTTTGATCACGTAATCATTCGCCCCCATCGCCATCCCTTTGGCGACATCAGTATCATGCCCTTTTGCCGTCAGCATAAGAATAATTATATCGCTCAGCTCAGGGATAGCCCGTATCGCATGACACACTTCCAGTCCGGTCTTTTTCGGCATCATCACATCCAGCAAGACCAACCGGGGCTGTTCGGAAATAACCATATCCAACGCCTCCTGGCCATCATGCGCCACCAACACCTCAAAACCTTCACGCTTCATAAGGTATTCCAGAGAAATCAAAATGTTAGGCTCATCATCTGCGATCAGTATTTTGATACTCATGACGGGTATTACTCCTTAGATTTATTATCTGTCAATCTGGGTATAAAGAAACTAAAACAAGCACCTTCCCCTGCTACCGACTCCAGCCACAATCGACCACCAAAGTGCTCAATAATCTGCTTGCTAATCGGCAAGCCCAGACCTGTCCCCTGTGGGTGATTATCCATATCCCCGACCTGACGGAATTTATCAAACACTTGTGATTGTTGTTCCGCTGCAATACCGGGACCATTATCCTGTACCGCAACCGTGACACCCTCTGGCGTATCACTAATGGTCACCCCAACCCGGCCGTTATCTTGTGGGACAAACTTGACGGCATTGGACAACAAATTCAGCATCACCTGCATCAACCGATCTGAATCAGCCTGCACTGTTTGTACCTGCGAATCTCCCTGCACCGTCAACACGGCACCACGCTCACGATAACTTTCTGACATACTGCCGGCCGCTTGCTGAACCAACTGAACCATATCCACTGCGCTTTCACGCCATTCCGCGTGTCCGGCCTCAATTTTTGCCATATCCAAAACTTGATTAACCAGACGACTCAGGCGCTCGGTTTCTGCCACTACGATGCTTAAGAATTGCTGACGCTGCTCCAGTAGCATCTCATCATCATCCAGCATAATTTCGGACAGGGCGCGAATCGATGTCAGCGGCGTGCGCAACTCATGGGTGACCGATGACATGAAATCATCTTTAAGGCTGTCC
>NZ_JBFIIH010000139.1:0-9685 GCF_041601355.1 Neptunomonas sp.
AGTAGTGATGGTGCCCGGAGCCGGAATTGAACCGGCACGCTCTTTCAAGCGCAAGATTTTAAGTCTTGTGTGTCTACCAATTTCACCATCCGGGCTGGATTCTCCGCTGTAGCTTTTGCTACTGGAGTAGGTGGAGGCCGTAAGTAAGCCCCTGTATCTCGTTGAGATGGGGCGTATTATCCGAATATTCTGAATGATTACAAGTGTTTTATTTCAAAAGCTTACAAATTTTGCTCGAGTCATTATGACAATCATAAAATACTTGTATTAACACGCTCTTCACTGAAAATTCACCAGAATACAAGTATTCTTGTTTTTTAACTTATCATTAATCTATAGCGTCTGTTTTTTATTTCAACATTGTTTTCAAGTCATCCAGCCCCAATCGGATCGCTTTACTCACGTCATCATGTCGTTTTGGCAGCTCTTTACTACGCGTTTCGAGCGCTTCAGCCGTGTTTTTTGCCAACACGTGAAGTACATCAGAATCAGCAATGATTGCCTGAAAGTTATCACTTTTTAATACTGACAGTTGTACTTGTGTATTTTTGATTTCTTCTTCGGTACGTTTTTGCATTCGTGCTTCAAAGTTATTTAAAGCATCGGCTAACTCTTCAGCTACCTGGTCACTTGAGTTTTCCAGACTTCGGGTAGTTTTAACGCTAAGTTCAGGTATGGAAGGTACACGTAAAATAGTACCTTTTTTCATTTTACTGATGTTTCGTAGTTGAGGATTTGCTTTTAATAGCTGCTCAACCACTTTTTCACGTTGAGTATCGTTCAGCCTGGCGAATAGGTTTTCAGCAATATCGGCTACATTAGGTTCACCACGAAAAGTTGCGACACGCATAATCTATCTCCTTCAAAAGCCAATAATATTCGTCAGATTAATATCAGCAGGTACTGGGTCGCCCTGAACAACAATAGGGCCACTTGCGGTATTTCCAATCACTATTGCACGTTTAATCCTTGTAGCTAAGTGCAACGTGTCCCGGTCTCGCGCACCTATCAGATGGTTATTACTGACATTCAATGTTCCTGCTCTAAAATCCCCCAGCAAGAACTGCTTACTTGTCTCACCTGTCACTTCACAGTGATTTTCTGTAAACAAACAGCTATCGATCTGAGCACACTGATTGAGCGCGACATCGGTCAGGTGTGCACGTAAATGATTACCTCTGATTGATGCAGAAGGCAGCCGATAATCAACAGCAGAAACCCCCGTCGCTGTTAGCAGGTAAGCCTCGCCGCCCTTCTCTGTGCTAATAAAGCTAGCTTCTGCGAAATATCTCATTTGAACAGCTTCTGGCGACATATTTATTGCCTGCCAATTGATAGAGGTCGGTTTTTGACTCTCATCACCAAGACGCTCAACACTATTATTCTCAAAACTAAGATGATCAAAAGGTGGTAAAAAGTGTGCTGCATTAACCATGGCGGCACTGCTAATGCGGTCGGGCCCTATCGCAAAAAACCTATTCCCGGCCACTCGTAGCTGACCGGTAGCGGCTGTGCGAATCGCGTCAACACCCGGGCTGGTAATAGATAACAGTGCAACGCTGGCTATAACATTGTCGAGCACATCACAGCGAGAAACACGGAGTAGCTGTATCGCAGCAAAAGCGGTATCGTCATCCCTTGCCTGAAGGCCAAGTTTATGACACTGATTAGCGCTAAACGTCAGTAAGTCCGCCGCGCCGCTTTCACTCATGACTAATACACCCAGACCAATTTCTTTGATCAGATTTTGCGAAATAATTATGCTTTCAGTACGACAGTTGATAGTAATAGCATTGCCATTAAATCCTGAAATCCGATTCTCAGATATGATGACCTGACCAATAGCAGCAGGATCGATACCTTGCTGCAATACAATACCCTGGTTACTCTGTCTTCCTGAACCACTTAATTTATTGCCACTGATGGTAAGACAATCTACACCTGCACGAATACCATCACCCGTGGTAGCGATCGTATTATCAGCAATAAGCATCTGAGATCGCTCCAGGACAGCACCCGTAACAACGATGGCGGTATCATTACCGGTTAACATCAGATTCGCTGTCATCTGGGTGTTACCAAAGTGCAGGCTTAGCGCATCGAAACTGACCGCTCGCTGGCTACAAAAGAACAGATTATGTTCGATATGCAACTCACCGCTAATAACGAAATTTACTTTACCGGTTCCGGTAACCGCGATACCACGCTCGGCAATAACGGCACAATGGCTGATATAAGCACCTAAGACCAAGCCGGATAAGCCGAGCCCAACACTGGTACTACTGCCTACAGCAAGCCCTATCAAGTTGATGTGATCAGCACTCAGATCAATTATATTATGCGCCTCAATGACACTGCTAACCCCAGACTTTCCTGCAGAAGCAATAGCCGTGAAATATTCCAACGAGACACTTTTACTATCAGCAATATTAAAAATACCACCGGGCTCTGTGCCCACCAATGAGGTGCCCCACCCCTGGCCTCGGATGGTCATTACTCGCGCACCGATCACGTCCAGAGGACGATCAATGTTATAGGTCCCGATCCCCAGACAGACAATCCCCCCCGTATCTTTAATACCATCAATCGCCTGCTGGATCGTCGCTGTACCGTTATTATGGCTTTCTGCACTGACACAAACCGAACAACTACAGTCTTCTCCCTCAACCATCGCAGGCCATAAGGTTCTGAAATCCGTTTCATCGTCAGGGAAACGGACACGTGCCAAACGCGCATAATGATGATGAATACCCAACGGTGCTGCCCTATCCAGCAACTCCACACTGGCATCCGCACTGCGTGCGGCAAACACCCAGTAATCACCGCTTTTAAACTCACCACCCGACGGATGTAACGCTGCATCAGGATTCAAATCAAAATGCACCACAATACCGTGCTCAATAAACAAGCCGGTAGCGGTTGGTGGAATAACGATTTCACCATTACTCCCCGGATCGTTAAGATTCTGCGCAACACTACCATCTTCACGACGAACCTGTCCGGCATGATCCCAACGACGAACGCGGGTATTGCGGCTTGAATCTGTTGCATTGTTGCCGCCAACTGGAAAATGTCCGGGATCATTAATACTTGCCGGTTCTGCAGGTAAAGGCGCATCAAACGCCAGCGTACGGGCAATTTCATCGACACCACCACCGGCTTTAATCCGCCGTAATTCACCCGGCAGGTTATTCAATTCACGCCAATCATCTGTAACCTCTACCCAATCTCCATCGTTAAAGCGCAACAGGTCATCACGGCCGATACTTTCAACGGTGATCCGGTCCCGTTCAGGGTTGATATGAGTAACACGTGATGCAACCGTTGCATTATCTCGCGACCATTTAAAGGTGGCGGTTCCCAGAGTCCCGCCTGTATGTACCTCAACACGATAAAGCTGATTCTCCAGTCCCCGATACCCGGCTGTTGGCGATATCAAACAGGGATTATCCGCTTCATCAGGAGGTGATCCAACGCCTACACTTAAGCGTGCAGCCGAAGGTTCAGTGGCTTCGCGCCAACCGGGAATATCTTCATCGGGCGTATCGCGGCTGATATTTCCGACATTCTCCAGTACTTTGACTTGCCAGACCGTCTGACGGCGGCCCGTGGTATCCACGCCAACTGCGGTTTCGATCAAGTCCGGTTGCTCTACAGCACTGACATCACGCTGCCACACATCCACATATGCCAGATGCGGCCCTCCTTCGGGTAAGGCGCTATTGTTAAAATCATCAGACGGATAGGATCGTAAATACGGTTGGCTAGCGTAATCGATAGCGGCTGTACCGCTGAGCTCTGCCAATTGTGGATTCCAGGCTAATGGCGCCCCGCCATGATTTTCAGCCAACAAACCATCAACATAGATTCGGCCAGCGCCAATACTGAGCGCACCGCCGACTGCCTCAATAAGAAACCCTTCAGGGGTGATACGTGGCACTACGCTACCATTAAACATATCCAAAGTGCCCGCCTGAAGGCGACGTGACAATTGCGCAATCCATTCATTCCAGTCGGAATCCAACTGAACCCGGCCTTGCTGCATTACGACGCCTAAAAAGTCCTTGCGAGCATCGAAGCGGATGCGACTGAGATCGAAAGTCATAATATGTACTCCCTCACGATTCGTAAAAAATGCCGGCGCGTAACCCTACCCGCAGGTACTCCGCAAGACGTATACGCAGATTGGTTTCTCGCTGAGCGCCGTATAAATGATGAAACACGCCCATCTCGCTCTCGTCATCCGCGCCTCTGAATATTAGATCAGGAGTGCTGCCTGCAAGCTGTCCATAAGCTGGCGTGCCATAATGGAGCGATGTAAAACGTGGAGTTACCTGCAGGCCGGCCTCAACAGAATCCGGTTGGCAGTGGTAGCGCGCCGGAACAATAGAGCTGAAAGGCAACCAGGAAAACCGGACACACCCGGCTTGTTTTCGTTCAGCTCTAACCGGCACAACCCAGGTGTCTGCATCAGAAAGCGCTGCCAACAGAATACTATTTGAAATAAGCGACATTTCACTGGCATGCACTTTACCGATTAGAGTACATGCAAGCAGCGACAAGACAGCACCAGGAGACTCACCATCTAACCCTGCATAAGCAACAGCCTCCGGGTTATTGGCATCGATACAGCTATCCGCTGCCCTCACACTACTTCGTTCATGGCAACGAATAGCACCCATAATGCATTTTTGAATATCGATATCCACACCATCAATCGCGACGATCAAACTCGCCGCACCTGCTTGTCGCGAAGAACCATCAGTGTTCAACGATATGCCCGGCACCAGCGTACAGTGAACAAGATCCAGCATGGCTAGCTGGTTATCCGCTTCATCCGCGATGTCTACAGGTGCGCCACTGATGACTAAACCATTCAAGATACAGCTGCTGTTCTCTCCTCCGGTGACGGTGAAGCCACCCAGATCCAATACAGGCCGACGATTATTACTTGCACGAATTTCTACACGACCTTCATCAGCAACGTTAATAGTAACTATTCCCCTGTAGCTGCTGTTATCAGTAATTTCAATCACACCGTTGCCAGCAATCGCTGCTAAAGCACTTGCCAATGTTAAATGTTGATCCGGTACACGCACTAAGGTGGCAAGGTCAGCCGGAACGGGCAAACTATCGCCACGTTCATATTCACCACCGCCGATATCGGCACTAAAACCTTCATGCCAGTTCAGACGAACATCCGCTGGATCGTCTGCTTCTGCAGGCAAGGCAACCCGTCCCAGTTGCGGATCAATCGCATAAATACCAGCGGGGGGTGGGCTATTAGCCCAACCTACGCCATCATCACTGAGATTACAGATGCGCACCTTATCTCTTTCTATCAGGATGCCATCAACAAACAACTGAAGACTAGGATTCGGATTATCTGGCGCCCCTGCAACACTTGCTCTTTCTCCATAATAGCGCTCAAGATGATGATGCATTCGACGCCGGGACATCGGCCAGGGAACATTATCAGGATCAGCCAGATGGGTGATTTCAACCTCTGTCTGAGGATGATTGTACAGCGGCATATCAAACCCAAGCGGGTTAATCCGATAACGATGCGGGCCTTCTCTGTGTGCCGCAGACAAGGTGCGTGGATACGCCTGAATCCGCCACAGATGTAATCCAACGTTAGGGATATTATGCCGTCCTGAAGACTCAATCCGGCGAACATTGACGGTACGATTGGCGGTTTCGAAAGCACTCCCTGTCCACTCCAGAGCGTCTCCTTTGCGTAAATCTGGCGATTGCAGATTACCTAAGCGTGGATGATTCATATACTGGGTGGTATTTAATCGCTGGAAGTATTCAACCGCACGTGCATCCCAGCCGGTTACATCGCGGGCTAATTGCTCAAGGACCAGTGCCGTGCCTTTACGACGGCGCAAAGCGATCGTATGTGCAACTTCTGCCCGCGAACTTGCGACCTTGGCAACCACATTATGTAAGCTCTGATAGCCAATCAGATCACCGATATAAGGCACGACCCATTCAGCACATGTCTCAATAAACAGATCATCATAGAGCTGTTCCAGACTCTCATCAGCGACACTGATCTGTTCTGCTAACACACCTATAAGCTCTTCCAACGGACCTCGTTCAAGACCGTTAGCTTGAGCCATTTCAGCATCCCGGATGCGATGGATGGCCGGTAAAAGCGCGAATAATGCCTGCGTATCGAAACTCATGGTAACACCTCCAGTTGAATCGCATTTTCATCAACTGTCAGCAGCTCGGCGGCGAGCGGCAAACTGCTCAGTGATGCCACAGGTAAACGTGCAAATAACCGGGGTATAACGTTGGCTGGTAGTGGATCACCCGCGCGATACAACCGGGTAATATGAACGCCTACAATACCATGCACCGCTTGTGCTACCGCGACCACCTCATCCGCCGATACCGTCTGCCCAAACCGTCGTTGTGCAAAACCAAAGTGGCTGCGTATTGCTGCACCGACGTTATCAATTACCGTTTCAATTTCATAATCATCCTGAACCTTGATGGATAAGCGGCAACGAAAGCGCGTATCAATATAGTTAGTCATACGCAGCGGTATCTGCGGATCACCATATGTCTGTAAAGCACCCAGAAGATTCTTAAATGTTTCACTGGTTTCTGGCACCATCGCACCATCAACACCGGCTATACTGAGAAACATTCCCCGTGCAGGTCCCGCCGGAACCCATAGGGCATGTGCTTTATCGACCCCTGCAAAAGCACGGGCAAAGTTTGCGTAATCCTCAACAGACACCACCCGATCAAGCGTCAGGACAGTCAATGGGGCGTTATCCCGAGCACGTGATAAGGGCTCGGCATCTTCTCCTCCTGTTGCCGCAACAGGATTAACCGCCTCACTCACGCCCAGCGGTCGGGACAATAAGGTTGTCAGCGTTCCTGCATCAACATTACCCGCTAAGCCGATACCCTTGCGATAACTAACACGCAAATTACTCTCACCACTGGGCAAGCGAGCACCTTCAATGCCATCGCCAAACTGAAGGGTGGTGTGCGCAGTATCATCCTGATTAATCTCATACACTCGCGCATCGGATTCAGCACCATGCAGCATAGGCACTTCAGACCAAAGCACATCGTCAACCCTAACCTGTAAAGTAGAAGTTCGACCGGTGGGTGTATTGGCGCTTACAAATGTCAGCGGTGTTTGCGTTAAGGTAAAATGCTGATTAATAGCGCTACCATTGCCACTACCCAGTATAGTATTGGCCACCGTTTCACCCTGAGTGGCAGGCACAACATTGGCGTTAATACGCGCACTGATTCTTTCATAGCACTGCTGCGTTGATGCCGTAAGCTTCAGATAATTACGGTTACGATCTTGAGTAATCGCCTCATCGCTATCGACAAGAAAAATGATTTCAGCCACCAACGCATCATCTTTATGTGCTTTTTCCAATGCGATTTCTGATCCTCTGAGTGAAACCTGACCAACACAGCCATCACGGTCCTGTAAGGTCAAACGGAACCATATGTTGCGTTTACCGAGTAACCGGGCAAAATCCTGCGCAGGTAGATAATGAGTTGTCTCACCCGTCAGATGTTCAGGTGCTTTCATCATTAACAAGCTATCGCCTTCGACCAACAGACGCTGACTACCATCGTCACAGCTAAGAATCCGATTGCTGATTCCCCGTACCATGATGACACGCTGTCGTTTACCGCTCAGTGCCAGAGGCTGTCCTGCAACGAGTCCCTCCACATGACCTGCCAGCGCAATGCGCTCACCATACACAGGATAACTCAGGGGCACTTCAGCCAACGGGAGTTGCTCACTGTTCACATGCACGGACAAACTACGCACGGCGTGCTCAAACTCTGGCGGCAAACGTCCGTCCGACATTTCACCCTCAAGTTCGATCCGCGTGGTTTGTCCAGACATCAGATACTCTGCCCGGCTGGCCACCACTGCACTATTAATCCGGTACAGCTCGGTTGAATCAGGTACTGACAATAATGCCCAACTTCCTGCTACCACTGAGTCGTGTACCCGACTCAGATCAATACTATCCGGGGAACGGACCAATGGAGCGCGTCGCGTAGAAACACTCACTACTTTACCAACAAGCGCACGCTCAACATCAGCAACAATGCGTTGATATGCGGATTCAGCACCATTACGAGGTGCACTGAGCAGATCATCAACATCACCCAATAGCGGCAACAATTGCTCTGCAAACTCAACAGGTGCCTGCAGTGATGCAGGCATAAGAGACTCGATTTTCGCCAACATATCATTCCCAACACTATCTGCCGCGGCTTCACTTACCGGACTACCACCGGCACGTGCTACGCCCATAGCGGCAAAGTGACGTGCTATTTCGGCCATGCTATCAGGCGTTGCTGCCGGAAACGGAGGAGGTAAATTCTGTGCGATAGTGACCGCTGTGGTTACCAGCGCAGCGACGTCGGCTGTCGCTGCAGCACTCAAGGCAGCCACCCCGGCGTGACGAGACTGTTGACGCATTTCAACTGCGGCATCATTGAGTGCAGCCAACGCTTGTGCCGGATTTAGCAGTGCAGCCGTACCGCCGATACCTGACTGCGCCTCTTGTGCCATTTTCGCCACGTCCTGGCCTAGTTTGGCAAACATCACGCCAGCAGAGTTGGTAATGTTCTGCTGCAATTTAAGTAACGATTCGCCTACTGCTCCGCCGGCATCAAACAGTGACGCTGTCCAATCCTGAACACTGCCAAAAACACTGGCAAGATTCAGCAGATCGGTGAATTGATCACCGCTGAGTTCCTCTCCTATGGCATCTCTTAACTTCGCAACGACTTCTCCCACAATAGAAGCAGGCGTATCACTGCTCAGGTCGAAATCTGGTTCAAGGTCAGCAAGCGAATTAGCGACTTTATCAAGTGCAGTTGCAGCGCCCTCTAGTGCCCCTTCTCCGACAGAAAACCAGTTTGGCGGAGACTGATCATCTTCAAGTTCGTTCTGAACCGTTGAGATAGTATCTATTACAGAGTCAACGGCTTCATTCCAGACCGGTTGCAGATTAGGCAACACAGCTAGTGGGACGCCTCCATTCTCGGGGGCGATAGCATCAGCAAGATCGGCTAAAACGGCACGCGCTATCGCTACAGGGTCAGTCAGTCCTTGTGCCGTCAAAGCCTGAACACGTTCAGGCAATCCAGCAATGCGATCACCGATGACCTGTCGCGCAAAATCCAATGCGGTGTGATTTATTAAATTTGAGGCAGATAATTGTAACGCTTGTAACGATTGGCCCTGCGCATCTATTAGCGTGCGCACACGTTGAGTTACTTCATTAACCGCCAGATTAGCCACCTCACTCATCCCTTCAGCACTTTCGCGCGCCATATTCATGGCTGTTTCAGCGATCTGACCACCGGCCATTACTACACCGCTACCCGCATTAGCCGCTTTATGCATGGCCATTGCTGCTGCACCCTGCGCAGCACCATTAGCGGCGGCTACAATTTCTTCAACGGTAGCAGCCCTATGTACTTTTGAAATATCCGAACTGCCACTATGGCGTTCAGGGTAAAGCGGTGCCAGCACGCTAAAATCAGGCCACTCCTCTATATCTGCGGGCCGGATAAGCTCATCCGGACTGAGTAAACCGATATAATCGGCTTTACTCTCATCAGACAATGCCCGCCAATCAGGTGCGGTATGGCCAAAAACAGCCGCTCG